>JAZLDU010000050.1:0-56536 GCA_045614885.1 Tidjanibacter sp. | reverse complement strand
CTCAATCCCTCAAATCCACCATCGTCGCCCCCCAATCCACCATTGTCGTAATTCCCCAAGATGTGCAAAAATTACCGTATGTTGTTTGTTTTGCACCAATTTAATCGGAAAAATAGAACATAATTCGAGAATTTAGGCCCTCTTTTGGTGGGGATTTGTTGCAAAATCCAAACCAACGCCCTATATTGCAAGCGATTATAAGAACAATAGACCATTACTCCCCAAACAAACCTAACCTATGGAGAATAAACTCAATTGGTCCGGCTCTTACGACGACGTTGTAAAGTGGTTCAAACTGCAACCCGAAGCCTCCTTCCAGGTAATCGATTTTGATGGCACAGGTCCCCTGGCCGAGATGATTACCGACCGCTCGATGATGTTGCGCAACTCGGTGATGATCTGGCTCTGCCAAGAGGGCGGCGCCGTTGTGTCGGTCGAGGGAACATCACACACCCTCAAAGCAGGACAAATGCTCATAATCTTCGCAGGCACCTACTACCGCCTGTCGGCCGTTACCACCGATTTCCAGGCCCGCATACTTATCGGCCTGATTACCGAAGAGGCCTCGGTAGACAGCCTTGTGAACACCTTCCCACGAATCAAACACATGCCCGTAATCTCGCTCTACAAGCAGGAATACAATACTCTGTCGACATTTATGAGCTATGTGGAGGCGTCGATCGAAAACTATCGCAACCCCAACCGCGCCGACATCGACCGAGGTCTGTTGGCTCTGTTGCGCTCGGAGTTGGTAGATGTGTTCCTGAAACGCAATATGACCGTGCGACAGCTTTCGGGCGACGAGCAGTTGGCCAAACGCTTTACGATGATGCTGATTGTGGGCTGTCAGGAGCACCGCGATGTGGAGTACTATGCCGAGCAGTTTGAACTCACGCCCAAGAAGTTCTCGTCGAAGATCAAACGAGTGCTGGGCAAAACCCCCTCGGATATTATTGCGGATGCCGTGATAAAGATTTCGCAGAAATTCTTGATGAGCACCACGCTCAATACGCTCGAAATCTCGGAGCGCTTGCACTTTGCTACCCCCTCGTTCTTCTGTCGCTACTTCAAACGCCACGTTGGAATGTCGCCCCAGGAGTGGAGGGCGCAAAACACCGATGCCGACGTGCGCAAGAGGATAACCACCTTTATTGAATAGGGGCGAAAGTTTGGGCGCACAGAGTGCTGTTTGGCAAAAAAATGCACTCCGAATTTTGTATATTGAAATTTATGTGTATCTTTGTGCGCTGAAAGATGCCCAGATGGCGGAATCGGTAGACGCGTTGGTCTCAAACACCAATAGGTTCACCCCTGTGCCGGTTCGACCCCGGCTCTGGGTACTGTGGCGGGGAAAGTTGAAAAACTTTCCCCGTTTTCTTTTTACACACAATCCACCGCATAGGGGTTGTTTTAAAAAGCAAGTTAAAAAAGGAGCTGATATTCGCCTGAATATCAGCTCCTTTTGCATATCGCCACAGTGGGCGATTAGTTGTTTGCCATAAAGGCCTCGATCTCCTCCACAGTAACAGGGATGGGGTTGTCGTGGCCAAAGACGGTGTTACCATCGGCAGTAATCAGCAGGTCGTCCTCGATACGGATGCCGCCAAAGTCGTAGAACTCGGGCAACTTGTTGTAGTTGATAAAGTCGGCGCACTTGCCCTCGCTCTTCCACTGCTCAATAAGTGCAGGGATGAAATAGATACCGGGCTCGTCGCTCATAACAGTACCGGGGCGCAGGCGCCAGCGCGAACGCATAATGCAGGTGTCGATCTCGTCGGCACGAGCCACCATGGCACTATAATCGGCCATACCGCGCTCGCCCATAGCCTCGCAGTCGTGTACGTCCATACCCATACCGTGGCCCAAGCCGTGAGGCATAAAGAGTTGAACAGCGCCAGCCTCGACAGCATCGTCGGCATTGCCTTTCATCAGGCCCATACCAATCAGACCCTCGGCCAGAGCCTTGAACGAAGCTTTGTGCAGGTCGGTGTACATGCCGGGTTTGGCTATGCGGATAACCTCGTCGTGGCTGTGGAGTACGATGTTATAAATCTCGCGCTGAATGGGGCTGAACTTGCCACTCACGGGGTAGGTACGGGTGTGATCCGAGCAGTAGTTGTTCACGGTCTCGCCACCGGCATCAACCAACAGCAGGCGACCATTGGTGCAGATGCCGTCGTGGTTGTGGTTGTGGAGAGTCTCGCCGTGCTGCGACACGATGCTGTGGAACGACACACCCTCGCCCAGCTGGTGGGTAACGCCCTCCATTGCTCCGGCGATGGTGCGCTCGCTAACGCCCTCTTTGGTCAGGCGCATGGCGGTAGTGTGCATAGCGTAGCCAATCTTGTAGGCTCTTTCGAGCTCTTCGATCTCCTCGGCACTCTTCTCCTCACGCATGGCGGCTACGTTGATAGCCAGGTCGGTAGAGTAGTGGTTGTAGTGCTCCGAGGTCTTGATGCCTGTGAGCTTGCTCATAAGCAACACGCCCTCGCCACGATAGGGCACGAGGTAGTGTGCCTTGCGGCCCGAGCGGATGGCTGCCTGGATGAAGTTGCGAGCCTCGGCAAAGGGTGCGCTTTTCTCTACGCCCACGCTGCTTGCCAGGTCGGCAATCGAGGGCTGAGGGCCCATCCAGATAATGTCGTCTACGGTGTAGTCGTCGCCAAAGAGGTAGTCCACCTCGTTGTCGAGGTCGATGACACCCACAAGGTTGGCGTTTTGGAGGCCGAAATAGTAGAGGAAGGTGCTGTCTTGGCGGAACGAGTAGGCGTTGTCGAAATAGTTTCGAGGAGCCTCGCTGTTGCCGATGAGCACAACGATACCGCCCTTGGGCATACGCTGGCGCAGTTGGTTGCGACGAGCGATGTAGGTCTGTTTTGCGAACATAAGTCTATGTAGAATTTTGGTTAATGATTGCTTGTTTGGGGTAAAGATACAAAACTTTTTCGGAAAGTGAAAAAGCGAGGGGAAAAATGTCGACCGTCGACCGTCGACCGACTAAGATTTATAGGAGTAATAAGAGTGCTAAGAATTCTATAACTCTTATAAGTCCTATATCTCTTATATCTCCTATAAAATTATCAAGACCCTTAAAGTCCTTAAAGTCTTTAAGGTGCTTAGGGATTTTAGGGAGTTTAAGGAATTTAGGGATAGTTGCCCCCCTAGCTTAGGGGGGGGCAGTGATTTGAATTCCCCCTCTAAGTTAGAGGGGGTGTCACGAAGTGACGGGGGCGTGTGTTGCTCCTCCCCTACGACAGGGGAGGTTGGGAGGGGTGGTCGAAATCGCGCTTGGTGTCCCCGCCAAGCAGGGCCTCAGAAGTCACGGGTGCAACAACTATCGCGTAGCGACCAAGTCCCCCTTTCTCAAAGGGGGATTTAGGAGGAATGTAAAGACTATTCTCCCCAAATGAAAATAGGCGACCCGAAAAGGTCGCCTATCATTTGGTGGAGAATACGGGAGTCGAACCCGTGACCTCTTGCATGCCATGCAAGCGCTCTAGCCAACTGAGCTAATCCCCCATTTGCGTTGCAAAGATATTACTTATTTTGGAAATAATTACACTCTAAAACGATTTTATTTCAAAAAAACTTCATATATTTGTAGGTACAAATTGGGCTAAAAGGGTGTGTTGTATGTGTCCTTGGCCCGCAAGTGGTTGAATAACAATTAAATAAACAAAATAAAATGGAAGTAAAAAAGAACCCCAAAGTTGATCTCCAAAACAAAAAAGGTATCTTCTTGGAGATTGGTATGATTGTCGCACTCGCTTTTTGCATCGTTGCGTTCAGCGTTGGTCAGGAGAAAAAGACCATCGAAATCATTCAGGTTAGCGGTCCCGAGGTGGAAATGGACCTCGCAGACATCACTAAACCCGAAGAGCAGAAACCTCAGGCTCCCGTTAAACAGGCCGTTCAGCTCATTAGCGACTTTATCAAGGTTGTGAAAAACGACACCAAGATCGAGACTGAGTTCGACTTTGCCGAGTTTACCGAGGACGAGATTATTGTAGAGGAGATCGTTGTAGAGGAGGAGGTTCAGGAGGAGGCTCCATTCTTGAAGGTAGAGGTTATGCCCTCGTTCATGGGTGGCGACCTTAACACCTTCCGTGCGTGGGTTGCTCAGGAGTTTGTAATTCCTGCAATCGCTGCCGAGAACGGTATCCAGGGCCGTGTGGTTGTTCAGTTCGTTATCGAGAAAGATGGCCGTCTGACCAACATCGAGTTCTTGCAGTCGCCCGACCGTGTTTACGAGGACGAGGTACGTCGCGTACTCAACAAATCGCCCAAGTGGACTCCCGGCCGCCAGCGTGACGCTGTGGTGCGTGTAAAATACATCCTGCCTATCAACTGTACTTTGCAGTAATAGTAGATATTCTCACGACAAGGGGGGAGTTACTTTTCTTTGGGAAGTAGCCCCCTTGTTTGTGTATTATAATATAAGGTATGCCCAAGAGCCAAGGGGAGTGTTGAAAGGCTTTGTTGCGTAGATGTAGCAACAGAGTGTTTGGTGACAAACTTGGTGGGGCGGTGCCTTTGTGAAATTGTTTTTTTTGGATTTTACCAAGCGCCCTGATGGACGAAAACAAACAACAAAAGCAACAACAAGAGTTGCTCCAACAGAGGGCTGTGCTCGTGGCCGTGTGTCGCGACAGGCAGCCTATGGAGCAGGTGGTGGAGTATCTCGACGAGTTGGAATTTCTCGCCGAGACTGCTCATATTGTAACCGAGCACCGCTTTGTGCAGAAACTCTCCTCGCCCGACAGCCGCTACTTTGTGGGCCCCGGTAAGTTGGAGGAGATTGGCGAGTGGTGCGAGGAGCACGAGATAGATGTTATCATCTTCGACGACGAGTTGTCGCCCTCGCAGACACGCAACATCGAGAAGGCGTTGGGAGGTCGCAGGATTTCGGACCGTACCCGCCTGATTTTGGATATCTTTGTGCAGAGGGCCCGCACGGCCTATGCCAAAACGCAGGTGAAGTTGGCCCAGTATGAGTATATGCTGCCCCGACTGACAGGTATGTGGACACACTTGGAGCGTCAGCGTGGTGGTACGGGTACTCGTGGTGGTGCCGGTGAGAGGGAGATTGAGACCGACCGAAGGGTTGTGCGCAACAATATCTCGAAGCTGAAAGAGGAGCTCAAAAAGATCGACCGCCAGATGGCGGTGCAGAGGAGCAATCGTGGCTCGATGGTGAGGGTTGCGCTGGTGGGCTATACCAACGTGGGCAAATCGACGCTGATGAACCTCATCAGCAAGAGCGATGTCTTTGCCGAGAACAAACTCTTCGCTACGTTGGATACCACGGTGCGTAAGGTGGTTTTCGACAACCTTCCCTTCCTGATGTCGGACACCGTTGGATTTATCCGCAAGTTGCCCACCCAGCTGGTCGAGGCTTTCAAATCTACGCTCGACGAGGTGAGGGAGGCCGACTTGTTGATTCACGTTGTGGATATTTCGCACCCCGCATTTGAGGATCAGCTGAATGTGGTGAAGCAGACTCTGGCCGACATTGGTGCGAGTGACAAGCCTGTATACCTGGTGTTCAACAAGATAGACGCTTATACCTACACCCCCAAGGAGGAGGACGACCTGACACCTGCAACCCGCGAAAACATCTCGTTGGAAGAGTTGCAGCGCAGCTGGATTGCCAAGGCCAACACCCCCTGTATCTTCATTTCGGCTATCAACAAAGAGAACATCGACAAGTTCCGCAGCGACTTGTATGGTATGGTCAGGGAGATTCACGCAGGCCGCTATCCGTTCAACAACTTCCTCTATTAGAGGTGGTTGCAAGGCAAAGAAAACTAAACAAACACACTCAATACTAATCTATGGTACACATCCTAAACAGCGAGAATTCGATTCTCAACACATTTTTGGCAGAGATTCGTGATGCCGTAATTCAGAAGGACAGTATGCGTTTTCGTCGCAACTTGGAGCGAATTGCCGAGGTTTGCGCCTACGAAATCAGCAAGACGCTCAACTACACCCCCCACATTGTGGAGACTCCACTTGGCGAGGCCGAGGTGATGCTGAGCGACGACAAAATCGTGCTGGCAACCATTCTGCGTGCCGGTCTGCCCTTCCACCAGGGTTTCTTGAACTACTTCGACAGGGCTCAGAACGCATTTGTGTCGGCCTACCGCAAGCACCACAAAGACAACTCGTTTGAGGTGAAGGTGGAGTACATTTCGTGCGGCCAGTTGGAGGGCAAAACCCTCATTCTGGTAGACCCCATGTTGGCCACAGGCACTTCGTTGGTCTACTCCTACGAGGCGTTGGCTGCCAAGGGTGGTGTGCCCAGCGAGTTGCACGTTGCAGCAGTAATCGCAAGCGAGGAGGGTGTGGAGTATGCTGCCAAGCACCTGCCCCACAATGCACACATCTGGTGTGCAGCGGTGGATGCTGAGTTGACAGCCCAGAGCTACATCATCCCCGGTTTGGGCGATGCGGGCGATTTGGCCTACGGCTCGAAAATCGACTAACGTAAAGAGCAGAAATTCACATAAATAATCATAAACAACACAAAGAGATGAAGAAATTTTACTTTGCACTGTGTGCGGCCATCGTGGCTTTGGGCCTTTGGTCGTGCAACAATGAGGCAAATGTTGTGGTAGTCAAATCGGCCCACACCATTGACGCCGAGATCGAGGCGCTCTGCGAGGTTATCGAGAGCGAGGGTCGCGTAATCGAGGTCGTTGATATCGACCAGTTGAGCGACAAACTTGGTGCAGCCGACGTGGTTATCTACCACCGTGGCGACACCGCAGCTATCGACGCCAAGGAGTTGGCTCTGAAAGATGCAGTACTGTCGTATGTCGAGAAAGGCGGCCAGCTGATGCTGACTATGGACGGTGTGCGTCTGCTGAACGAGTGGGGCGTAGAGCCTCAGCAGTTGGAGGTTGAGTATCAGGACGCTACCGACTATGGTAGTGGCCGTGCCGTTGGTTTCCACGGCTACCGCGAGCACCCCATCTACGATGGTATGCACGGTGGCGCATACGTTTGGAAAGCAACCGTCGACAACTTTGCACGCAACTGGGGCTTTTCGGGCGCAAATCTGCCCAAGGCCGAGGGTGCAAAGGTTGTAGGCGTAAACTGGGCCTACATCCGCTACCACGAGAATCGCAAAATCGTGTGGGAAACCCCCGTTGGCAAGGGTAACATCTTGGCCGTGGGTGGCTACCTCTACTATGCCGAGCCTAACGTAAACCGCTCGACCTTGGAGATCTTCACCAACAACTCGGTGAACTACCTGGCCGGCGTTAAGTCGCCTTCGGAGCCTCGCTATTGGCCCTTCGACAGCGTTAAGACCGAGAAGGTAGAGAAACTCCCCATCAAAAACATCAAGGCAAAAGTGGAGGCTGCTTGGACCCCCGAGGTTTCGGAGATGGAGCACACCCGCAAAGCCGAGCCCCAGAACTATTGGAACGTGGCAGGTCACCAGGTGTTGGCCATGGCTGGTGAGCGTGGTCGCATCGACGAGATTTGGATGCACCCCGTAATGGTTATGCGCGACCTGAACATCGGTGTTCAGTACAAAGGCAGCGACAAGGTGGAGTGGTTGCACAACATCTATCCCACCATCACCAAACGCCCCGAGTCGTTGGAGCGTCTGTATGAGCTCAAAGATGGCGCAACCCTCAGGGAGTTTGTTGTGGCTTCGCTCAAAGACCCCATTATGGCTATCCGCTACGATTGGAGTGGCGAGAATATCGAGAAAGTGTTTGTTACCTACACCAGCAACTTGCGTCTGATGTGGCCCTACTCGCTCGATGCAACCGGCACCCTCTACTACGGTATCGCCAACAACAACAAACAGGCTGTGGTTTACGACCGCGCCAAGGAGCTCAACCTCGTAACCCTGTTCGACAAGGCTCCCGCAGCTGCACAGTGTGGCGAGTATGAGTTCCGTCACCTCGACGTGGCTAAATTCGACCAGACCCCTGCCAAATACAAACAGGTGGCATTCCTCTACGAGTTTGAGGGCGCAGAGCAGTCGGTGAACCTCTACATCGCCGGTGGCGAGGAGGGCGTCGACAAATCGGCTAAACTCATCGGCCAGAATGTGGGCAAGGTGGAGCAGCTGAACAAAGATGCCAAAGCCTACTTCGACTCGTTCGACGTAAATATGCTGGCTATCAACAGCAGTGACGAGGAGTTCAACAAAGCCTACCGCTGGGCTCTCATTTCGACCGACAAGTTCTTCTGCCACACCCCCTCGCTGGGTAAATCGATGCAGTCGGGCTACTTCTCGACTTACAGGGGCTGGAATGGTGGCCACGCAGTGAGCGGCCGTCCCGGTTATGCTTGGTACTTCGGTCGTGACACCGAGTGCACCGGTATCGGTATGATCAACTACGGTGACTACGACAAGATTAAAGATATTCTGATCACCTTCGGTAAATATCAGGATCCCGATGGTAAGGTTTACCACGAGCTGACCACCAGCGGCTCGGCCCACTACGACGCTTCGGATTCAACTCCTCTCTACGTTGTATTGGCTGGTCGCTACTTGCAGGCTTCGGGCGACGTGGAGTTCATCAAGAAAGAGTGGCACAACATCAAACAGTCGATCGACTTCTGCTACTCGACCGATACCGATGGCGACCTGCTCATCGAGAATACCAACGTGGGCCACGGCTGGCAGGAGTGCTACCAGCTCTATGGTGCTCACACCGAGGTTTACTTGGCTACCGCTTGGGCCGAGGCTCTGAGGCTGGGTGCCGAGATGGCCGACCTGATGGGCGAGGCCGAGTTGGCAGAGCAGTATCGCAAAGATTGCAAAATCGTGGTGGACAAAATCAACAACGAGTTCTGGAACGAGGAGCTGAAATTCTACAACCACGGTCTGATGAAGGACGGCACCTACCAGGAGCAGAAGTGCGTTTTGGGTGGTACTCCCGTGTGGTTCGAGGTATTTGACGACGAGCGCAAAGCTATCCTCACTGCCGAGAACTTCTCGTCGAAGTACTACTCGACCAACTGGGGTGTGAAGATGGTAGGCTACGACAGCCCCTACTACGCAATCGGTGGCTACCAGTATGGTGGTGTATGGCCCTTCCACACCGGCCACGCAACCGTTGCTGAGTACAAAGCCGGTCTTTACTCGCAGGCATTCCGCCACGCATACTCGCAGCTGGATATCTACAAGTATTGGGATTACGGCAACATTCCCGAGGTAATTCAGGGCGACAAATTCACCTTCACCGGTATCTGCTCGCACCAGCAGTGGTCGAGCTCGATGCCCATCTACGCTCTTATCGAGGGCTTGGCAGGTGTTGAGGCTTTCGCTTTGGAGAATCGCTTGGCACTCTCGCCCGCATTCCCCGTAGATTGGAAAGATGCCGAGGTTAAGAATATCCGTATGGCCGACAAGTATGTTAATATGACATACGTTCGCGAGGCCGACTCGTACAACTACACCCTCACCGGCGAGGGCGTGAATGTAGACTTCACCGCTGTTCTGCCCCTGGCTACCAAAGTTCTGGGCGTAGAGGTTAATGGCGTGGCTGTTGAGTATGAGGTTGCCGAGAAGGTACAGAGCGTTCAGGTTGCCCTGAAAGAGCTCATCGCCCTGGCTGGCGAGGCCAAAGTGGTTGTTAAGACCGAGGGTGGTGTTGGCGTTATGCTCAATCTTGTGCCCCTGGCAATTGGCGACTTGGATACCCACATCAAGATCGAGAAGGAGCGCTTCTGCAAAGGTTGCAACGCTTATGTTCTGACCGTTGCAGGCCTGCCCAAAGACGAGGTTGATGTAGAGATCTTCGTTCGTGGCGAGATTAAGGGTATTGAGGGTGCTACTTTGAAGAGTGTTGACGGCGAGAAAGCCACCATCACCGTTAAGTTCCCCAAATCGAAGAACGAGCCTTTCGTATCGAAAGAGGTTAAGGTTAAGTTCTAATCCGCTGGGATATAAAAAAGCAGAGGGCTCGGTAGCAATACCGAGCCCTCTGTTTGTTTTGTCGACCGTCGACCGTCGACCGTCGACCGACTAAGGTCTAACGTCTAAGATTTATAGGATTTATAGGAGTAATAAGAGTAATAGAATTCCTATAACTCCTATAACTCTTATATCTCTTATTAAAATCATTAAGGCCCTTAATGTCCTTAAAGTCATTAAGGAGCTTAGGTGAGGGGTACAAAAAAATGCGCCCGAATTGCGGGCGCACCATAACTTTCAACTTTCAATTCTCAATTGACCAAGCTTCGCTTGCTCTAACATGCTCCCGCTCGGCAAAGCAAATGAATTTGCTCTGCCCTCGCTTACTCGCATTTGCCTCAATTCTCCACTCTACGGCACGGGGTCGTAGCCACTACCGCCCCAAGGGTGGCAGCGAGCTATGCGCTTAATGGCCAACCAACCTCCTTTCAGCGGGCCGTACTTGCGCACAGCCTCCAAGGCATACTGCGAACACGTGGGGGTGAACCTACACGATGGCGTGGGTTTCAGGGGCGAAATGCAAATCTGATAAAAGCGGATAAGAGCCACAAAAGGGGCACTCAGCACCCACTTACAGCCCGCAAGAAATTTTTGCCAAAATCTTCTGAACTGCATTGCTGAGGGGGGTGTATTCGAGTGGCTCCTTGTGGGAGTAGATCAGGGCAATATCAACGTGCAACCCCTTCTCGGTGGCCTTGTGGAGCAAGTCGAGTTTGCTGAGCCTATACGCCTCGCGGGTGCGACGTTTCAGCAAGTTGCGGCCCACGGCACGCTTGATGTTGCGCTTGGGAACAGAGAAGAGTACCGACACGGCCGCCTGGTCGCTCGGCTCGGCCGCGCGCACCTTGTAGACAAACCTATACGGAAAGACAAAACCACCCTTGCTCCCCTTGAAGAGCATATCGGCAGCCTTTCCTCGGAGCCTTTCGGCCTTCGAGAGCGAGTATGTGGGTTGTGTTGCCACGATGGTTTGGGTGTGGTTGTCTGCTGTTCTAATAGTTTTGGGGCACCCCTCGGAGTGCCCCTTATTGTTTTTGCCTCTTGTGGCCTATTTGCGAGCTGCGGTGGCCTCGGCGGGTTTGCGCTTAGCCCTCGACTTCTTGACGGGCTTAGCCTCCTGAGCCTTGATGAAATCCTCGGCAGCGTGGTTCTCGTCAATCTCGATGGGGGCGAGCTCTTTGCCGCTCTTGGCAGCCTCGACCAACAACTCAATGGCCTTGGCCATACTTGGAGTGCCGGGTGCGGGAGCTTTGGCATATACCTTCAAACCCGCATTGGCGGCGGCCACAGCGGTCTTGTCGCCAAAGACGGCAATCATAGGCATATCCTCCTTCTGGCCGAAGTGCGACACGAGGGCCGCAATCTCGTTGGGGCTGTAAAACGCCAACACGTCGTACTTGCCGAGGTCTACACTCTCCAGATCGGCGCTTACGGTACGGGCAAAGATGATGCTTGCGTGGTTTACGCCCAAGCGTTTGAGTGCCTCGGGAATCTCGGGGCTGTGGGGCTCGGCCAGTGCAAGGATAAACTTCTCGTCTTTGTGTTTGAGGATGCTCTCCATAAAGTGGTCGAACTGGCCGTCGGCAAAGAAAATTTTGCGCTTGCGGTAGACGATATACTTCTGCAAGTAGAGTGCGATAGCCTCGGTGATGCAGAAATACTTCATCGTCTCGGGCACGGTGATACGCGCCTCCTCACAGATGCGGAAAAAGTTGTCTACGGTGGTACGACTTGTGAAAATCACGGCCGTATAGTCCAAGATTTCGGTTCTCTGCGAACGGAATTCTTTGAGCGAGATGCCCTCGATTTTGATAAACGGCTTGTAGGTGATGTTAATCTTGTTGCTCTGAGCGAGCTCGTAGAAGGGGGATTTTTCAATAACCGCAGGTTGGGGCTGCGATACCAGTATCTCTCTAATTTCCAATGCTTTGTGTATTTTTGGTTCTACTTTACAGGGTACTATTGTGCAGTACTGTCGAAACAATAACGCCCAATGGAATCAAAACTGCGGCGCAAAGGTACAAAAGCCAAAGCAAAATTGAAATTTTTTGTTCAAGAAAAAATACAAAACTCTTTATAGCATAGGTCAATAGCCCTATGACAGCTACCACAATAGCCATAATCAGCAGCGCTTTGCCATACACTCCGCCACCAATCACAAAGAGTAGCGCAATGGGGGTGGCCACAACTGCCGACAGAGCCAGGGTTGCCTCGGCAAGTATCTCCAAGCCTTCGCCAAGGTCGCTGCGTCGCACCAGCCAGCAGAGCCCTCGGGTGAGCAACCAGCCGAAGAGCACAAGCCCCGCAATGATGGCCAAGCAGAGCGGCAGATACCACTGTGGGGCCAGGTGGTTGCCCACTGTTACGCCCCAGAATTGTGCCGCTCCCACCGCCAGCAGTGCCCAGGTGAGTAGGCCCACCACTGCCTCCGAGCGCATAGCCTTGACGAATAGATAACTCAACTCGTCTGCAACTTTTATGCCAATGTTGCGCCCCAGAATGATTTTTAGCATATCGCCAAACTGCCCCCAATAGAGCGTTACGACCACTAGGTAGGCCACAAAGAGCACCAACATTCCCACCTTTATTACAAGGTTGTCGGTCAGTTGTGCCACCTGGGCCACACTCTCGCCCCCCTCGGCCACAATGCGTGCCGCAGGGCCAAAGATTGCTTTGGCCAGCGAGTCGGCAGCTATGGCTCCGGAGGTTATGGTTTCGGGGTTTATCATTCTCTCTCTTTGGGTGGGTTGTGTCGTTGGTATGGGTTTAAGCCTCGGCTCGGCGTATGGTTATGCGTATTGTGGTGCCTTTGCCAAGCTCGCTCTCGGTTACGGCAATGCGACCGTTGTGATACTCGTCGATGATGCGCTTGCTGAGCGACAGACCGAGTCCCCAACCGCGCGTCTTGGTCGTAAATCCGGGCTCGAAAATCTTGCGCCAATGGCTGCGAGCAATACCCTTGCCCGTATCTTTCACATCCACATAGGCGTAGTTGTCGTCTTGGCTCAGCACAACCTCTATCGCTCCCACGCCTTGGAGTGCGTCGAGGGCATTTTTGAGCAGGTTTTCGACCACCCACTCAAACAGTGCAGCGTTGAGCATCGCCTCCACGGGGGCCATTGCAAGGCCGTTGTAGGTGAGCGACACGTTGCGAGGTATGCGACGCTTGAAGTAGAGCACACATCCGCCCACCACCTCATTCAGGTTGGCCTTGGAGAGTTCGGTCTCGGAGCCAATCTTACCAAACCTATCGGCCACCTTCACAAGTCGGCTCAGGTCTTTGTTCATCTCCTCTATGGCTGCGGGGTCGATGTTCTGGCTGCGCAGATATTCGAGCCAACCCATAAGCGACGATATGGGGGTGCCGAGCTGATGGGCAGTCTCCTTGGCCAAGCCCACCCACACCCTATTCTGCTCGTCTTGCTTGCTGGTGCGGAAGGTGAGGAAGGCAAAGAGCACAAACAACGCCACCACCGCCAACTGCATATAGGGGAATAGCAGCAGCCAATCGAGCAGTGCCGAGTTGCCATAGAAGAGCATATACCTACGGCCGTGGGGCAGGTTAATCTCGATGGGCTGATTTTGGCGTGAGAAGCGCATAATAACCCTCATTCGTGCGTCGGGATTGGAGGCTATCTCGTCGGGCACAAGGTGGGATTTCTCCACTCGCCCATTCTCGTTGAGCAGTATGAAGGGTATCTTTTGGTTGTGGATGACCTGGAAGATAAGCGGGTCGGCCAAGTGTCCCTCGCCGGCTCGCTCCATAGCATACGACCAGAGAGCCATCTCGTTCATCTCTTTGTGTTGCAACATCTTGGCCATATTGGAGGTGAAGAGTAGCGACACGCCACCCAACACCACTGCCAGCGCAATCATCACCACCCTCTTTTGGTAGGGTACCTGACGAATGCGACGCCACAGTCGCTCGGCCTTGTATGATCTTTCGAGATGTTTCATCGGTCGGATTTGTTGTTACTCTTTCCGGATTGGTTGTTACTCTTCTCCCCTCAAAAAACGTGTGCGGGGTTATTTGCGCTCGGTATCTTGCGAGGTTACTATGTGGTTGTATCGCTCGGTGTCTTGCAGAATTTCAATCGCCTTGGCCAACTCGGTGTCGAGTGGCAGATTGTGGAATATGCGTCCCTCGGAGTAGCAGTAGCGAGCCACCAAGTGATCTTCGATAATCTCGCTAATCTCCTGCTTGTAGATTCGCAGATTCTCCTCGGTACTCTTCGAGAAATTCTGGTCTATCTCGGCCATCTGACTATCCATACTATCTTTCCATCGCTCCTTTTCGGCAGCTTTTTTGAACTCTTGCCACCTCAGCTCGGCTTCGCTCTGCCAGGGCACCTCTTTGTCTTTCATCCAGGCCACAAACTCCTCGTAGGCCTCGTTGTCGAAGCGGTACTTCTGTGGCTCAACCACCAGCGAGTCGTAGTGGCTGCGGCAGTAGTCGCTCAGGAAGTCGTCGATGTAGCCCATACCATAAACCAGGTATGCAAAGGTGCTGATATACTGAGGCTCCAATCTCACATCGGGCATCACGCCACCACCGTCGTAGACCTTGCGGCCGGCTGTGGTGCGGAACTCCTGCACGAGCGAGTCGGGCACCGAGGCCACGCTGCCGTCTTCGTTGCGTTTGGCATAGTCGAGGGCCTGCACACAGCGACCGCTGGGCAGGTAGTATTTGGCCGTAGTGATTTTGGCATAGGCCTCGTGGCCCAGCGGATAGGTGCTCTGCACCAACCCCTTGCCATAGGTGCGCTGGCCCACCACAACGGCTCGGTCGGTATCTTGGAGTGCGCCCGACACAATCTCGGCAGCCGAGGCCGAGTTGCTGTTGGCCAGAACCACTATGGGCATATCGAGCGACACGGGGGCGCTTTCGGTCTTGAACGAGCGGTTGTTTTTGACACTCTTGGTCGAGCGCATGCTCACCACCTCCGTACCTTTGGGCACAAACATAGAGAGAATTTTGACAGCCTCTTGGAGCACACCGCCACCATTGCCCCTGTAATCGAGCACCAGAGCCTTCATACCCCGAGCCTCCAAGTCGCGATAGGCTCGCAGCAGGGCGGTGCTGCAATCCTCCGTAAAGTCGCTGTGGATTATGTAACCAATGCTGTCGGCCACAATGCCGTAGTAGGGGATGCTCGGAATGGTAATCCTCTCGCGCTGAATCTTCATATCGACCACCTCCTCACCGGGGAATTTCTTCACTTTGAGCCTAACGGTGCTACCCGGGTCGCCACGCAGAAGGTCGCTCACCTGTTGCGAGGTCATACCTTTGGCGTTGCGCCCCTCGATCTCCACAATGCGGTCGTCGGGGCGTATGCCGGCCTTGTCGGCGGGCGAATCCTTGTAGGGCTCGATGAAGTCTACCCACTCGCCCCTCTGGCGAATGAGCGAGCCCACACCGCCATACTTGCCCGTAGTCAAGGTCGAAAAATCTTCCATACTCTCGGCCGAAAGATAGGTGGTGTAGGGGTCGAGAATCTTGGTCATACCCACTGCTGCCGCATCCATAAGTTTGTCGGCCTCCACATCGTCTACATAGAAGAGGTTGATGTTGCGGAAGAGGTTTATGAGAATCTCTATGTTTTTGCCCAGATTGTAGGTGCTGTTCTTGGCGGCTCCGCCCAGCAGGAGCGTCGCCACCACAATACCACCCACAACAAGGCAGCGTCGAACTATCTTTTTCATACTCAGGAGTCTATAAGGTTACTCTTGTGGTTGCTGAGTGGTACCCGCAATGTGGTAGATCACCTCCACCACCTCTTTGCGCACTCCGCTAACCTCCACGGTGTTGCTGTCGATTGGGGTGACCACAATTTTGTCGTCGCCCATATTCCACAACCTCTTAAAGAGGCCCGAGGCGCGGAAAACCATTCTCTCCCCGTCCTCGCTGTGGAGCGCATAGCCGATGTGCATAAAGGCCCTGATGATGGCGGGGCGGTCGCTACCAAACGAGGCGCGCGCAGTGCGACTGATGTAGCCATACGAGGGGTAGGCGGCCGACAAGAGCAGCAACACTACTGCCAAAATCAGGCCACGGGTGCCCATGAGTTCGTTGTACTGTACGGCCAGCGTGTCGGTGGCGTCCATAGCCAGGTAGATAGCCACGATGAGCACAATCATTCGCAGCAGATAGATCATCGCACGCAGCAGGTATTGAATAGGGGTCTGTTTCATATTTTTTATAACGTATCTTTCTTACTTTTCTTTTGCACCTTTTTGAAAAAAGCTGCACCAAAAACTTTTCTGAGATACTCGCCTTTGGCTCATATCTCTTACGGCCTATTCTCAGCCATTCTTAGCACCACGACTAAATACACTCGGAGTGCCCGACGGCACTTCTCAATTCTCAATTCTCAATTCCAAAATCTTTTTCTCCACCTGCTCCATCAGCCAATGGGGCGTGGAGGTGGCTCCGCAGATGCCCACATACTCAACCCCCTCGAACATCTCGGCCCTCAGCTCGTCGGGCGACTCGATCTTTATGCTCTTGGGATTGGCGCTGTGGCACGCCTCAAAGAGCACCTTGCCGTTGGAACTCTTGTGGCCACACACAAAGACCACCATGTCGCACCCCGCAGCAAACTCCCTCAGGTGTCCCTCGCGGCCCGCCACCTGACGGCAGATGGTGTCGCGCACAACAACCTCCTCGGGGCGTGTCGAACGAGCCAACACCTCGGCCTTCACCTCGGCAAAGAGCGTCAGACTCTGGGTGGTCTGCGAAAGCAAAAATATGGGCTTCGTGAAATCTACATCGTCCAGGTCGGCAACCTTCTCGATCACCACCGCACGATTCTCTATCTGCCCATTAAGCCCCACCACCTCGGCGTGGCCCTTCTTGCCCAAAATCAGCACCGTACCCCCCACCTCGCTCATCTGGCGGTCGGCCTCGATGGTCAGCTTTTGGAGCTTGGCCACCACAGGACAGGTGGCATCGACAAAGTCGAGCCCCCTTTCACGCAGGGTGGCATAGGTGCTCTTGGGCTCGCCGTGAGCACGAATCAACACCGTGGTATCGGGCGTGGGGGAGAGCAGTTGCAGAGCTGCGTGGTCGATGGTGCTCACACCATTGGCGGCCAGACGCGCCACTTCGAGGTCGTTGTGGACAATGTCGCCCAGCGAATATACCCTCTTGCCCTCGGTAATAAGCTCGTCGGCCTTGGAAATGGCACTCACCACCCCATAACAAAATCCCGATTTGTCATCTATTTTTGTTTTCATTTTTTCTTTTTTTGGGGGTTTTGTTTGCGACTTTTTGTAAAAAGTCGCCCAAAAACTTTTCTGAGATACTCACTTTGTTCGTATCTCTTACTGCCTAAGCTCAGTCATTCTTAGCACCCCGACTAAATACACTCGGAGTGCCCGGCGGCACTAACTTTCAACTTTCAATTTGAAGACTTGGTCGAACCACTCCATCTCCTCTTCGAGGGTCATGCCGCCGTTGTCGAGCACAATGGCGTCGTCGGCCTTGCGCAGGGGGCTGATGGTGCGTGTCTGGTCGAGGTGGTCGCGCTGGCGGATGTTCTCCACTATCTCCTCGCGGCTCACCTCCTCGCCCTTGGCTTTCAGCTCGATGTAGCGACGCTCGGCCCTCACCTCGGGGTCGGCAGTCATGAAAATCTTCAACTCGGCATTGGGGAATACCACCGTGCCAATGTCGCGGCCATCCATCACCACGCCCTTCTCGTGGCCCATGCGCTGTTGGAGTGCCACAAGCCTTCGGCGCACCTCGCCCACGGCGCTCACAGCGCTCACAAGGTTGCTCACCTCGATAGTGCGTATTTTGCCCTCTACCCAAGTGTCGTTTACATAGATGTCGCTGGCTCCGCGCTCGGGGTTGAAGCGGAACGAGATGTCGATATTGTCGAGCAGACCGATTAGCACATCTTCGTTGAGGATGCCGTTGGTGATAGCTCCGTTTTCGAGCGCATAGAGGGTTACGGCACGATACATTGCGCCGGTGTCGATAAAGATATAGCCCAGCCTGGCTGCTACGAGCTTGGCAAAGGTGCTCTTGCCGCACGACGAGAATCCGTCTACGGCGATTACGATTTTTTTGTTATTTGTGGAGTATGCCATCGAGGTGGATGTTTATGTTCAGGTCTGAGATCATCGAGACGATAAGTGCCAGACCAATAAGGGTTATTATGGTGCCCGAAATGCGGTTGATCCAGAGCATGTGTCGGGGGCGGAAATTCTTGCGCACGAGTTTCATCAGCAGGGCGATGAGTGTCCACCACGCCATGCAGCCGCCAAAGACGCCGATAATCATGGGGGCATTGGCGATAGCCGAAGCGTCGGGGTTGCTGAATCCCATAGCCTGAACGGTGGCTATGAGGGCTATGTGGGCGAGGATGTAGGTGGGGTTGCTCAGGCCCAGAAGGAAGCCCGAGAGGTAGTCTTGCCAGCCGCCTTTGCCGGCTTGGTTGCGGTTGCGGCGGATTTGCACTGCGGGGTTCGAGAGGAAGATGTTCACGCCAAAGAAGGTGATACAGAAGCCTGCTATTCCCTTGATTAGCAGCATGTGGCTCTCGATAAAGGTGGTTACAAAGGCCAGCGAGAAGAAGGCGATCGACGAGTAGAGCGTGTCGCATGTTGCCACGCCCATACCGGTTATCACTCCCGAGCGCAGACCTTTGCTCAGGTTGCGTTGCAGGGTGAGGATGCAGGTAGGGCCTGGGGGTACCGAGGCCATTACACCGACCATTAGGCCGCCAATGAGTAGGTTAATCCACATAGTCCAAAATTAAAGGCATAATTTACAACATACAAAGATAGGTATATTTTTTCCATTTTATATGGCCCAAGGGCCCACTATTGCAAAAAGTTCTACCCAAGTGGGCTCACCTTACGCAAAAAAGATTATTTTTGTAAAAATAATTCAACCCAAAAGAGATGACTATGAAACTAAAAACATACCAGCGATTGCTGCTGGCACTCCTCAGTGTGGTGCTTCTGAGCCTCGGTTGGCTGCGCACCACCGGACTTGTTCTGCTTGTGGCCCTTGTGCCCCTGCTTGTTATTTCGGCCTCGTATGACTCGTCGCGTCGCTCGTGGTGGCGTATGGCGGGTTGGGTGAGCCTAGTGATGGGCCTCTGGACCATTGTTACCTGCTGGTGGATCTATTTTGCTGCGGCTGTGGGCATTGTGGCTGCTACGGTGGTGCAGATTTTGCTCTTTGGCGGTGTCTTTATGGTCTACCACTACGCCTCCAAGCGCACTCGCCCTGTTCACGCCTACACGCTCCTCGTGGCGGGTTGGCTGTGGGCCGAGCACTTCTATCTGAATGCCGAGATTTCGTTCCCTTGGTTGGTGCTGGGCAACGGCTTTGCAAACGATGTGTGGGCCGTGCAGTGGTATGAGTTTACGGGCGCATTGGGTGGCTCGTTGTGGGTGTTGCTTGTAAATGTGCTCGCCTTTGAGTGGCTCAAAAAGCGCACTACACGCAGTGGGATTGTGGCTGCGGCTTTTGCGGTTGTTCCTCTCGTCTGCTCGGTTGTGGTGGGTGCCACCTGGAAGGCTCCCGAGGGCCCCGAGGCCACCGTTACACTCGTGCAGCCCAACATCGATCCCTATACCGAGAAATATACCATTGCTCCTCAGTATCAGGTGCGTATCCTTACGTCGCTTTGTGCCGAGGCTCCTATGGATGTGGACTATATCGTGTTGCCCGAGACGGTTATGGGCGATGCGGGCGATGCCATCTGGGAGGAGAACATCTGGGCAAGCCGCTCGGTGGGTGTGATGAACGAATTTCGCGCTCGTCGCTACCCCGAGTCGCAGGTGATTACGGGTGCTATGACCTTCAAACGCTACAATTCCGAGGCCGAGGCGAGCGCCACGGCACGCCACAGGGGCGATATGTGGTTCGACCGCTACAATGCAGCCCTGGCTCTCGACCGCGACTCGACCCTCAAAGTGAGCCACAAGAGCCGCCTGGTGGTGGGCGTAGAGAAGATGCCCTATATGAATCTGCTCAAACCGCTCGAAAAACTCATTGTAGACCTGGGTGGCACAACCGGACAGCTCGGTGTGGACAAATATCGTCGCCACTTCTTGTTGCGCAACGAGCGCTTCCCATACGGAGTTACTGCCGCAGCCCCCATCTGCTACGAGTCGGTCTATGGCGAACACTTTGCGGGCTTTGCGGCCGATGGAGCACAGCTGATGATGGTTATCACCAACGATGGCTGGTGGCACGACACCGAGGGCTACCGCCAGCACTTCTCCTACTCGCGCCTGCGAGCCATCGAAACCCGCCGATGGGTGTGCCGTGCTGCCAATACGGGCATTAGTGGCTTCATTACCCCCAAGGGTAAGGTTGTGGAGTCGCTCGGCTGGGACCAGCGAGGAACGCTCACCCAGAAGGTGCAACCCCTGGGCGAGGTTACATTCTATGCTCAGTATGGCGACTACATTGGTCGCTTGGGTGGCTACCTCTTTTTGCTGGCACTGCTCTACTATGTGAGCTACCGCGTGCGCCTTCGCAATCACCTCGTAAAATAGTCGAAATCAAACCCATACACGATGAACTACGCACAAACCGTCGATTTTCTGTTCAACTCTTTTCCCACCTACCAGAACATAGGCGCAGGGGCCTACAAAGAGGGGCTGCAAAATATCTCTCGCATGTGTGCCGAGCTGGATAACCCCCAGAAGAACTACTTCGTAATCCACGTTGCAGGCACCAATGGCAAAGGCTCGGTGTCCCACATGCTCGCCTCGGTGCTCCAACAAGCGGGCTACTGCGTGGGTCTCTACACCTCGCCCCACCTGGTCGATTTCCGCGAGCGTATCCGCGTGGATGGTGAGCCCATCAGCGAGCGCAAGGTGGTTGAGTTTGTAGACGAGTGGCGCGACAAAATGGTCGAGTTGGGACTCTCGTTCTTCGAGATGACTACGGCTATGGCCTTCCACCACTTCTCGGAGAGTAGTGTGGAGATTGCCGTCATCGAAACAGGCCTTGGAGGTAGGCTCGATGCTACCAATGTGGTTAAGCCTATCTTGTCGATAATCACCAATATAGGGCTCGAACACACAGCCCTGCTTGGCTCCACAATTGGCGAAATTGCCTTCGAGAAGGGCGGCATCATTAAGCCCGAAGTGCCCGTTGTGGTGGGCGAGAGCCACCCCGAAAGCTGCGAGGTCTTCGAGCGACTTGCGCATAACAACCAAACCTCGGTGGTCTATGCCGACCGCACCTGGCAACTGCTCGAAACGGAACCCTCGGGCGAGCTGGTGCGCTACACCCTGCAACGCTACTCCGATGGCCGCACCCAACACCTCGACCTCGACCTTGCAGGCTCCTATCAGCGCAAAAATATCCTCACCCTGCGCACCGCCGTAAGCCTGCTGCGCAACCATACCCACCTGAATATCTCCACCCGAGCACTCGTCGAGGGCCTTCGCACCGTAGCACCCTCCACAGGACTTCGCGGGCGCTGGCAGCAACTCTCGCAAGCCCCTCTGGTAGTGTGCGATACGGGCCACAATGCCCACGGACTTGCCGAGGTGGTGGCTCAAATCGAGGCCCAACACTACGACCGCCTCTTTATGGTGATAGGAATGGTCGATGATAAAGATTTCGCCAGCGTCATTCCGCTTATGCCCCGCAAGGCACACTACGTCTTCACCCAAGCCTCGGTGCGCCGAGCACTCCCCGCCGAAGAACTCGCCGCCAAATTCCGCCACGAAGGCTTCGAGGGCGACGTTGTGGCCGACGTGCACGACGCCTACCGCCACGCCATATCCCTCGCCTCGGCCGACGATATGATCTTCATTGGCGGTAGCACCTTCGTTGTTGCCGACCTGCTCGCTGCCGAGTAGTTTTTTTGTTGTCGACCGTCGACCGTCGACCGTCAACCGACTAAGAGTTATAGGAGATATAGGAGTAATAAGATTCCCATTACTCCTATATCTCCTATTAAAATCATTAAGGGCCTTAAAGTCCCTAATGACCTTAAAGCCCTTAACTTTCAATTTTGACCAAGCTGACGCTTGCTCTAAAATGCTCTCGCTCGGCATAGTCTGCAAGCAGCCTCTGCCCTCGCTTACTCGCATTTGCCAACTTTCAATTCTCCATTCTCAACTCCCCCGATTGCATTATGGCGTCGGCTATGAGCCTGTGGCCCTCGGCGTTGGGGTGAATGCCGTCGGTGCAGAGCAACGAATCAAACCCTTTGCTGTAACCATAGAAAGGCTTGGTAGCGTCGATTACGGGGGTGGCGGTCTGTGCCCCCACCTCGAAAACCACCTGATTGTACGAGTCGTGCCAGCGGCCAATGGCCTCCACGTCGCCACCCATCCAGCGAAGTATGTTGGAGCGGTTGTTGTCGTCGAGCGCACGGCAGAAGAACGAGAAGTAACTCTTTGAGCCAATGGGAGGTAGCGAGAGTAGTATGGGGCGTGAGCCGAGGCTGCGAACTTTCTCAATCAGGTCGATGTAGAGGGTGCGGAACTCTTCGAGGGTGGTCTTGGCGGTGTGTTCGCCCTCGGGGTTGTGGGCTATGCGTTTCCAGTGGAAGTCGCAGTCGTTGCCACCATATTCGAGCAGGGTGTAGTCGGCCGAGGCAATATCCTGGCTGTGTTGTTTGAGCAGGTGGTGGCCGAAGGTTATGGTCGAGCCGAATTTGCCATAATTATCTATTTGTGCGCCCAACTTTTCGCCCACGATTTCGGTAAAGCTGTGGGCTGTGGTGGTATAGTTTTGGTCGGCCGAGAGGATTACTCCTTTGGTGATAGAATCACCGAGTGCTGCGATTTTCATAATGTTTGTACTTGTTGAGTCTGTTTTTGATTTGTGATTGCGGGAGCAAAAGTAGTGCCTGACTCAAAACCGGCCACAAAAAGGTTGTAGGGAGCAGCGAGTAGTTATAAAATGCCGTATTTAGGGATAAAAATGCCGTTTTAGGGATATTTGACAGAAAGTTTGTATATTTGTCCCAACCAAATTTGGGACTAAACGCTATGGAAAAACGCAGAAAATTACTCCTTGGGGGTGTGAGCACGGTGGCCCACATACTCATTGTGCCCCTCTTTGCCTTTGTCTTTACGGTGCTCTACCGCCCCTTCGGCATTGCCGAGGCGTTGGAGCTTGGCGGGGCAGACTATACCTTTAATATAACTATGCTCTACTGCATCCTGCTGGGCTCGGTGGCCATCACTCGCTTGGTGCTCTACTTTTTGCGCAGGAGGTTTGTTTCGTCGGGGCTGAATTATTCTGTGTGGTGCTTGGGCGAGGTGGTTGTGGCTGCGCTCTTTGGGGCGCTCTATGTAACCCTTATGGCCGATGGTGCGATTGGTTATTTCGAGTGCGTGGGGGCAGTTGTGGGTCGACTGTGTGGAATTGTGATATTCCCCTATGTAATGTTGTTTTTGTCCTTTGAACTCAGGGCAGCAAACTTGTCGGGCGAGGAGGCTGTGGATAGTGCCAAGCTGATAAAGTTCTACGATGAGTATCAGAAACTTAGGTTTGTGATAGCCTCCGATGCAGTTATCTTCTTGCGCTCGGAAGAGAACTATGTAAATATCCACTACACCGATGGTGGTAAGACCAAAAAGTTTGTCCTTCGCTCGTCGATGAGGGCTTTGGAGGAGTTGATGGCTCGCCACGGATTGGTGCGTTGCCACCGCTCCTATTTCATAAATCCCGACCAGGTGAAGATGATTCGCAAGGAGGCCTCGGGCGTGGTCGTTGCCGAACTGAATGTGGAGGGCTTGGAGCCCGTGCCCATCTCGCGCAAGTATCAAGACGAGGTTACCCGACTGCTGTAAAATTGCGCTGTGGTGCTAATCGCGCCAACAAACGCTTAGAACGAATAAAGGTGTCCAAATTTGGGCACCTTTTGTATATAGAAGTGTTGGTTGTTGTTTAGAAATAGAAGTTAAAGGCAAGGTAGTAAGAGATGCCTGTGTCTATTTGCAATGTTTTATAGTCGATATTCGTTTTGTCTGTGCGCTTAACTTCCGATGATTCGTTTATTTGTCTGGCGCTGATGTAATAGATTCCGCTTATGGACATTTTGGGGGCGATAAAACATTCGGCTCTCAGAAATGCTCTTAATTCTAGCTGGTCTTGAATCTGGTCTGAAAATTGGTTTGTGTTGTTAGTGCTACTAGTTTTGTTAGAGATCTGATAGTTGTTGTAGTAACGATAAATTCCACAAATACCAATCGTAGGCTGTACTTGTTTTCCGGGCATCAATCGGTATGATACACCCAAACCAAAATTTGTACCGCGGCTATTAGTTGTTACGTTGTGGAATATGCTATCTTTTCCTTCTTCTCTGGTTGCTTCATCGTTAGACGATTCTTTATATGACAGATCGGTTGTTGCTTCGAGATTCCATCTCTCCGACAGAGCATATGTGAAAGAGAAATTGTAGTTGCGGTCGAACGATATGGATATATTGTTTTTGGTAGGGCCATAGTAGCATTGTTCTTGTGCAAGAGCAGTACCTGAAAAGGTTAACAACAAAGTTGTTAAAATGGTTGCGATTCTATTCATAGCTTGTGTTTTATTAGGTTGCTAGTACAAATATAGGCTTTTTTCGTATAAAACTAAAAAATCTCTCCCAAGATGCGGAGCGACTCGACGCGATGAATGGTGTCGAGGTGGTAGCCGAAGTAGTTGAGCAGCGAGTTTATAAAGTCGGTGCGCTGGCGGCGTGGCAGGCGCAGGGTGGCCAACTCGGTGGCCTCCAACTCCATAAGTCGGTAGAGCAGTTCGGTGTTCTCGGCGTTGATGTAGAGTCCACTGCGGGGCATAACAAGGCTGAACGAGCCGGCCTCGATGTCGAACACAGCACCCTCGCTCCAATCGCCCGCAGGGTAGAAGCCCAAAAACTTGCTCAGCCCCACCAAAAACCACAGGTGGAAGTTGTAGACTCCCTCTTCGAGTGCATCGAGCGCCTCGACCGAGTGCCAAACGTAGTCGAAAAGCGCTGAGTGGGGCTCTACCTCCTTGACGATTTTGTAGAGCAGTTCGGCCATAAAGAGTGCGACGGTGCTTTTGCGCACATCGAAGGGTATGGTTTGGAGTGGTCGTGCCAGAGCCACCTCCTTTATGCGGTCGATCTCGGTCTTGGGGCTATCAATGGCCATGATGTCGAGCAGAAACATGGGTTGAAAGAGCGCACCTTTGCCCCCCTTGCGAGCTCTCGATTTGCCAAGCCCCTGCACCATATAGTTCTGCCTGCCCTGAGTGTCGGTCAGCAGGTAGGCAATCATCGACGATTCGCCATATTTGAGCGTGTTGAGCACTATGGCTCGGGCTTTGTATTGCTGCATAAAGGGTTGATTGTTCGTGGGTTACTCTTCTTTGGGGGCCGAAGCGCACCAGGGGCGTATGCCACACTCGCCACACTTAGGCTTGCGGGCGGTGCAGACATAGCGACCGTGGAGTATGAGCCAATGGTGGGCGATGGGTAGCAGACGGCTCTCGAAACCCTGTTCGAGTTGCAGCTCGGCTTGCAGAGGGTTTTTGGCTCCTCGGGTGAGGCCTATGCGTCGTGCCACGCGAAAGACGTGGGTGTCTACCGGCATAACCTCGCGCCCAAAGAGCACCGAGGCCACCACATTGGCAGTCTTGCGCCCCACACCCGGGAGCTGTTCCAGCTCGGCAACCGTGTCGGGCACCACACCACCAAACCTCTCGACCAGCATGCGGGCCATGGCAGCCAGATGCTTGGCTTTGTTGTTGGGGTAGGAGATGCTCTTGATGTAGGGGTAGATGTCGTCGGCTGTGGCCGTAGCCATTGCTTCGGCTGTGGGGTAGCGGTCGAACAGTACGGGGGTGGTGAGGTTTACCCTCTTGTCGGTGCACTGAGCCGAGAGCATTACGGCCACAACGAGCTCGAAGGGCGAACTGAAATTTAGTTCGCTCTCCGCCACGGGCATCTCCCGTTGGAAGTACTCCGTAATAGCTTTGTATCGTTCTTGCCTTTTCATTTTTAGCTAATCCCCTGGGGCTTAAATTAAGATGGGAGTTATAGGAGTAATAAGAGTTATAGGAGTTATAACTTTCAACTTTCAACTTGAAGTTTTGCGTATTTGGCCAGCAGGGCTTTCTTGCCGGCGGCGGGCGAGTCGAACTGAACGGTTATCTTGGTGTCGTTCGAGAGCTGTTCGAGGGCCACAATAGTACCCCTGCCAAACTTGGCGTGAGCAACCCTTTGGCCCACCATATAGACACATCCCTCGTTTGTGGGCCCCTGCTCGGTGGGCATCACTCGTCGCTCGCCTACGCTCTTCATAGCCCCAATGTTGGGCCTGAACTGTTGCACTCGCTCGGTCTGCTGCACCCTCTCTATCTGCTGAGGGGTGGTGCGGCTCTGGAACTCCCTGCGCTCCACAATGGTGCGGCCGCTGTTTTGGTCATATCGGCGGCGGAGTCGCTCTATTTGCGAGCGTGCGTCGTTGCGATCCTCGTCCTCCTCCTCCACGGCATAGCGGATGTCTACAAACTTGGGGTTGATGTCGCCAATAAAGCGGCTGGGCTTGCAGAACTCCGTAGTGCCCCACTTGAAGCGCGACTGAGCAAACGATATGGTGGCGCTCTTCTTGGCCCTCGTGAGGGCAACGTAGAAGAGCCTACGCTCCTCTTCGAGCTGCTCGGGATTGGTGAGGGCTATGACGTTGGGGAAGAGGTTTTCCTCCATACCCACGATGAATATGTGGTCGAATTCGAGGCCCTTGGAGGCGTGAACAGTCATCAGCGTAACCCAATTCTTCTTGTCAGCCTCGCCCTCGTCCATATCGGTCAGCAGCGAGACATTCTGCAACCACTCCTCCAACGAAGGCTCGCTAACCTCCTCCTGTGCACCAATCTCGATCATTCGGTGGCGGTAGTCCTGCATCGAGTTCAACAGCTCCTCGATGTTTTGGAGGGCGCTTTCGCTCTCGGGCGAGGGGTTTAGGCGGTAGAGCGGCAGAATTCCACTACGCCCTGCCACCTCCAAGCCAAACTCGTAGAGAGTCTTGTCGGCACGGCTGAGCGACAAATCTTCAATCAGCTTGCGGAACTCCAACACCTTTTTGCCCATAGCCTGCTCCTCGGCTGCGGTGGCGGTGTGGAGCAGCTCCCAAATGCTCACACCCCTCTGGCCGGCCAAATCGCGTAGGCGGCCGATGGTAACATCGCCAATACCTCGCGCGGGGTAGTTGATAATGCGCAGCAGCGACTCGTCGTCGCGGGGGTTGGCAATGGTTTTCAGGTAGGCCATAATATCTTTGACCTCCTTGCGGTCGTAGAACGAGTGGCCTCCAAAGATGCGATAGGGGATGTTGCGTTTGCGCAGAGCCTCCTCAATGGCCCTCGATTGGGCGTTGGTGCGGTAGAGTACTGCCATCTTGCCCCAATCGGTTGCACCCTCCTCGCGGTAGGCGGTGCGGATGCCGTCGGCCACAATCTGGGCCTCCTCGCCATCGGTGTAGGCCTTCAAGACCTTGATTGGCTCGCCGATGTTGTTCTCCGAGAAGACCTGCTTTTTGATGCGGTGTTGGTTCTTTTCGATTATGCTGTTGGCCGCATCGACAATGGTCTGCGTCGAGCGGTAGTTCTGTTCGAGCTTGTAGATGGCCGCATCCGGAAAATCCTTCTGAAAGCGGAAGATGTTTTCGATGCGCGCTCCGCGGAACGAGTAGATACTCTGAGCATCGTCGCCCACTACGCAGAGTTTCGAGGTGCCCTCCGAGAGCTTGCGGATAATGAGGTATTGGGCATAGTTGGTGTCTTGATACTCGTCGACCAAGATGTAGGCAAACTTCTGGCGATACTTCTCGACCACTTCGGGGTGGTCGCGGAAGAGTATGTTGGTGTTGAGCAACAGGTCGTCGAAGTCCATAGCATTGTTGGCCTTGCAGCGCTGGCAATACTTCTGGTAGACTTGGTAGAATTGGGGCTGTCGGCGGCGCTTGTCCTCCTCCATAAGTGTACGATTGGCCTCGTAGGCCTCCGAGGTTACGAGGTTGTTCTTGGCGAGCGATATGCGCGAACGAACATCGCGGGGCTTGTAGCTCTCGTCGCTCAGCTGCATCTCTTTGAGGATGCTCTTGATAAGGCTCTCGCTCTGGCCGGTGTCGTAGATTGTGAACGACGATTGGTAGCCCAGCTTGTCGGCCTCGGCCGAGAGGATTTTTAGGAAGATGGCGTGGAAAGTACCCATCCAGATATAGCGACTCTTGTCGCCTACCATGGTGGTAATACGCTCCCTCATCTCGCGTGCGGCTTTGTTGGTAAAGGTCAGCGCCATAATCGACCACGGGGCCACACCCTGAGCTATCATATAGGCTATACGGCAGGTCAGCACACGGGTTTTGCCCGAGCCTGCGCCTGCCACAATGAGCGATGGTTTTTGGTAGTTCACCACCGCCTGCTCTTGTGCATTATTTAGTCCTTGTAGGATTTTGATCTCTTCGTCTGTCATAGGCCACAAAGGTACTACAACAATGCGAAAAAACTTGGCAGAGGCCAACTTTTTTCAACAAAAAAAGGCAGAAAAAAATCTCTGCCTTTGTCTTTCAGATTATTGTCGGTTTTTAGTCGAGCCAGGGAGTCATTTCGGGGGTGGTGAAGATGCGCATTGTGCCACCATCGTCGTAGATGAACAGGGCGGCAATGTGGTTGTCGAGCGCCACCTGCTTGGCCCTTTCGAGGCCCAGCGAAATGAACATCGTGCCATAGGCATCGGCCAGAGCACAACTCTCGGCCACCACGGTTGCCGAAAGGAGATTGCTGGCGGTGTTCTCGCCCGTTACGGGGTTGATGATGTGGGTGAATTTGTTGCCCAGCGAGTCGGTGCGGAAGTTGCGATAGTTGCCGCTGGTGGCCATACCCACCTCGCTAACCCTCAGCACTTTGGTTATGTGTTCGCCCGTGAGCGAGTAGTTGCCCTCAAAGGGAGTTTCTACTCCCACAGCCCACCTCTGGCCGTGGGCATTTGTGCCGCTGCAACGAAGCTCGCCACCAATGTCTACAAGGTAGTCTGAGAAGCCCTCCGAGCGCACCAAGTCAGCCACCATATCGACCGTAGCACCCTTGGCAATGGAGTTGAGGTCGATGGTCAGTCGTGGGTCGGCCTTGACGATGCGCAGGCCGTCGAGCGAGAGTTTTTCGTAGCCCACAAACTCCAAGAGCGAGTCTACATTGGGGGCTTTGGCGGCCTCCTTGCCCGCAAATCCATAGGCCTCCACCAAGGGGCGGATGGTGATGTCGTAGGCTCCGTCGGAGAGGGCGCTCACACGTTGAGCCAAGGTGATGCAGTGGGCAATATAGGGGTCGGCCTGGTCGGTCTCGCCACGGTTAATACGGCTCAGCAGCGACGCGGAGTCGAAGATGCTCATCGAGCGGTTGGCCGCACCGAAAAGCGAGTCGAGGCGGGCCTCAAACGAAGGCGAAGGAGTGCCCTTGATGGTTATCTGGTAGAAGGTGCCCAGAGCCTTGCCACGAAGGGTGGTCGTTGGGGCGGGATTTCGGTGGGGATTGCGCTGGCAATCGACCACAATAAACGCTACAACAACGGCTGCAAGTAGCGCCAAAATGATATAGTTACGTCTGTTCATAGAGCCTCTGTGTGGGGGCGAAATGGTGGTTTATGGGTGGGTTTTGATGCACAAAGGTAACAAATAAGGTCTAAAACGCCCCGAAATGGGCAAAAAATTTGATGTATTGCTTGTTAGTCAGCAAAAAAGGAGTATCTTTGCGCCACGCTTTGGCGATATCTGATAAGGCAGATTCGTCGTAAAGTGGAACAATAACAAAATTTTAAAACACAATGAGTTATTTGAATTCAGAGAAAAAGCAGGAGCTTTTTGGCCAGTACGGTGCATCGAAAGTAGATACTGGTTCGCCTGAGAGCCAGGTTGCACTTTTTACCTACCGTATCAACCACCTTACCGAGCACATGAAACAGAACCGCCACGACTACGGCACCCAGCGTGCACTTCTCCGTCTGGTAGGTAAACGTCGTCAGTTGCTCGACTATCTCAAACGAGTAGACATTGAGCGTTACAGGGCTATTATCAAAGCTCTCGGTATCCGTAAATAATCTACGCTCGCGAGAGGATGCAACAGCAAAGGCAATGTTCCAATTATGGTACTTGCCTTTGCTTGCGTTTTGAAATCACATTTTGGATGCAAAAATAAATTAGACGAAAAAAGATGTTGTACAACGAAGTTAAGAAGGTAATCAAGCTCGATGCAGAGCGCGAAATTACCATTTCGACTGGCAAGTATGCCAAACAGGCCGACGGTTCGGTTATCGTTCAGCAGGGCGACACCATGTTGCTCGCAACCGTAGTGGCCGCAAAAGATGCAAAAGATGATTGCGACTTTATGCCCCTGTCGGTTGAGTACCGCGAGAAGTATGCAGCAGCAGGTCGCTATCCCGGTGGCTTCCTCAAACGCGAGGCAAGGCCCACCGACAACGAGATTCTCGTTTCGAGGCTTATCGACCGCGCACTGCGCCCTCTGTTCCCCTCGAACTACCACGCTGAGGTGTTCGTAAACGTAACCCTCATCTCGGCTGCAAAAGATATTCAGCCCGACGCGCTGGCCGGTCTGGCCGCTTCGGCTGCTCTGGCAGTGTCGGACATTCCTTTCGAGTGCCCCATCTCGGAGGTGCGTGTTGCACGCATCAACGGCGAGCTCGTAATCAACCCCACCTTTGAGGAGAACCTCAATGCCGACATCGACCTGATGGTAGGCGCAACCTACGACAATATCCTGATGGTTGAGGGTGAGATGAAAGAGGTGAGCGAGGCCGATATGTTGGAGGCTATCAAGTTTGCTCACGAGGCTATCAAACCCCAGTGCTTGGCTCAGATCGAGCTGGCAAAAGAGCTTGGCAAAGACGTCAAGAGGGAGTACTGCCACGAGGTAAACGACGAGGAGCTCAAAGCAAAAGTTATTGCTGAGACCTACGATAAAGCATACGCTATCGCAACCGCAGGCAGCGCTAAACACGAGCGCAGCGACGCCTTCGACGCTTTGGAGGCAGAGTTCTGCGAGCAGTTCACCGAGGAGGAGTTGGACGAGAAGAAGGGTATGATCCACCGCTACTTCCACGACGAGGTGATGAAGAAAGCTATGCGTAACATGATTCTCGACGAGGGCAAACGTCTGGATGGCCGTAAGACCGACGAGATTCGTCCCATCTGGTGCGAGGTAGGTGTTCTGCCCTGCGCTCACGGCTCGGCAGTCTTCACCCGTGGTGAGACCCAGTCGATGACCACCGTAACCCTCGGTACCAAACTCGACGAGAAGATGATCGACGAGGTTTTGGTTCAGGGTAGCGAGCAGTTCGTTCTGCACTACAACTTCCCTCCCTTCTCGACCGGCGAGGCAAGGCCCGCACGTAGCCTTTCGCGTCGTGAGATTGGCCACGGCAATTTGGCTTGGAGGGCTCTGAAACCTATGGTTCCCGTAGGCGAGGACAACCCCTATGCAGTGCGCGTAGTGAGCGACATCTTGGAGTCGAACGGTTCGTCGTCGATGGCAACCGTATGTGCCGGTACTCTGGCTCTGATGGATTCGGGTCTGAAATTGAAGAAACCCGTTTCGGGTATCGCAATGGGCCTTATCTCGGAGGGCGACAGGTATGCAATTCTGTCGGACATCCTGGGCGACGAGGACCACTTGGGCGATATGGACTTCAAGGTTACCGGTACCGCCGACGGTATCACCGCAACCCAGATGGATATCAAGGTAGACGGCCTCTCGTATGAGGTGCTGGCCAAAGCATTGGAGCAGGCTCGTCAGGGCCGTATGCACATCCTCGGCAAGCTGACCGAGTGCATCGCCGAGCCCCGCGAGGACTTCCGTCCCTTCGTACCCCGCCTTGTTCAGGTTATCATTCCCCAGGAGTTTATCGGTGCAGTTATCGGTAAGGGTGGCGAGACCATTCAGGGTATCCAGAAAGAGACCGGTACCACTATCACCATCACCGAGAAAGATGGCAAAGGTATCGTAGACATCTTCGGCGTAGACAAAGAGGCTATCGACGCAGCTCTGGCAACCATCAACGGCATTACCGCAGTGCCCGAGATTGGCGAGGTTTACAACGGTAAGGTTAAGACCATCGTAGACTTTGGTGCATTTGTTGAGATTCTTCCCGGCAAAGATGCGCTGTTGCACATCTCGGAGATCGACTACAAACGCTTCGAGACTATGGGCGACACCGGCCTGAAAGAGGGCGATATGATTGAGGTTAAACTCATCGGTTCGGATCCCAAGACCGGCAAACTGAAACTCTCGCGCAAGGCTTTGTTGCCCAAACCCGAGGGTTATGTTGAGCCCGCCGAGCGCCCCGCACGTCCCCGTGGTGACAAGCCCAGCGGCGACCGCAAAGGCCACCACCGACCCGACAAAAGGGACAAAAAATAGTCAAAAAGAGGCTTTTTTGTACTAAAATTGTGTAGAATAAAAAATTATTTCTACTTTTGTTTGTTGTGGTGGCGTGCGCCCGCATGCGAAAGAGCAAAAAGCGTCGCCATCACGGCAGTTAAAAACGACAAAAACAACAATTTATAACACTTAAAAAACAAAATTCGTATTATGAAAAAATTTGCAACTGTAGGTCTTGCACTTTCGTTGATGGCCGCAATGCTGGTTAGCTGTGGCGAGTGCTACGAGAAGATGCAGAAGAATCAGGATCAGATTCAGGTAACTTGCAACCCTGAGGTTTTGGTTTTGAAAGGCTCGAATGTTTCGACCGACATCACCGTTTCGTTCCCCGAGAACTACTTTAACAAAGAGACCATCTTGAAAATTACTCCCGTGCTGGTTTACGAGGGTGGCGAGTTGGTAGGTACTACCAAATATGTTCAGGGTGAGGATGTTGTAGGCAACTACACCACCATCAGCCGTTTCGAGGGTGGTTCGTACACTCAGAACGTAGTGTTCCCCTTCGTGAAAGAGGCTGCTATGGGTACCTTGGAGCTCCGCATCGAGGCTAAATGCTACGACGATTGCAAAGAGACCGCCGATTTCGTACCCGTTGCTACTCTGGCTGCTGCTAAGGGTATCAGCGCTATCCAGAACCTGGCTAACAACAGCATCGCTTGCTGCGACAACGCTTGCGCTGCCGGTGGTAACGGTTTGGCAGTTTTGGAGCACAACTTCCAGAGGGCTTCGACCACCTCGCAGGAGGCCGAGATTCTCTACAAGATTAACAGCTCGGTTGTAAACAAAAAACAGCTCACCGCTGAGCAGATCGCTCTGTTCAAAGATTTCGTTGCTGCTAACAGCACCGCAGAGCGCACCACTCTGAGCAACATCTACGCTTCGGGTTACGCTTCGCCCGATGGTCCCGAGAAATTCAACAACAAACTCTCGGAGCAGCGTAGCAAAACCGGTGCTAAGGCTATCAAAAAAGAGCTCAAAGCTGTTGAGGGTCTGAACTACGAGATCGCTTCGTATGGTGAGGACTGGGACGGTTTCAAAACTTTGGTTGAGAACTCGAACATCGAGGAGAAAGACCTTATCTTGAACGTATTGCAGATGTACTCGTCGCCCGTTGAGCGTGACAAAGAGATCCAGAACATGAGCGCAGTATTTAAAGTATTGGCTGAGGAGATTCTGCCCCAGTTGCGTCGCACCCGCTTCGCTGTTGAGGCTACCTACGCTGGTTTGACCGACGAGGAGATCTTGGCTGCTGCTAAGGCTGGCGACAACAACCTCGATATCGAGCACTTGCTCTACGCTGCTACTCTGACCAACGACAAAGCAGAGAAAGCTGCTATCTACGAGTTCGCTGCTGCTACCTACCACGATGCTCGCGCTTACAACAACCTCGCAGTTGTTAAAGCTCAGCAGGGTGACTTGAACGCTGCTAAGACCGCTTTCGAGAAAGCTGCTCAGATGGGCGCTAGCTCGGAGGTTGCCAACAACCTCGCAACCGTTGCAATTGCAACGGGCGACTTGGAGGCTGCTAAGAAATATCTCGCAGGTGTTGAGGGCGAGGCTGCTAAGGCTAACAAAGGCGCAATCGCTTTGGCTGAGGGTAACTACCAGGAGGCTAAGGCTAACCTGAAAGGTTACAACCTGGCTGTTGCAGAGCTCTGCGACAACAACATCGAGGCTGCTAAGGCTGCTATCGCTGAGGTTAAGGGTGCTGACGCTGACTACATCCGCGCTATCATCGCTAACCGCGAGGGCGAGACCGAGAAAGCTGTTGCTTACTTGAAGAGCGCTGTTGCTGCTAAGCCCGCTCTGAAAGCTCAGGCTGAGAACGACATCGAGTTCGCAGCTCTCTTGGCTGAGAACGCTCTCTAATCTTCGGAAGATTTAGTAGACGCTAAATAGAATAAGGGCCGACCCCAAACGGGGTTGGCCCTTGTTTTTGGGGGACGAGAGGTTTTTGGGCGTGTATTTTGTGATGATGTGAGAAAAATTTCGTATCTTGCGGATTGTTATAGCAACACGGATAATTGTAATATATAATATATAGGTATATGGAGTACACAAAATTACTTGCTGAGTATGGCCCAGCAATGAGCGAACAAGAGGTGGCACAAGTGGTGGCCGATTGTCGCGCCAAATCGGTGCGCAATCAAAATGCAGAGGTCTACAAACTCTGTTACAGCACTATTGACCTGACAACTCTTACTGAGTGCGATTCGGTCGCTTCGGTAGGCAAGTTCGTGAAGAAGGCTGTTGATTTCGGTAGCAAATATCCTCACATCCCCAATGTGGCCTCTATCTGCGTCTTCCCCCTGTTTGTAGATACCGTTGGTCTGGGCGTTGAGGGCACCGAGATTGGTGTTACCAGCGTGGCAGGTGGCTTCCCCGCATCGCAGACCTTTATGGAGGTGAAGATGTTGGAGGTGTCGATGGCTGTGGAGAGTGGTGCCGACGAGATCGACGTGGTTATCAACGTGGGCCAGATGTTGGAGGGCGACTACGAGCCTATGACCAACGAGATTGCAATGTTGCGCGACGAGGCTGGTGAGGATACTATCTTCAAGGTGATTATCGAGAGCGGTGCGCTGAAAACTCCCGAGTTGATTCGCAAAGCGTCGCTGTTGTCGATGATGGCGGGTGCCGACTTTGTTAAGACCTCGACCGGCAAGATTCCTGTGGCTGCCACTCCCGAGGCCGCTGTGGTTATGTGTACCGCAATTAAGGACTACTACGAGAAGACCGGCCGCAAGGTGGGCTTCAAGGCTGCGGGTGGTATCCGTACTGCCGAGGATGCAGCTCTGTTCTACACCATTGTAGAGGAGATTTTGGGCAAAGAGTGGTGCACCCCCGCGCTGTGGCGTATTGGCGCAAGCTCGCTTGCCAACAACCTCATCTCGGCCATCGAGGGCGAGGAGGTTAAATACTTCTAAGAGAGAAACACTACCAATGCAAAAAAGGCTGACAACTTGGAGGTTGTCAGCCTTTTTTGTGTTTTAACGGCAAACTACCAGCGGCAGTTGGCGATGTCGGGGATAAGCTCAATGGCGAACTCACCGCTTGCGGGGTCGGCCTCGACGGCCACAAGGTCGATGAAGGCCTCGGTGTCGATGGCGTGGGCCTGGATGAAGTGGTTGGCCGCCGCCACAAGGTTGCGCACCTTGCGGGGCGTAATGGCCTCGGTGGGGCCCACCAAGCTGTCCATCTTGCGGGTTTTGACCTCCACAAAGTGGTAGCTGCCATCGGGGGTGGTGGCAACAATGTCGAGTTCGTGGTGGCCACTGCGCCAGTTGCGGTCTACAACAAGGTAGCCCCGCGCACGCAGAAATTCCATTGCGGCCTTTTCGCCCTCGGCACCTATGCGGAGGTGGGAGTTATCGCCCATTGTGGCTCGCTCTTTGGTGTTATTTGAGCAGGAACGACAAGTCGTCGCCGGCCTTCACCTCGTAGGGCTCGATGCCGTTGCGGAAGATACGCATTGGGCGAGGGCCAACGAGTTCGAGAGTGCCGTCGATGTAGCGCAACATACAACCCTCCCTCAGGCCTACAACCCACATTGTGGGGTTGGCCACGATATACTCGGCAATGCGCTGCTCGCGGGTTTCGCCGGCGTGTCCCTCGGGGTTGGCATCGAGGTAGTGGGGGTTGATCTGGAAGGGTATGGCACCAATGGCGCTGAACGATGCGGGCTGAACGATGGGCATATCGTTGGTGGTGCAGAGGGTGGGGCAAGCCACGTTGCTACCTGCGCTCCAACCCACATAGGGAGTGCCGCCCTGCACTTTGGTCAGGATAGCCTCCATAAGGCCCTGCTCGTGCATATTTTTCACCAAGTGGAAGGTGTTACCACCGCCCACAACGATAGCCTCGGCAGCCTCGATGGCAGCTTTGGGCGACGAGGCGTGGTGAACAGAATTGACCTTGATGCCGATCTCGTTGAAGCGAGCCTGCACCTTGGCCTCATACTCGTCGTAGGAGAAGGTTACGCCTGCGTAGGGCACAAAGGCCACCTCTTTGACACCTTGGAGGTGCTGGGCAATCTGCTCGATGGGGTATTTCAGGTACTCCTCACCGGCGTTGGTCGAGTTGCTTATGAGCAAAAGTTTCATAGTTATAAATGGTTATGTGTGAATAAAATTAGTGTCGTTCGACTATAAAGGTACGAATAATTGGTTGTAAAATTGTCAATAGGGGCGCACTTTTTGCAAAAAAAGGCATAAAAGAGCTTTTTTGTAGTGCCGAGGTGGTTTTAGGCATCGGAACAAAACGGAGTCTTGTGTGTTGGTTGCCAAATGATTAGCCGATTTAGACGCCGTTGCCCATGCAAAAAAATGGAGTTGTGTAGATTGGTTTTACAAAAAAGTGTTATCTTTGTGCAGATTTTCGCTTTGTAGCGAAAAGTGTACAAGCCCACAATATGTTAAACTTAAACTTATAAATTATGTCAGAGATTTCATCGAAAGTTGTTGATATTATCAAAGACAGGCTTAATGTAGATGCCAAAGACATTACCCCCGAGGCTAGCTTCGCAAATGATCTTGGCGCAGATTCGCTTGACACCGTAGAGCTCATCATGGAGTTCGAGAAAGAGTTCGACATTCAGATTCCTGATGAGGACGCAGAGAAAATTTCGACCGTAGGCGACGCTATTAAGTATGTAGAGGAGCACTTGGCTTAATTTCTCTTAGAAACAAAGCAAAACTATCGGAGGTAAAATGGCCACTTGTGTTCATTTTACCTCTTTTTTATTCTTTGCGAACTATATCTTTCACACTTAAATCACAATAATTATGGAAAGACGTAGAGTAGTTATAACGGGATTGGGCACCATTAACCCATTGGGCAACAATGTGAAGGAGTACTTCGAGGCGCTCGAAGCCGGTGCCAATGGCGTAGACCTGATTAAGGGTTTTGACACCGAGGCGTGCAAAACCAAGGTGGGTGCCGAGGTGAAAAACTACAATCCCGAAGAGTATTTCGACCGTAAAGAGGTGCGCAAGCTCGACCTCTTTGAACAATATGCCGTCATTGCCGCCACCGAGGCTGTGGTCGACTCAGGCCTCGACCAATACGAAGCGCTCGACAAAAGTCGCGTGGGCGTAATCTGGGGCGCAGGCATTGGTGGAATCAACTCCACCTACGACGAGATAGAGTCGCACTTTACGAGCAGCACTCCCACGGCTGCATACAGCCCCTTCTTGTTGTTGAAGATTCTGCCCAATATGGCTGCGGGCTACATTTCGCTCAAATATGGCTACAAAGGCCCCGCATTCAGCACCGTTTCGGCCTGTGCATCGAGTACCCACTCAATCATCTCGGCCGTAGACCAGATTCGTCTTGGCAGGGCCGATGTGATGATTACGGGTGGCTCGGAGAGCGCCGTGTCGTTTATCGGCATCCAGGCCTTCAATGCCATGAGGGCACTCTCTACCCGCAACGACGATCCCAAAAGCGCATCGAGGCCCTACGACAAAGATCGCGACGGCTTTGTGATGGGCGAGGGTGGTGGCGCACTCGTGGTGGAGGAGTATGAGCACGCCGTAGCGAGGGGTGCTAAAATCTATGCCGAGATTGTGGGCTGTGGCGTTAGTGCCGATGCCTACCACGTTACTGCCCCCGAGCCCGAGGGCGAGGGTGCCAAGGCGGCTATGGCAATGGCCTTGGCCGATGCAGGCGTGGCTCCCGAGGCTATCGACTATATCAACACCCACGGCACTTCGACTCCCCTGGGCGACCTGGCCGAGTTGAAGGGTATCAAAAAAGTCTTTGGCGACCACGCATATAAGCTCAACATCAGTGCTACGAAGTCGATGACGGGCCACCTGCTGGGTGGTGCGGGCGCTATCGAGCTGCTGGCATCGGTGTTGGCCGTAACCAAAGATTTGGTACCTCCCACCATAAATGTTAAGGAGCTGGATCCCGAGATTGATCCAGCGCTGAACCTCACGCTCGACAAGGCTCAGTACCGCACCGTAGAGTATGCAATGAGCAACACCTTCGGCTTTGGCGGTCAGAACTCGACCGTGATTATCAAGAAGGTAAAATAGAAAACATTTCCCCCAAACAGAAACCTTAGAGAGAGATATTGAAAATAAGATTATGGGCATTAACCGTTTGATACATCGTATGTGTGGGCGTGATAAGCGTTATTATCGTGCTTTTTATCGAATTTTTGGCCACACGCCCGACAATATCGAACTCTACAAGCTGGCACTCGTACACCGCTCGGCCTCGGTGAAGGTCGAGGGTGGCGAGAGTGTCAATAACGAGAGGCTCGAATTTCTGGGCGATGCGGTGTTGGAGTCGATCGTTTCGGACTACCTCTTCATCGAGTATCCCCACGAGTCGGAGGGTTTTCTGACCAAGACCCGCTCGAAGATTGTGAGCCGCCAGTCGCTCAATGCACTTGCGCAGAAGTTGGGGCTCGACGAGTTGGTGGTCTTCAACCCCACGGGCAACCACGCACAGAAGCACCTCTTTGGCGACTGCTTCGAGGCGCTCATCGGTGCGCTCTATCTCGACAAGGGCTATGATGTGGTCAACCGCATTATCATCAACGATGTGTTGCCCCACTATATGGACCTCGACGATGTGCCCGCAACCGAGAGCGACTTCAAGAGCCGACTGATTGAGTGGTGCCAGAAGAGCAAACGCTCCATCGTGTTCCAGACCGAGGCCGACGGAACAGAGGGTGTCCACCAGCCTGCCTTTGTGTCGAGGGTGCTGATCGACGGCGTGAAGGTTGGCGGCGGCAAGGGTACGACCAAAAAAGAGGCCGAGCAACAGGCCGCCAAAGCGGCATTGGTGCTTATGGCCGACGACTTTGGCGACTACCTGCTCGACCGCTTCGACCACCTGAGCAAGAGCAACAATTAGCACATAAAAACTACTTATTTCCACACAATTTACCCACACTCCCCAAGCAATATGGCAGGCCCAGAGAGAGATAAAGATGTGCGCCAGAGGGCTATGGCCCGAGGTGTCGGCGAGCTGACCGATGCCGAACTGCTGAGCCTTGTAATCTCGCCCGCAAAGCGTGGCTGTGAGGCCATGGCGGTGGCCGAGAGGATTGTGGCCGAGGAGGGCGAAAGTCTGGTGGTTTTGGCCCACAAGAGCCCTGCCGAAATGCGCAAGGTGGGCGACCTGGGGCTTGACGGGGCTACAAAGGTGGCTGCCGCTTTCGAGCTCGGAAGGCGTGCGGTGGTGGCCGAGGGGCAGGAGTGTGTGGTGATAAAAGATGCTGCCGATGTGGCAAAACTCTTGGCTCCCATAATGAATGGCCTCAACCACGAGGAGTTGTGGGTGCTCTACCTCGCCTCGTCGAATAGGGTGGTGGAGCGACGCAGGGTGGCTGTCGGTGGCAGCAGGGCACTCGTGGCCGACCCCAAACTGATTCTCAAACGAGCCTTGGAACTTGTTTCGGCCTCGATAATCTTGGTGCACAACCACCCCTCAGGGGCGGCCGAGCCGAGCGTCGAGGACTGCTCACTGACCGACCGTTTGCGTAGCGCAGCAGCTCTCTTCGACATTGCTCTGCTCGACCATATCATCATCTGCAAGGGAGGCTTTTACAGCTTCCGTGCCGACGGCAAGTTGTAGCGTCGGACAATCAAATCACTTAGAGTTTTGGATATTGCGGCTCTGGTCGACTACTATGATGTCGCTCAGGTCGTAGCCTCGTTGTGTCAGGCGGGTGTAGATGCCGTCGAGCACCTCTTGTGGCATTGTGGGCGTGCGCGAAAGAATCCACAAGTAGCCCCCATTTGAGCCGCCAACCACCGAATACTCGTAGTTGGGTCCCAACTCCATAATGTTATACTCACCGGGGAAGAGAAAGAATGTAACCATCAGTTGGCCGGGCTCTCGGCCGGCACGGGCGCTACCTTTGGCCACTTTGGGGCGGCCGTGTTTGTAGCCTTCGTTGCGCACCTCGATTTTGCCTTTCGGGTGGAGGGTGTAGGTGGCCCGAACGTCGGTCATATCTCGCTCGAAGGTGTGGGGTTTGCGCACAATTTCGTACCACGCCCCCTCGTAGCGGTCGAGGTCTACGCTGCCTACGGTCGAGTTGTCTACACGCCCCGAACCCTTTGAGGCCGAGCACATGGTAAGCAGAACTATCACAAGGCCGATGCCGAGAATAAAGAGAATAACTTTTGAATTCATAACGGTTGAGAGTTGTTTTTTTAGTGGTTTGTTTCGGCCACAAGGGTAACAAACAAAATGCCACCCTCATAATTCGGCATAAAATTTGGCCCACTCGCCAAAAAATCGTAACTTCGTAACCAGAAAAACAATAAAACAGAGTATGACTATCCTCTATAATAACATAATCTTTGGCCCCATTCACTCGCGTCGTTTGGGCCTTTCGCTGGGCGTAAATCTGCTGCCTATCGACTGCAAACTATGCTCGTTCAACTGTATCTACTGCGAGTGTGGCTGGACTCTGGGTGGCAAAAAACCCCGCTTCAACTCCAAGGGCGATGTGTTGGCAATGTTGGAGCGCAAGCTGGGCGAGATGGTGGCCGACGACACTCCACCCGATGTGATTACCTTTGCGGGCAATGGCGAGCCCACAATGCACCCCGAGTTTGAGGAGATTGTCGATGGCGTAATAGCCTTGCGCGACAGGCTCTGCCCCGAGGCCAAGGTGTCGGTGCTCACCAATGCCACAATGCTGGGGCGCGAGAGCGTAAGGCGTGCGCTGCTGAGGGTAGACAACCCCATACTGAAACTCGACTCGGCCTTCGATGCCACCGTGCAGCAGATAGATAAACCGCTGGGTAACTACTCCGTAGCCGAGGTGGTCGAGCAGATGAAACTCTTCGAGGGCAACTGCATTGTGCAGACTATGTTTTTGCGTGGCGAGTTCGAGGGTCAGAGGGTAGACAACGCCACCGCCGAGGAGGTGGAGGCTTGGCTCGCTCTGGTGGCACAAATCAAGCCCCGAAGTGTGATGGTCTACACCATCGACCGCGACACCCCCGCCCAACCTCGAAAAAGTGAGTGTGGAGGAGTTGAGGACTATTGCCGACAAGGTTAAGGCCTTGGGTATCGAGTGCAGCGTGGCGGGTTAATAAAAGCCTATTTATCCGATGGTAACCATAGAGCAAATAAAAGATTTGGTAGAGCGTCGCGATGCGCTCTATCGCTATTTGGCCATAGACCAAAAGTGCATCGACTTTGAGGAAGAACAGCTCAAAACCACTGCTCCCGACTTCTGGGACCGCCCCGACGAGGCCGAAAAACAACTCAAAAAGGTGGCCTCCATAAAGGCGTGGCTCGATGGCTACAACACTCTGTCGGCCCTGGTCGATGACCTCGAACTGATGCCCGAATTTGTGCGCGAAGGAGGAGCTACCGAAGAAGAACTCGACCAGCTCTTCGCCCAGGCTACCTCCGCCACCGAAGAACTCGAACTGAAAAATATGCTCCAAGGCGAAGAGGACAAACTCGGAGCCGTAATGGATATCAACAGCGGTGCGGGTGGAACAGAGAGCCTCGATTGGGCCTCGATGCTGATGCGTATGTACACCCGCTGGGGCGAGCGCAATGGTTTCAAGGTGCGCATAGCCGACTTCCAACCCGGCGACGAGGTGGGCGTAAAGAGCGCCACACTCCTCTTCGAGGGCGACTACGCCTACGGATACCTCAAAAGCGAAAGCGGCGTACACCGCATGGTGCGACTCTCGCCCTTCAATGCCAACAACAAACGACAAACAACCTTCGCCTCGGTATTCATCTCGCCTGCCGTAGACGACACCATAGAGATTAACATCAACCCCGCCGACTACGAATGGGATACCTACCGCAGTAGTGGCGCAGGTGGCCAAAATGTCAATAAGGTCGAGACGGGCGTGAGGTTGCGCTACCACGGCAAAGACCCCGATACGGGCGAACCCATCGAATTCCTGATCGAAAATACCGAAACCCGCAGTCAGCTCGATAACCGCAATAACGCCCTGCGTATCCTCCGCTCGAAACTCTACCAACGAGAACTCGATAAACGTATGGCCCTGCAAAACGAACTCGAAAAGAGTAAAAAACGTATCGAGTGGGGCTCGCAAATACGCTCCTATGTCTTCGACGACCGACGAGTGAAAGACCATCGCACAGGCCACCAAACCTCCGCCGTCGAAAATGTGATGGACGGCGACATCGATGCCTTCATCAAAGCCTACCTTATGGAGTTCGGCGGCTCGCAGTAAAAACGCATATAGCGGGTGCTTTTTGCACCAAAATTCAGAGAGCGAGTTCCCCACCTACGTTTAGTAGGCTGCGGACTCGCTCCTTCTTTTGGCACAAAAATCCCTCCACTATATGCGTTTTTTTGTCTTCCAGAACGCAAACTGCGGGGCATTTTTTTCGCAAGCCTTGCATTCATCTCTTTATTTGTGTTTTTTTGTCTAACGTCTAAGATTTATAGGAGTAATAAGAGAAATGGAATACCTATAACTCCTATATCTCTTATATCTCCTATGAAATCATTAACCTCCCAAACTTCCTTAACCTCCCTAATATTTACCGAAGCACAGCCCTCAATTTTGAATTTTGCATCTTGAATTTTGAATTACAAAAAAGAGGGCCCGGCAATGTTGCCGAGCCCTCTTTTTTGTATAACGACGGACTAGTACTCCTGTTTCGACAAGCGAACGTAGCCGTTGTAGCGCCATTTAGCATTCTCCTCGGCAGCTGCAAACAGCTCGTCTGCCTCGGCAGGGAACATCTTCTTCAACGACGAGTAGCGAACCTCAGCCGCCAAGAAGCCCTGGAACTTGCTCCAATCGGGCTCTTTCGAGTCGAGCTTGAAGGGGTTCTCGCCCTTCTCGGCCAACTCGGGGTTGAAGTGCCACAAGTGCCAGTAGCCACACTCAATAGCCTCTTTACCAACTGAAGGAGTGCGGGTCATACCGCCCTTGATACCGTGGTTGATACAAGGTGCGTAGGCGATAATCAGCGAAGGACCGTTGTAGGCCTCTGCCTCGCGCAGCACGGTAAGCAGCTGGTTGGGGTTGGCAATCGAAACCTGAGCAACGTATACATAGCCATAGGTCATGGCGATAGCACCGATATCTTTCTTGCGGATGCGTTTGCCGGCCGAAGCAAATTTGGCAACTGCACCTACGGGAGTCGATTTCGACGACTGACCACCGGTGTTGGAGTAAACCTCGGTATCTACAATCAGGATGTTCACATCCTCGCCCGAAGCCAAAACGTGGTCTACACCACCGAAGCCGATGTCGTAGCCCCAGCCGTCGCCACCGATAATCCACTGCGACTTCTTAACCAGCAGGTCTTTCTGCTCAACGATAGCTTTGCAGGTGTCGCAGTCGCAAGCCTCGGCCAAAGGCAACAGCCTTGCAGCAACCTCGGCGCTGGTGGCGCTGATGTGGCGGCCATCGATCCACTCCTGCATAGTTGCTTTCAGCTCGTCCGAGCAGCACGAGCAGCCCTCGATAGCCTCGGCCATCTTAGCAGCCAGAGTGTCGCGACGTTTCTCGATAGCAACCTTCATACCCAGACCAAACTCGGCATTGTCCTCGAAGAGCGAGTTGGCCCAAGCGGGACCGTGGCCTTTCGAGTTGGTGCAGTAGGGGGTCGAAGGAGCCGAACCCGAATAGATCGAGGTACAGCCGGTTGCGTTGGCTACCATCATCCTATCGCCAAAGAGCTGGGTAATGGTTTTGATGTATGCGGTCTCACCACAACCAGCGCAAGCACCCGAGAACTCGAACAGAGGCTGTGCGAACTGGTTACCCTTGATGGTTTTGGTTTTGTCCATAACGTTCTCTTTGTAGCCCACCTTATCGTTGAGGTACTCCCAGTTTTTGGTTTCGCCCATCTGCTCTTCCAGAGGTTTCATCACCAGAGCCTTGGTCTTAGCGGGGCAAGCGTCTACGCAGTTGCCGCAACCGGTACAGTCCATAGGCGAGAGCTGGATGCGGAATTTGTACTCTTTGGTCTGAGCCAAGCCCTGACGGGTAGCCATACCCTCGGGAGCATTTGCGGCCTCCTCCTCGGTCAGCAAGAAGGGACGGATAGCAGCGTGGGGGCAGACAAAAGCACACTGGTTGCACTGGATACAGTTCTCCGAAATCCACTCGGGCACTTTCACAGCGATACCGCGTTTCTCGTAGGCTGCGGTGCCGTTGTCCCAAGTACCGTCCTCGCGGCCATTGAAGGCGCTCACGGGGAGCAGGTCGCCTTTCAGAGCGTTGATAGGCTCGCAGATGTTCTTCACAAAGTCGGGCTTGTTGCAACCCTCCTCTTTGCACACGCTCTCCTCGATAGTGAGGTTGGCCCACTCGGCGGGAACAGCAACCTCCTCAACCTCGCCACCTTTGTCCACAGCGGCGTAGTTCATATTTACGATATCCTCGCCCTTCTTGCCATACGACTTGTAGATAGCCTTTTTCATCTCCTCTACGGCCTGCTCGAAGGGAATCACGCCTGCAATCTTGAAGAATGCCGACTGCATAATGGTATTGGTGCGGTTGCCCAGACCAATCTCGGCAGCAATCTTGGTTGCGTTGATGATGTAGAAGCGGATATTGTTCTTGGCCAGATAAACCTTCATGTGGGTAGGCAGGGTTGCCAGAGTCTGCTCTGCGTCGTGAACACTGTTGAGCAGGAACGAGCCACCTTTTTTGAGACCCTTCAAAACGTCGTACTTGTCTACATACGAAGGAACGTGGCAAGCCACAAAGTCGGGAGTGGTCACCAGGTAGGGCGAGCGGATGGGGCTGTCGCCAAAGCGCAAGTGCGACGAGGTGTAGCCGCCCGACTTCTTCGAGTCATACGAGAAGTATGCCTGGCAGTATTTGTCGGTGGTGCCACCGATAATTTTGATCGAGTTTTTGTTTGCACCCACGGTACCGTCGGCACCCAGACCGAAGAACAATGCCTCGAAGGTACCCTCTTTGGCCATCGAAATCTCCTCACCTACGGGCAACGACAGGTTGGTTACGTCGTCGTTGATACCCACGGTGAACTGGTTTTTGGGATTCTCGGCTTTGAGGTTCTCGATAACGGCCAACATCTGTGCGGGGGTGGTGTCTTTCGACGACAAACCGTAGCGGCCACCGATGATGAGGGGTTTCTTCTCTGCGGGAATATCTTTGCAGCTTGCGAATGCCTCAACAACGTCGAGGTACAAGGGGCAACCGTTTGCACCGGGCTCTTTGGTACGATCCAAAACGCAGATGCGCTTGGTGGTCTCGGGCAGAACTGCACCGAGGTATTTAACCGAGAAGGGACGGTAGAGGTGAACGGTCACTACGCCCACTTTCTCGCCTTTGGCTGCCAAGAAGTCTACACACTCTTTCAGGGTCTCGGTAATCGAGCCCATAGCCACGATTACGTTCTCGGCATCGGGAGCACCGTAGTAGGTGAAGGGTGCGTAGTGGCGACCGGTGATGGCCGAAATTTTCTCCATACACTCGGCAACCATATCGGGCACTGCATCGTAGAATTTGTTGCTTGCCTCGCGGGTCTGGAAGTAGATGTCGGGGTTCTGGGCAGTACCACGAGTTACGGGGTGCTCGGGGTTGAGGGCCCTCTCGCGGAACTCGGCCAGAGCTTTGCGGTCGAACAGGGGTTCGAGGTCCTCCATCTGCATCATCTCTACCTTCTGAATCTCGTGCGAGGTGCGGAAACCATCGAAGAAGTGGAGGAAGGGGATGCGGGCTTTGAGCGACACGAGGTGGGCAACACCTGCCAGGTCCATAACCTCCTGTACCGAGCTGGTGGCCAGCATTGCGAAACCGGTCTGGCGAGCAGCCATAACGTCTTGGTGGTCGCCGAAGATCGAGAGCGACTGGGCTGCCAAGGCACGAGCCGAAACGTGGAATACGCCGGGCACCAACTCGCCGGCGATTTTGTTCATATTGGGGATCATCAGCAGGAGGCCCTGCGATGCGGTGAAGGTCGAGGTGAGGGCGCCTGCCTGCAACGAGCCGTGAACGGCTCCGGCAGCACCTGCCTCGCTCTGCATTTCAACAACTTTTACTGTTTGGCCAAAGATGTTCTTCTGGCCACCTGCTGCCCACTCGTCGACCAGCTCTGCCATTGTCGAAGAGGGGGTGATGGGGTAGATAGCTGCAACCTCGCTAAACATGTAGGCGATGTGTGCGGCAGCGTAGTTACCATCACAGGTAATAAATTTCTTCTGTGCCATAAATCTATATTTTATCTCAATTTTTGTTTGTTTATTTTCTAACTAACCTTGTCTTGCGGGGCGTTTTGTTAATTTTTTAACAAAGGGTGTGCCCTAATAACAGAAATGGCGGAAACAAGTTCCGCGCATTTTTCGACGTGCAAAGATAATAAACCACAAACAAAAATCATTAAATTTGCACGATTTTTTAGCCCCAGAGGCTATTTTTTAACGCTTAATTAACACTGCCCCGAGGGGTAAATTTATGATAGATTACAAAGAACACACACTTGCAAATGGGTTGAAGGTGCTCGTAAACCACGACCGTTGCAGCCAGATGGCAGCCGTAAACCTGCTCTATGTTGCAGGCTCGGTGGACGAGGAGCCCGAGCGCAGTGGTTTTGCCCATCTGTTTGAGCACCTGATGTTTAGGGGCACACGCCGAGTGCCCAGCTACGATGCCCACGTTCAGCAGATTTGTGGCGAGAGCAACGCTTTCACCTCGGCCGACTACACCGACTTCTACGTCACTATGCCCAAGGAGAACTTCGAGATGGCCTTCTGGCTCGAAGCCGACCGTATGCGCTCGCTAAACATCAGCCGACCGAGGCTCGAAACCGAGAAATCGGTGGTCATCGAGGAGTTTAACCAGCGCTACCTCAATCGCCCCTATGCCGAGCAGTGGCACACGCTACGCAGTATGGTCTACACCACCAGCCCCTATCGCTGGCCCGTGATTGGCCAAACCCCCGACCACATTCGCAATGCCTCGCTCGACGATGTGAAGGCCTTCTACGACAAGTTCTACCTCCCCAGCAATGCCATTCTGAGCGTGTCGGGCGACTTGGAGGCCGAGCGCATCTTCGAGGCTGCCGAGCGACACTTTGGGGCACTCCCCACTCTGGCCGCACCCGTTCGCAACATTGCCGAAGAGCCCGCCATCTGCTCGGCTCGTCGTACCGAGCTCTACTCGGCCGTGCCTGCCGACCAGATTACCATCGCCTTCCTTATGGAGCGACGCGACCAGAGGGGTTACTACCTGTGCGATATGCTCACCGACCTGTTGGCCGGAGGTGAGTCGGCACGTCTTTACCAGAGGCTCATCAAGGAGCGCCAAATCTTCTCGGCCACAAATGCTTACATCACGGGCGAGTGTGGCCAGGGAATGTTGATTCTCACCGGTCAGCTCTCCTCGGGCGTAACCATCGAGCAGGCCGAAGAGGCTCTCTGGGGCGAGATAGAGAGCCTTGCCAACGAGCCCATCGGAGAGTACGAATTGCAGAAGGTTAAAAACAAGTTCGAGGCCAACATAACCTTTGGCGAGCTGAATGTTATGAACAAGGCGATGAACCTCGGTTACTACCGAATGTTGGGCGATATGAGCCTGCTGAATGGCGAGGTGGAGATTTATGGCTCCATCACCGCTGCCGAGCTGGCCGACTATGTGGCCCGCAACCTGCGTCACGAAAAGAGTGCAACCCTCATCTACCACCGCAAAAATGATTAGTCAGAAACCCAAAATAAACATTACCGCCAAGCCACAAGTGCCCCACTACACCCGCTACGAGGCACCCAGCGGTACACCACTCTATGTTTTGCGCAACTCCGACCAGGGGGTTGTGCGTGTGAGCTTTGTTTTTCGTGCGGGCACCTCGTACCAGAGTGTTCCTTTTAGCGCCTCGGCGGTGGTGAACACCCTCACCGAGGGTACCGAGCGATTCTCGGGCCGCGAGATTGCCGAAAGGTTGGACTTTGTGGGCTCCTACTTCGATGCCAACATCGACCGCGATTGGGCCGTGATAACCTTCTGCTCGCTGGGCAAGTTCAGTGGCGAAACTATGGAGATTGCCGAGCAAGTGGTGCTTCATCCCACCTTCCCCGAGCGCGAAATTGCCGTCTACTGCCACAAGCGCAAAGAGCAACTCGACGTTCAGCGAAGCAAGCCCGACCACCTCTCGCGCGAGCTCTTTGGTCAGGCCATTTTTGGCACCGACCACCCCTACGGAATTACCTCACCCTCGGAGTGTTACGACAATCTTACGCCCGAAATTTTGCGCTCGTTCTACCAGGGCCACTACACGGCCAACAACTGCTTTGCGGTGTTGTGTGGCGATGTGAGCGAGGCCGATGTGGAGCGCACGCTCGGCATCCTCGGCGGTCTGCCCAAGGGGGGCGAACTGTTGCGCCACATCCCCGAGCCCGACCCTGTGGAGTATGCCAAATGGCACTTCCCCGGAGCGGTGCAGTCGTCGCTCAAAGTGGGGCTTCCACTCTTCTCGCGCAGCCACGAGGATTTTATCTCGATGCAGGTGTTGGCAACCGCCATGGGTGGCTACTTTGGCAGCCGACTGATGCAGAACCTCCGCGAGCGAAACGGACTTACCTACGGAGCCTATGCCGCAATGATAAACCTCGACCGTAGTGGTTACTTTGTGATGAGTGCCGAGGTGGCAGGCGAAGCTACCGACAGGGCTATTGCCGAGATTATGAACGAGGTGGAACGCATAATCACCAAACCGCTGCACTACAAAGAGTTGGAGGTGGTCAAGAAGATAATCTTCGGCGACGTGATGCGCATTTTCGACGGCCCATTTGGAGTGGCCGACGTGACCATCGAAAACATCCAAAACGGCACCGACAACGGCTATACGGAACGATTCTTGCGCGAGGTCGAGGATTTCACTCCCAAGAAACTCCTCTCGGCCGCCGCACGCAACCTCGATAAAAATAATCTAACTGTAACTATTGTGGGCGATTAGGTGGTGATATTTACCAAATTTATATATATTTGCACCAAATTAACTATTCACGAATAAAGATAATAACAATGAAAAAACTCTTTTTTGCACTGCTCGTAGCAGCAACCGCTCTGGTTGGTTGTGGCCCCGACAACAGCGGTACCGGCACCGGTACCGGCACCGGTAATGGTGGCGACAAGCCTTTCTATGGCATCCAGATCGACGAGGCCATGTTTACCAATCGTGGCGATTTCTATGACCAGAATAACGGCACCAACAACTTCATTCTCCGCTTCTCGACTCTGGGCGAGGTGGACGGCGAGGAGGCTGCTGTGGCCTACCTGACTCTCGAAGTAGACGTTACTCTCGACGAGAATGGCCGTTTCCCCGAGGGTACCTACACTGTGGCCAATGGCGACATCTACCCCGGCGAGGTTAAGAACCTCACTTCGGGCACCTTCTATGTAGACTTCACTCAGCAGTCTATCGACAACGCCTATATGTTTGCAACCAGCGGCGAGCTGGTGGTTAAACACCTCAGCGAAACCGAGTATCAGTTCACCATCACCCTCAAAGGCAAAAACTACAATGGTGGTCAGGGCACTCCCTACGAGGGCCGCTACGAGGGCGAGCCTACAATCGTAGGTCTGGGTGCAACTACCGACGGCTTTGTTCGTGCCGACGACTTTGTGGGTGCCGAGGGCCTCTACCTGGGTGCAACCGAGGATGGCGCAACCGCTCTGTGGCAGATTTCGATGTACGACGAGGGTTACTTCGAGCTGGTTACCAAAGGTGGTACCGAGAAGCTCCCCGCCAAATATCTCGAATTCTTCCTCATTTGCGAGAATAAAGGTCCCGAGGCTCTGCCCAAAGGCACCTTCACTATCGATATGCTCAGCACCTACTCGGACAACACCGTTTTGGAGGCATATTATAGCGTAATCGAGAGCTACGAGTTCGACGCAGAGAACAATACTGTTGTTGCCGACTTCTCGGTTAACGACTACTTCACCGATGGTTATGTGAAAATCAGCCCCCAGGGCACTACCACCATTGGCAAGGTTGAGTATCCCAACTACAAGTTCGACATTGTGGGCTACGGTCTGCAAGACGCCTACAAGCTCTACTACAACGACATTACAGTCCTGATGGACGGCACAGAAGAGCCCACCCCCGATGTTGAGCCCGTTCACTTCGACAAGTTCGGTAGCCTTACCGAGATTGCATACCTCGGTCCTCAGGCTGCAAATGAGGCCGGTACCGTTATGACCAAGCCTTTCTGGATGATGCAGCTGATGTTTGCCGACGAGCAGGGCAACGACGACAAGATGCTTATCATGGAGCTCTTCACCAAAGATGGCAACACCTTTGAGGAGGGTATCCCCTCGGGCACCTACACCGTTCCCGCTCTCGACGAGAATCTCGACATCACTGCTCCCAACATCATCTTCCCCGGCTACTACGAGGTTGGCAACGATGGCTATCTGTCGGGCATCTATGGTACCTACATCGTGGGCGACTTCGAGGAGTATCAGGGCCAGATGGTTTACACCATGCTCTACGACTGCATCCAGGGCGGTACCATGACCGTTGAGAACAAGGGCGACGGCAACTACAAGATTGATATGAACTTCGTGGGCATCGGCAATATGTCGTACAGCGATATCACCGTAGCATTCGAGGGCACGCTGAATGGCTTCGACGCAACTGCTGTTGAGGGCCAGGCTGCCAAGATGGCTGCCAAGTCGCAGAAGAACAACAAGGTTGAGTTGGCTGGCGAGAAACGCTTCAAGGTTGAGGCCGGCACCGTTACCGACAACCGCAGGGCTAAAACCCACAAATCGACCATCTTCGAGCGCAACTTCCGATAGTTGTTGCTCGTTGAATACCAAAAAAGGCTCGGCATTTTTGCCGAGCCTTTTTTGTGTCGACCGTCGACCGTCTTTAAGGAGTTTAGGGAACTTAGGGAGTAATAGGAGTAATAGGAGTAATAGGAGTAATAGGAGTAATAGGAGGCCTAAGACCTATAAATCCCATAAGTCTTATATCTCCTATATCTCTTATACCTCCTATAAAATCCCTAATCTCCCTAACCTCCCTAACAAAAAAAGGTGCACCCCACCGAAGGGCGCACCTTTTCAACTTTTAACTCTCAATTACAACAAGTTCTCTTTCTCGATGTCCTTGAAGTATTTGTAGGTATTCACTTTCAACTCGCCTGCTGCGGGCTCGTCGCAAACCAAAATGCCGTGGGGGTGAGTCTGCAAGCCGGTGATGGTCCAGCTGTGCGAGTAAGCACCCTCGACACCCTGCTGTACGGCACGAGCTTTCTTGGGACCAAAGGCCAAGATGATAACCTCGCCTGCCGACAGAATGGTAGCCACACCTACGGTCAGAGCCAGCTTGGGAACCAACGAGCAGTCGCCACCAAAGAAGCGCGAGTTGACCAAAATGGTGTCCTCGGTAAGAGTCTTGATGCGGGTGCGCGAATTCATCGATGAGAAAGGCTCGTTGAAGGCAATGTGGCCATCTTCGCCCACACCACCCAAGAAGAGGTCGATACCACCTGCACCGGCAATCTTCTTCTCGTAGTCCGAGCACTCCTTGGCCAGGTCGGGAGCGTTGCCGTTGAGGATGTTCACGTTCGAGGGGTTGATGTCGATGTGCGAGAAGAAGTTCTCCCACATAAAAGTATGGTAGCTCTGGGGGTGATCCTCAGGCAGACCTACGTACTCGTCCATATTGAAGGTGATGACGTTCTTGAAGCTCACCTTGCCCTCTTTGTGGAGGCGGATAAGCTCCTGATAGGTACCCAGAGGGGTAGAACCTGTGGGGAGGCCGAGCACAAAGGGAGTGTCGGTAACGGCAGCCTTGCGGTTGATAGCCTCGGCGATGTAGTTTGCGGCCCATACCGAGCCGTTCTGCTGATTCTGTTCGATGATAACTCTCATAGTTGTATACGTTTTGGGCCTCTGCAAGGGGCGATGCCGTCGCAGAGGTGCGTGGTTGATTTTGCGGTTGAGTGCCTTCGGCTTAGAAGGTGATGAGCGAGTAGACGGGGGCTACCTTTTCGAGCAACTCGCGGCCACCCAAGAAGCTCAGGTCGGCAAGGAAGATGAACTCTTTCACCTTCACGGGATACTCTACACCATCTTTGGTTACGGTGAGTGCCTCCAAGTGGTTGGCCATTTCGAGGGCGGTGCCACCGGTTGCGAGGATGTCGTCGAGGATAGAGATCTCGATTACACCATTGGTCACCTGGGCATTTTGCAGGTCGCTCTTGCGGAAGAAGAGGTTATCTTCGCCATACTCCTTCACGATTGCCACCCTTTGGAGGTCGCCTTCGTTTGCGGGCAGCTTGCCGCTCTTGCGGAAGGTGATGAGGTTGTGGGCCTTCGAGCCGGTCACCAGCAGGGGTGCTGCAAAGAGAAAACCGCGAGCCTCGGGTGCGGCAATGTTGGGGGTGGTGAGGTGGTTGCCCAGCTCCTCGACGATTACACTAAACGTGTCGGCATCGCTGAGCAGTGGCAGCAGGTCTACAAAGTTTACACCCTCTTTGGGCCAGTTGGGGTAGAATTGGATAAGTTTCTTCGCCTCTTCGAGCGATGGTTTGTTGTTGTTCATAGTTTATTTTGTGCGTGTTGTTTCAAAAACCCTCAAAGATAATGAAAAAAAGTTGAAAGTTGAAAGCCGAGAGTTGAAAGTTGCAAAAAGCCACCCGCAACAATCGTCGCAGGTGGCTTTTTCGTTATGTCGGTCGACGGTTGTCGGTCGTCGGTCGACGTTTTACAAGTAGTCCTCGAAGTAGAGGGTAACTTTGTCCATCAGGTGTACGCGGTCTTTGCCCAGCACGTTGTGCTCATGGCGGGGGTAGGGGAAGTAGTCTACCTGAATGTTATTAACCACGCACTCGCGGATGAAGCTCAGGCTGTGCTGCCACAACACTACGGGGTCGAGAGCGCCCTGGCAGATGAGCAGTTTGCCTTTCAGATTCTTGGCCTGGTTGATGAGCGAGGTCTTGGCAAAGCCCTCGGGGTTGGTGGCCTCGGTCTCCATATAGCGCTCGCCATACATCACCTCATACCACTTCCAGTCGATCACAGGACCACCCGCAACGGCTACCTTGAATACGTCGGGGTAGTTCGTAATGAGCGAGATGGTCATAAAGCCACCATAGCTCCAACCGTGAACACCAATTCGGTCGGCATCCACCCAGGGGTGCGATTTGAGCCACTCGATACCCTTCATCTGGTCTTCCATCTCGGCCTGGCCACACTGGCGGTGGATGGCCTTCTCATACTCGGCACCGTGATACTGAGTACCACGGTTGTCCATCACAAAGACCACATAGCCCCTCTGGGCCATATACATCTCCCAACGACGGAGGTTGGCGCAGAAGGTGTTGTTTACCATCTGGCTGTGGGGACCACCATAGACGTAGAGAATGGTGGGGTACTTCTTGGCGGGATCGAAGTCGATGGGGTAGATCAGGCGGTAGTGGTTGTCGTACTTGCCATCGGCACTCTTGATCGAGCCGAGTTCGATGGGGGTGTAGTTGTACTGGGCGGTTGGGTCGGGAGCCTCAAAGAGGGTGCGGGTAATCTTGCCGTCGGTCGAGCCGAGGTTTACCACGCGGGGAACTTTCAGGGCCGAGTAGTTGTCGAAGAACCATTTGCCGTCGGGCGAGAGGGTGCAGTTGTGCCAGCCCTCGGCGTGGGTGAGGCGCAGAGTTTTGCCACTCTTGATGTCTACCTTGCAGAGGTGCTGCTCGACGGGCGAAAATTCAAACGAGTTGTAATATACCGACTTGGCATCTTGGCCGAGGTAGAAGATGTCGGCATCTACATCCACCAGCCTGCGGCAGCTCCAAGCCTCGCCCTCGGCAGGGCGCTCATAGAGGTAGAGATTCCAGAAGCCGTCGCGCACGTTGGTCGAATAGAGGAAGCGGTTGGGATTCTCGCCGAGGAAGTAGAGCGGATAGCTGGGCTCTACCCAACGAGAGTCGGTGTCGATGCACACCTGCTCCACAAACTCGCCCGTAGTGGCGCAGTAGCTGTTGAGGTGTACCTCCTTCTGGGCGCGGTTGAGCACCTGGATATAGATAAGCTTACCATCGGGGCTCCAAGTGATGTTGGTCAGGTAGCGTTCCTGGTCGAAGTCGGTAACCTTGCACCACACGGTCTGGCCGTTGGCGGTGTTGTAGACACCCAGCTTAACGTGCTCCGAGGGGAGCCCATTCTGGGGATACTTGATGTTTACAAGCGAGCCGGTGCGGGTGGTGATGTCGAGCAGGGGGAAGTCGGCCACACGGCTAACATCCTTCTGGTAGAAAGCCACGCTCAGGCCATCGGGCGAGGGGAAAATACCTCCGCTGATGCCAAACTCGTTTCGGCTCACCTCGCTACCGCTGATAATGTCGGGGTTGCTCTCGGTGGTAATGGCCACCTTTGCTCCCTCCAACTCGTAGTAGAGGTTGTTGCCCTCTGTGAAGTAGCGGGGCAGAGCCTTGGCGGCCTCCTGTCCTGCGGCTACGGTTGCAGCCTTGGCGTTTTTGGGGTAGAACCACTCGATGTTATCGCGCGAGGTGCCTACCGAGTAGATGGTTTTGCCTTTGGCATCGGTGCCCCATCCGGTGTAGCACCATTGGGGAGTGAGCTGTCGGCTGAGGATTGCGTCTTCCATAGTGAGCAATTTACGCTCCTGCGCCTCGGTGGTAGCCAGCGAGGCCAGAGCCATCATAATAATAAATAGGTATCGTTTCATACTGTTTGAGTAATGTTGTTTCGTGGTGTAAAGGTAGGCATTTGATTCGAGAAATCAAACCCCGCCCCCGTCTGAGTCACTGCCGAGGTGGGTGTGTGGGCTACTCTTGGAGCTCGCCACCGGCCCAGATGCCCGCCATCATGGCTCCGTTGGCGTTGATGTAGAGCCCCTCGCCGGAGCGCACTCCGCCCTCCCATTCGCCAAACCACACCGAGCCGTCGGCCCAGCGGTAGATGCCAAAGCCCTCGCGGATACCATCGTTGCTCTCGCCCTCGTAGGTGTCGCCACCCGGCAGACTCTCGTGGGCCCAACGGTAGTGGGCATAGTTTGCGGTGGTGGGGTAGGTGGCAGAGGGGTGCCCCTTGGTGAAGTTGCCGTAGTAGAGCAGCGTGCCGTTGCGGTCGTAGAGTGTGCCCACGCCCTGTGGAGTGCCGCCCACAAAGTCGCCCACATAGATACAAGCACCCTCGATTCCCGCAAATTGGTGCTCGGGATTGGTTATTATGAGGGCCCCATAGCCGTTGGGCTCGTCGGTGTAGCGGCCGTAGTGGGTTGCGTCGCCAAAGACCGAAACCCCCATACCATAGCGTCGGCCATCCTGCCACTCGCCCGAGTAGACCGCACCGCTATCCCACGCATAGGAGCCATAGCCGTCGCGTAGGTAGCTCATAATCTCGCCATAGTAACAGCCATTGTCGTAGCTCTCGTAGTGGTTGCCACGACTCTCCTGGCCCTCGGCACGCCAATAGTCGGCCAGCAGGGGCGAGGTGGTGGAGAATTGCTCGGCCAGCTCGGTCATGGCTCGCGGTTGGGCCCCTTCGGCCGAACGGCGCAAGTAGTAGGCCGCCCTCTGGGGGTTGATGTCGGTGCCCCAGCCATAGGCATAACACTTCGAGGCGTTGTATTGTGCAATGGGGTTGTCGGTGAGCGCTGCGGGCAGAAAGTCGCTGAGCTCCTGGGCCGTTGCACTTGGGGCCAATAGCAGCGTCAGCGATACCAATATATAATATAATAAGCGTTTCATAATGGTCGTTTTAACCTCTAACTATCACAAAGGTAGTGAAAAATGAGTGTTTGGAACGAAAAAAATTGCTCTAATTATTTTTTTATACCGAAAAGAGTTGTATTTTTGCCCCCGATTTTGGACTCTACGCATAGCCCCAGCGGGGTGGAGAGTTCGGAAGAAAGTTCTTGGACATACAAAAAAAGAGGAAAATTAAATTTTTTGTCTGGAAGTTTTGCGGAAAAGAAAATTTCGCATATATTTGCAACCCCAAAGAAGAGTTAACGACTGCCGATGTAGCTCAGTTGGCCAGAGCAGCTGATTTGTAATCAGCTGGTCGGGGGTTCGAATCCCTCCATCGGCTCAGAGAAGTCCGAAAGGGCAGACAAAATTTAAGACATATCTTGGGAGAGTTCCAGAGTGGCCAAATGGGGCAGACTGTAAATCTGTTGGCAACGCCTTCGGTGGTTCGAATCCATCCTCTCCCACACTTCAAAAGTTCAATTCATCAGCAAATGGTGGA
>JAZLDU010000049.1:0-53345 GCA_045614885.1 Tidjanibacter sp. | reverse complement strand
CCGAAGCCTCCGCCAAAGCCACCACCGAAGCCACCGCCAAAGCCGCCACCGCGACCTCGGCCCATGCCACCGCCAATGATGGGACCTCCGCCAAAACCTCCACTCTGCCCATTGCTGTCGGCCTCGTTGCGCCACACAATGTGTCCGCAGTGTTTGCACTTATAGGCCACCTTATAGACCTTGCCCCACACACTATTCTCTACCTCCACACGCTCGCCACTACGCACCAGCGCACTATTGGCCTTGCACTTGGGGCAGCGATTGTTGAGCGTTAGTAGCAAAATGACCAGGCCGACAAAGAGCAGTGCGGTGCCGATAAATATCGCAAGCCCGATGAGTTCGTCGTTGTCATCCTCGGCCGAGGCCAATTCGGCAGGCACCTCGCGGGTGGCAAGCACCGAGGCCAGCGCCCCCACGCCACGCACCATACCCTCGTCGAAGTTGCGCTCGCGGAAGGCGGGAATCATAATGTTCTCTATGACACGTTTGCAGAGCGCATCGGGCAGGTCGCCCTCGATGCCGTAGCCTGTTTCGATCTCCACAGCCCCTTGTCCGAGGGCCAGCAATACGAGCAGACCATTATCCTCGCCCTCTTGGCCCACACCCCAGAGGTTGAAGAGTTCGTGGGCAAACATCCTCGGGTCCTCGAAACCGATAGAACTCACGGCCACCACAGCCACCTCGGCAAGGTGTTGTTCTTTGAGCCTGAGGAGCATAGTGTCGAGCGAGTAGACCGCCTCGGGCGACAAAATTCCGTCGGGGTTGCTCACAAAACGTCGGTAGTCGCCCTGCTGCACATTTGGCACGCTCTTGGGGGTGTAGTCCACCGCCAAGCAGTTGTGCAGAGCCACTACGGCCAGAAGTATGGTTGCTAAAAGTCGCTTCATCGATAAAATTATCTGTGTAGGTTGAACACAAATTTACACTTTTTATTATATTTGTGGCTACGAAAAGGCGAAAATTAACAATAACTTATAAAAACAACTAAATCTTATGCAACTGAAAATCCGTCTGATCATTATGAACTTCCTGCAATTTGCAGTGTGGGGTGCCTACCTGACAAGTATGGGAAGTTACCTGGTAAGCGTCGGAATGGCCGAGAATATCGGTTGGTTCTACGCCGTGCAGGGTATTGTGTCGATCTTTATGCCCACTCTGATTGGCATCGTTGCCGACCGCTGGATTCAGGCACAGAAGGTGTTGAGCCTCTGCCACGGCTTGGCCGGTGCGCTGATGTTGGCCGCAGGTATGTATGGCCTCGGCACCGCCAACCCCGAGTTCGGCACACTCTTTACCCTCTACTCGCTCAGCGTGGGATTCTATATGCCCACCCTGGCTCTCTCCAACTCGGTAGCCTACTCGGCCCTCAATGGCGCGGGTATGGATACCGTTAAGGCCTTTCCCCCCATCCGAGTATTCGGTACCATTGGTTTTATCTGCGCAATGCTGCTGACCGATGCTTTGGGCTTCCAGGCAAGTGCCAAACAGCTCGCCTTCTCGGGCATCTTGGGTCTGGTTCTGTGCTTCTACGCACTCACCCTGCCCGCTTGCAAGGTAAACAAACAGGTGGAGAAAAAATCGCTCATCGACACTCTCGGCCTGAGGGCTTTTGCACTCTTCAAACAGAAAAAGATGGCCATCTTCTTTATCTTCTCGATGCTCTTGGGTGTGTCGTTGCAGATTACCAACGGCTTTGCCAACCCCTTCATCACCAGCTTCAAGGCTATACCAGAGTTTGCAAACACCTTTGGTGCAAACCACGCCAACGCCCTCATCTCGCTCTCGCAGGTGAGCGAAACCCTCTGCATTCTGCTTATCCCCATCTGCTTGCGCAAGCTGGGCATTAAGAAAGTTATGCTTATCGCAATGTTTGCGTGGGTATTCCGCTTTGGTCTGTTTGGCGCAGGCAACCCCGGTGGCGGTGTGTGGATGTTCATCCTCTCGATGATTGTCTACGGCGTAGCTTTCGACTTCTTCAACATCAGCGGTTCGCTCTATGTCGACAAAGAGACCGAGCCTTCGATTCGTTCGAGCGCACAGGGCGTATTTATGATGATGACCAACGGTATTGGTGCAACTGTGGGTACTCTGTCGGCACAGGCAGTGGTGAACGCTTGCGTTTACTCGAAACCTCTGGCCGAGCAGCCCGCAGGTTGGAGCAACGCTTGGTACATCTTCGCAGCCTACGCCTTGGTTGTGGCAGTTCTGTTTGCTATCATCTTCAAGTACAAACACAACCCCGACGAGGCATAAGCCACAAGGGGCCGATAAATAGAAAAAACTCCTTCCCAAGTGTTTGGGAAGGAGTTTTTTTATTGTCTGTCGGTGCGGTGGGCCTTTCGCCCCCTACTCTCTAACGCCTACGGAACTCGGCACAAGTGATGGCCGTAGCGATGGCCACATTGAGCGACTCGCTACCCTGACGGTCGGCAGGAAAGGGAGGAATGTAGAGGTGATCGCTCACCAACCTCTGCACCTCGGCACTCACGCCACGTCCCTCGTTGCCCATAACAATCACCCCTCCTCGACTGAGGCTCTTATGGTAGATGGTTTCGCCATCGAGCGTGGTGGCATAGGTGGCCACTCCCCTCCTTCGGGCATCGGCCAGCCACTCGGCCAGGTCGCCATAGCACACCTCAACCCTCAGCAGAGCACCCATAGTGGCTTGCACCACCTTGGGGCCCCAGCAGTCGGCCGTCGTGGGGGTGCAGACAATGCGCCTGATGCCAAACCAATCGGCCGTGCGAATAATGGTGCCCAGATTGCCGGGGTCTTGCACCTCATCAAGGGCGATGACCAACTCGTCGGCCACGGCGGGCAAGAGTTTGCGCACAGGCATCTCCACCACCGCCAGCGAGCGGGGTATGCTCTTAAAGCTGCTCATACGCTCCATCTCCTTGGGGCTCACCAGCTCGGCATAGGGGGCCTTCACGGCAGAGTCCTCCAACACAAACAGGCGACTCACACGCCACCCCTTCGAGGCCACAATTTCGCCCACCACCTTGTCGCCCTCGGCCACAAAGAGTTGGTGAGTGGTGCGTGCCTGCTTGTCGGCGAGCGAGCGCACGAGTTGTATGTCGGCTTTTGTAATCATAGTTCGATTGATTTATAGTTCTGCAAAACGGAGTGCCAAGAGGGCCATTACGCTCACACCGATACCGATAGCCTTGGTGTCGGGCAACAGCTGTGGGGTGTGGAGTGCACCCGCCTTGCGGGCCTCGAACTCCTCGCCCGAGTAGCCCACACCGAGGCGGTAGAAGAGCGAGGGATAGCGCTCGGTGTAGTAGCCAAAGTCCTCGCCCGTAGGCCTTATGCCCAATGTCTTGATAGCCGAAGGGCCAAAGGCCGCAGCCACTGTTTGAAGCGCCATTTCGGCCAGCTGTGGGGTGTTGAACACTGCGGGGTAACCGCTTCCAAAGTTGCGTTCAACAACCACTCCGTATTTCTTTTCGATGTTGTCGCAGTGATACTCCACAAGTTTTTTGACCTGCGCACGACGCTGCTCGTCGAAGGTACGCATGGTGCCTTGCAGGGCCACGCTGTCGGGCACAATGTTGGTAGCACCCGCCGCCTCGATGCGACCGATAGAGAGAATCGTAGGCTCGCTCTGCTCGGTGCTTAGTGCGGGGATTTCGTAGAGTGCCTCCACAAGTTTGGCGGTGGGCAAAATGGGGTCTACAATACCCTCGCGCAGAGCCGCGTGGCCACCCTTGCCCTTGATTGTCAGGTGCAACTCGTCGCAAGCGGCCATATACTTGCCGCTGCAAATGCCCACCACGCCCGTAGGCAGCGTAGGCTCGATGTGCTCGCCCACAAAGGCCACAACATCGTAGCCCTCGAATGGATTCTCGGCCAACACACTCTTGGCACCTCCGGGGTTGAGCTCCTCGCCCGGCTGGAAGAGTCCAAAGATGGTACAGCCCAGCTCGTCGCGGTGCTTGTTGAGCAGGGCGAGGGTGCCGAGCAGTATGGTGGCGTGCATGTCGTGTCCGCAGGCGTGCATAACTCCCTCGTTTTGCGAGGGGTGTGGCGAAAGGCTCTGCTCGGCAATGGGCAGAGCGTCGATGTCGGCCCTCAGTACCACCGCTTTGCGCAGAGCAGCCCCCTCGGCCGTACCCTCAATCTTGGCCAGCACACCCGTTGTGGCAATCGAGCGGCACTCGATACCCTCCGAGCGCAGTCGGGCCACAATCTGTTCAGCCGTGCGGTGCTCGGCAAAGGAGAGTTCGGGATTGGCGTGCAACTCATAGTAGGTGGCCACCAGCCCCATATACTGCCCCAAGATCTCTTCGGTAAGCCTCTTAATCTCCATCTTCGGTAAGTTCTATTTGGTACATTTTGTTCCAATTTTTGCCCGTAACCCAAATGCGCTTCGAGGCGGCATCGTAGGCAATGCCGTTGAGCACATCGGTATCGTAGCGCACATCGGAGGGCGACTGCAACCCCGCAAGGTTGATGATACCCACAATGTCGCCCGTGGTGGGGTTGATGCGCACAATCTCGTTGGTCATATAGACGTTGGCCCAGATTTCGCCCTCTATCCACTCCAACTCGTTGATGTAGGGAATCTTGCGGCCCGACAGGCGCACACTGAAAGTTCTCTCGGGCTCGAACGTGTCGGCATTGCGAACGGTAATTTTGTCGGTGCCGTCGCTCATATAGAGTTTTGTGCCATCGGTGGTAAGTCCCCAACCCTCGCCCAGATAGTCGAAGGTCTTGATGCGGCGGAGCGTTTTTGCGTCATACACAAAGGCTTTGTGCTGCTGCCAGGTGATTTGGTAGACCTTGTCGCCCAAAACCGTAATGCCCTCGCCAAAGTAGGTGCGAGCCAAGTCGGTCGAGGCCAACACTCGGCCCGTAGCCATATCGGTCTTGGTGAGTCGCGACGAGCCGTAGCCACCCGTTCCCTCCCACAGAACGCCATCGACATACTGCAAGCCCTGAGTATAGGCCTTGGTGGAGTGGGACAACTCGGCCTCCACGCGGAAGCCGTAGTTTTTGGCCACCACACGATTGGTGGCGGGGGTGGCGGTGGTGGCGGTGGCAACGCTCTGCTGCTTTTTGGCACCCCCGATGCACCCCATCGAGAGCCCCGCAAAGAGCATTATTATAATAAAGTGTGTGCGTTTCATAAAAAACCTTGTTCGATAGTGGACAAAGATAGTAAAAAAATGGTATATTTGTAGCCAATTAAGTCAAAACAAAAATATAAAACTCCATAGGTTATGCTTACATTAAAGCAAATTCGCGATGACAAAGAGTTCGCACTCGCCCGCTTGGCAGTCAAGGGCGTAGACGCTCGTGAGACTATCGAGCAGATTTGTGCACTCGACGACGCTCGTAAAGAGCAGCAACAGAAATTGGACAAAAACCTGGCCGAGCAGAATAGCGCCGCCAAACAGATTGGCGCACTCTTTGCTCAGGGCAAACGCGACGAGGCCGAGGCTATCAAGGCCCGCACCGCCGAGCTGAAAGAGGAGAGCAAAGCTCTCGACGCCGAGTTGAAGGCCACAACCGACTCGCTCAACGCACTTATCGTGTCGCTGCCCAACTTCCCCGCAGCAATCGTGCCCGAGGGCAAGACCGCAGCCGACAACGTAGTGGTAAAAGAGGGTGGCGAGATTCCTACCCTGGGCGAGGGCGCACTGCCCCACTGGGAGCTGGCATCGAAATACGACATCATCGACTTCGAGCTGGGCGTTAAACTCACCGGCGCAGGTTTCCCCGTATACAAAGGCAAAGGTGCTGCCTTACAGAGGGCTCTGATCACCTACTTCCTCGACCAGAACATTGCCGCAGGCTACTTGGAGGTTCTACCCCCCATTATGGTAAACGAGGCTTCGGGCTTCGGCACCGGTCAGCTGCCCGACAAAGAGGGACAGATGTACCACGCTACGGCCGACAACTTCTATATGGTCCCCACCGCCGAGGTGCCCGTGACCAATATCTACCGCGACAGCATCGTGGATGAGAAAGAGTTGCCCATCCGCTTGACCGCCTACACCCCCTGCTTCCGTAGGGAGGCCGGCTCGTATGGCAAAGATGTGCGCGGTCTGAACCGTCTGCACCAGTTCGACAAGGTGGAGATTGTTCGCATCAACCACCCCGACACCTCGTATGAGGCTCTGGACCAGATGGTAGCCCACGTCGAGAAGCTCGTTGCAGGCCTCGGTCTGCCCTACCGCATTGTTCGTTTGTGCGGTGGCGATATGAGCTTTACCTCGGCTCTCACCTACGACTTCGAGGTTTACTCGGCAGCTCAGGGCCGCTGGTTGGAGGTTTCGAGCGTGTCGAACTTCGAGTCGTTCCAGGCCAACAGGCTCAAACTGCGCTACCGTTCGGAGGGCAAGAAGACCGCTTTGGCCCACACCCTCAACGGCTCGTCGCTGGCTCTGCCCCGCATTGTGGCAGCATTGTTGGAGAACAACCAGACCGCAGAGGGTATCGTTGTTCCCGAGGTGCTGAGGCCCTACACCCGCTTCGACATCATCGACGGCAAATAGCAGCCAGAGCGCCCCACCCCACGCCGCGAATACCTAATTGTTGGTACAAAAATTGAGCGCAGGGGTTGCGAGTAACAAAAAATGTGTATCTTTGCGATACTTTTAGTAAACTCTAATAACACTTAACGTACAATTTACTATGGCTTACAAAATTGATCCCGACAAATGTGTAGCTTGCGGTAGCTGCATTGGCGAGTGCCCCGTAGAGGCTATCTCGGCTGGCGATGTTTATGTTATCGACGCTGATACCTGCATCGAGTGCGGTAGCTGTGCAGATGTTTGCCCCAACGAGGCTATCTCGTTGTAGTTGGTACACACCACAAAATAACAGAGGCTCCTTTGCGCAAAGGAGCCTCTGTTATTTTTGTGTCGACCGTCAACCGTCAACCGACTGACATCTAAGAGTAATAGGAGAACTAGGAGCGATAAGAATCATATAACTCCTATGGCTCTTATGAAATCCTTAAAGCCCTTAAAGCCTTTAAGGAGTTTTGGGAAGGTGTTACTAATTTTCAACTTTCAATTTTCAATTTTCAACTCCCAATGCGTATCTTTGCGGGCGAAACAAACCACAACAATATGAAACGACTACTCTTGCTTCTTGCCGCCGCATTGGCAGTATTCTCGGCTCAGGCACAGCTCTACGAGCACAATCATACCACCGACACGCAGCTCCACACAGGCTTTCAGATGAGTGGCCACATTGGCAACCGCTGGGGCCTCAATTGGGGCGAAGAGCTCTACTTCGGCAACAACATAAGCGAGTTCCAGAAGGTCTACTCGCGCCTGATGGTGAACTACTATCTGCGTCCCAACCTTACCCTCTCGCCTATGGTTATGCACATAGCCTCGGCCTCGGGCACACGCACGATGATCTATGATATGAACGTCATCTACACCCACCGCGTCGACCGCTGGGCCATAACCCTCCGTGGCGGTACCCGTCTGCAAGACAAACTCTATCCCGAAGTGACCAACGGCACCAATCCAGAGTTCCAACTGCGCGGACACCTCGGAGTGACCTACAAGACCGACACCCGCTTGGAGCCCTTTGCCAACATCGAGAGCTTCTTGTTGCTCAACCCCGCAACCGACTTCTCGGGGAAGCACTCCGTGGGTTACTATCTGCCCCGCGTGCGTAGCAATGTGGGCGTGAAAGTGAAGGTCGACTCCCACAGCAGCATCTCACTCTATTGGCGTTACGACCACACCCAGACCAAGTTTATCTTACCTCTGGCCGACACTGACTGCGTTGTCACCAACAGCAACACCACCAACTTCGTGGGCGTCTTCTACAACTACGCCTTTTAGGAATTGGAAGTTGAAATAGTCGGTCGACGGTCGACCGCCCTTGTAGAGGAAATGTTAAGTTTTTGTTATGCCCGTATTAAGTAATTGTTAATAAAACTTTTTGCCCTTTTGGAGTCGAAATTTAGTAGTACATTTGTAGCGTAAATACAAAAACTTAAACTTATAATGTCTGCAATTTACACTTTCGCCGTCGTAGTGCTCATTCTGTTGGCCATTGGCGGTTTGTATGTTGGCGTGTCGAACGACGCAGTCAACTTTCTCAACTCGGCCATCGGTTCTAAGGCCGCACCCAAAAAGGTAATTCTCGCAGTAGCCTCGGTTGGTATCATGATCGGTGCCCTCACTTCGAGCGGCATGATGGAGGTGGCCCGTAGCGGTGTCTACTACCCCGAATTCTTCACGTTCCACGAGGTGATGATGCTCTTCTTGGGCGTAATGTTCGCAAACGTGATCCTGCTCGACGTGTTCAACTCGCTCGGCCTGCCCACCTCGACCACCGTAGCTCTGGTGTTCGGTCTGCTCGGCTCGGCCCTGGCAGTTACCATACTCAAAGAGCCCGTTTTCGACGCAGAGGGTAACCCCGAAACACTTATCAACTCGGGCAAGGCGCTGGCAATGATTGCCGCAATTCTGCTGTCGGTAGTTTTGGCCTTCATCACAGGTACTATCCTGATGTTTTTCAGCCGACTGCTCTTCACGTTCCGTTACCACAAGCAGCTCCGTCGTTGGGGCGCTCTCTGGTGTGGCGTAGCATTCACCATCATCGTATACTTCGCCCTCGTAAAGGGCCTCAAATCGTCGGGCTTGGCTACCGACCTGGTGGCCTACATCCACGACCACACAGCACTCTGCCTCCTGATTGTCTTTGCAGCAAGCTCGCTGCTGATGTTTGTGTTGCAGAGGTGCAAAGTGAATATCCTCAAAATCACCATTCTGGCAGGTACCTTCTCGCTGGCATTGGCATTTGCGGGTAACGACCTGGTGAACTTTATCGGCGTACCCATCGCGGGCTACGACTCGTGGAAGATCGCTAGCCAGACCGGCAACCCCGATATGTTGATGGGCGCTCTGAACAACCCCGTAAAGGCCGACACCATATTCCTTATATTGGCCGGTCTGATTATGGTACTTGTGCTCTGCACCTCGAAGAAGACTCAGAACGTGAGCGACACCGAGTTGAGCCTCTCGTCTACTCAGGACGATGGCGCAGAGAAATTCGGCTCGTCGGCATTCTCGCGTGCTCTGGTGCACATCGCCGTAGGTTGCAGCCGCTGGTTTGAGGACCACACCCCCAAGAGTTTGCAGAACGCTGTGGCTCGCCGCTTCGAGCAGCCCGCAGCCTCGGAACTCTCGGCCGACCACGGTCAGTATGACCTCATCCGTGCAGCCGTAAACCTCACCGCAGGCTCGATGCTGATTATCATCGGTACCTCGTTGCAGTTGCCCCTCTCGACCACCTATGTAACCTTTATGGTGGCAATGGGTTCGTCGCTGGCCGACAAAGCTTGGGGCCGCGAGAGCGCCGTAAACCGCATCACCGGTGTTATTACCGTAGTGGCAGGTTGGTTTGTTACCGGTTTGGCAGCCTTCGTGTTGTCGGTAATCATCACCCTGTTGCTCCTCTGGGGCGGCACCGTGGCAATCATCGTCCTCTCGGTACTCTGTATCTATATGATGTTGCCCAAGAAGAAAAAAGGTGGTGCCGAGGAGGTTAAAGCCATCCACCCCATCGACGAGAACGATGTGCTGGGTAGCGTAGTGGCCGAGGTGTGCCAGACTATGCAGACCACCACTTCGATCTATGCTCAGACCATCGAGGCCACGCTGAAAGAGGACCGCAAGGCTCTCCGCACCCTTGTACGCCAGAGCAACGACCTCTTCTATGCCGCTCGTGAGCGCAAATATGAGATGCTGCCCACGCTCAACAAGTTCCGCGACAACTATGTAGATATGGGCCACTACTATGTGCAGGTGGTAGACTACCTGAGCGAGATGACCAAGGCTCTGGTCCACATCACTCGCCCCTGCTACGAGCACATCGACAACAACCACCGTGGTATGAGCGAGGAGCAGGTGGAGGACCTGACCACCATCAACAACTCCGTAGCCGAGCTCTACGTTCGCATTAACGATATGCTCCAATCGGGCGACTTTGCCGAGATTGACCTTGTGTTGGCCATGCGTGACGAGCTGTTCGACCACATTGCTCAGGCAATCAAAAACCAGCTGCGTCGTATCCAGAGCAAGTCGACCAGCACCAAGGCAAGTATGCTCTACCTGACCATCCTCAACGAGACCAAGACTATGGTACTCCAAAGTCGCAACCTGCTCAAATCGCAGAAGCACTTCATCGAGGGCCAGGTGTCGGAGGAGTAATAATCAAAAAATAAATAGAGTGAAAAAGAGGAGCGAACCACCAACGGGTTCGCTCCTCTTTTGTGTGTTTCAATCCTTGCGATTTGACACCCGCAGATGCCACAGCCACACCCCTACTCTTTTGCGGGTTTGTTGCGGTGGTTGTGGAAGTTCATTGTGCGCTCGATGCCAATGGTCGTAAAGTCCTTAATGGCGGCTACGGCCTTATCAACAGCCTCGTCGAAGAGTTTGCGCTCGTCGGCACTCAGCTTGCCCAATACGAAGTCTACCTGGTGGCCTTGGGGGAAGTCGCCACCCACACCCATACGAATACGGGCGTAGTTGTTTCCGCCACACAGAGCGTCGATATTTTTCAGGCCATTGTGGCCACCGTCGCTACCTTTGGCGCGGATACGCATCGCTCCCACGGGGATTGCAATGTCGTCGACCACAACGATAAGGTTCTCCTTGGCGATATTCTCCTTGTCGAGCCAATAGCGCACAGCCTTGCCACTGAGGTTCATATATGTCGAGGGTTTAACCACCACCATTGTACGGCCTTTCCATTTAACCTCGGCCTTTGCGGCGTAGCGGTCAGGGGTGAAGGTTGCACCAGCCCCCTCGGCCAAGCGGTCTACCACGTCGAAGCCCGCATTATGGCGTGTGCCTTCATACTCGGCACCTATGTTTCCAAGTCCTACTACGAGATATTTCATACTATCCGGTTCTATTCTCTTTTTGCTGAATAATCCAAAAAACATCGGGCAAAGGTACGTTAATTATTGTCGGTTTGCAAAGCGGCCACATCATCTTTGTCGTCGCTCTCGGCCACCAGATGTTCGGGCAATCGTTTTGTGGCCTTGGCACCGAGCGAGCGCAGTCCCTCCACACGCGAGAGGATGTTGCCTCGGCCTGTGGAGAGTTGTTCCATAGCTTTGGTGCAGCTCTCCGACGACTTGCGGATATACTTCTCCACCTCGCCGAGGGTATCTACAAAGCCCACAACTTTGTCGTAAAGTTTGCCACCTGCATCGGCAATTTTCAGTGCATTTTTGCTCTGCGCATCACGCTGCCAGAGGTCGTAGACAATGCGTAGCAGGGCCAGCAGATTGGTGGGCGAACTAATCACCACATTGCTCTTGTAGGCCTCGGCCCAGAGGTTGGGGGCGTTTTGCAGAGCACACATAAAGGCGGGCTCGTTGGGCACAAACATAATCACAAACTCGGGCGCCTTTTCCAAAAGGTCTTGGTAACGCTTGCCGGAGAGCTCTTTGACGTGTTTGCGCACCGAGGCGACGTGGGCCACAAGGGCAGCCTCGCGAGCAGCACCCTCCTCGGCCGAGTTCCACTCCACATAGGCGGTGAGCGACACCTTCGAGTCGATGATTATCTGCTTGCCCTCGGGCAGCGAGAGTATCACATCGGGCCTCTGGTTACGACCGTCGGTATCTTTGAAGCTCTCCTGGGTGGAGTAGTGAACGCCCTTTTGCAGACCGCTGTGTTCGAGCAGGCTGTCGAGAATCATCTCGCCCCAATCGCCCTGCACCTTGCTGTCGCCTTTGAGGGCACGGGTGAGGTTGCGGGTTTCGGAGGTGATGGTGTTGTTCAGCTCCAAGAGGTTTTTGAGCTCGGCTTTGAGCGCACCTGTCTGCTCGTTCTGTACGGAGTAGATGGTTTCTATGCGGGTGCGAAATTCGGTAATGTTGTCGCGCAGAGGTTTGAGCATCAGGTCGATAGACTCCTTGTTGGTGGCGGTCATCGACTTCTGCTTCTCTTCGAGGATGTCGTTTGCGAGGTTTTTGAACTCGGTGCGGAACGAGGCTTGCAACTCCTCCAACTGGACTTTATTCTCCTCGGCTTTGGCTCTGAGGTTGTCGTTCTCGGAGCGCAGCAGGGCAGTTTGGAGCTGTTCTTTGTGCAACTCTTCGCCCTTCTGTTTCAGCTCGGCTTCCAGAGCGAGGTTGCGCTCGACTTGCTCGATGAGTTTGGCATCCACGATGCGGTTTTGGCGGCGGTCGAAGCGGAGCAATACCGCCATTACGGCCACCACAACGGCCAGCACAACTGCGGCTATAACAAGTATGGTATTCATAAATTTGAGATTAGTTCGTGTGAGTAGCCCAAAAGTAATACTTTTTTTCGGTTTTTTGGCTACCTTTGCAGAAAATAGAAAAACCGCCCCCACAGGGCACAATCTTAAATCCAAAAGAAACAACCGACTATGAGCAAGCGAATCGTATCTCCCTCAATGCTTTCGGCCGACTTTGGCCACCTCGACCGCGACACCCGAATGATAGACCGCAGTGCGGCCGAATGGGTCCACATCGACGTTATGGATGGCGTTTTTGTGCCCAACATCTCGTTCGGCTTCCCCGTATTGAAGGCCATAACCTCGGCCACCGAGAAGTTTATGGACGTACACCTGATGATTGTCGAGCCCGAGAAGTATGTCGAGAGGTTTGCCCAGGCGGGTGCCGACCTTGTAACCTTCCACATCGAGGCCACCGACAAGGTGGAGGAGTGTATCGAGCTGATTCGCAAGTCGGGCGCAAAGGTGGGCGTGTCGATCAAGCCCAAAACTCCTGTGGAGGCTTTGGAGCCCATCTTGGATAAGATCGACTTAGTGTTGGTGATGAGTGTCGAGCCCGGCTTTGGTGGTCAGAGCTTCATCGAGGGTAGCACCGACAAAGTGCGTGCGCTGCGAAAGATGATCGACAGCAAGGGTCTGAACGTGCTGATTGAGATCGACGGAGGTGTGAGCCGCCACAATGCCGGCGAGCTCTACGAGGCAGGTTGCGACGCACTTGTGGCCGGCAGTGCAGTATTCAAGGCCCCCAACCCCGAAGAGGAGATTGTGGCCATTCTGAACGCTTAGCGTCTAACCGACTTAATAGAAGAATTAAAAATTGGAATTTGAAAGTTATAGTGCCCCAACGGCACATAATTTTGAATTTTGAATCTTGAATTTTGAATTACAACTGTGGTATCGATAGATAACGTAACAGTGAGTTTTGGAGGCTGGGACCTCTTCAAGGATATCTCGCTGCTGATAAACCCCCGCGACCGCATAGGTCTGGTGGGCAAGAACGGTGCGGGCAAGACCACCCTGCTGAAAGTAATTATGGGACAGCAACCCCCAACATCGGGTGTCATCACTATGAGTGGCGACACCTCGCTGGGCTATCTGCCCCAACAAATGAAAGTACACGACACCACCACCCTCGTAGAGGAGACCGCCAAAGCCTTTGAGGAGGTACTCACGCTCGAAGCCGAAATGGAGCGTCTGACCGCCGAGATTGCCACACGCGAAGACTACGAGAGCGAGGAGTATGCCGAACTGATTCACCGCCTCAACGAGGCCACCGACCGCCACCAACTGCTCGGTGGCGAAAGCCGCGATGCTCAGGTGGAGCGCACACTGCTCGGATTGGGTTTCAAACGCTCCGACCTCGACAAGCCCACAAGCACTTTCAGCGGCGGCTGGCGTATGCGTATCGGGCTGGCAAAGCTGCTTCTGCGCCGTCCCTCGGTGTTGTTGCTCGACGAGCCCACCAACCACCTCGACATCGAGAGTATCCAGTGGCTCGAAAACTATCTAAAAGACTATAACGGCTCGGTGCTGCTAATTTCGCACGATAGGGATTTTCTGGACAACGTAACCAACCGCACCGTAGAGTTGCTCTTGGGCAAGGTCTACGACTACAAAGTGCCTTACAGCCAATATGTGCAGCTCCGCAAAGAGCGCCGCGAGGCTCAGGTGGCCGCCTACAACAATCAGCAACGACTGATTGAAAAGACCGAAGAATTTATCGAGAAATTCCGCTACAAACCCACCAAAAGCAACCAGGTGCAGAGCCGCGTAAAACAGCTCGAAAGGCTCGACCGCATAGAGATAGACGAGGAGGATTTGAGCGCACTCAACCTCAAATTCCCCCCTGCTCCCCGTAGTGGTCAGATTGTGGCCGAGATTAAGGAGGTGGGCAAGCAGTTCGACACCAAGCGCGTATTTGCGGGTGCCGACTTCACCATCGAGAAGGGCGACCGCATAGCCCTCGTAGGCCGAAACGGTGAGGGCAAGACCACCTTGGCCCGCATACTCATTGGCGAACTCGAACCCAGCGAGGGTAGTATCAAGGTGGGCGCAAATGTGAGCCTCGGCTACTATGCCCAGAATCAAGACGACCTGATGGATGGCGAATTCACCGTCTACGACACCCTCGACAAGGTGGCCGTGGGCGACATCCGCACCCGACTGAGAGATATACTCGGTGCCTTCCTATTCCGAGGCGAAGATGTAGACAAGAAGGTGAAGGTGCTAAGTGGTGGCGAGCGTTCGCGCTTGGCTATGGCCCGTATGATGCTCTCGCCCCACAATCTGTTGGTGCTCGACGAGCCCACCAACCATATGGATATGCGCTCGAAAGATATTCTCAAAGAGGCCCTGATGAAGTATGACGGCACACTGGTAGTTGTGTCGCACGACAGGGAGTTCCTCGACGGCTTGGTAGACAAAATCTACGAGTTCCGCGACGGAGGTGTGAAGGAGTATCTGGGCGGCATTCGCTACTTCCTCGAAAAGCGCAAAATCGAAGATATGCGCCAGATTGAGGCCAAAGAGAGCGTGGCCAAAGAGCAGAAAGTAAGTACCGGCAAGGAGGACTATCTGGCCAAGAAGGAGAACGAAAAGCTGGTACGCAAGACTCAGCGAGCCATCGAGGAGAAGGAGGCTCTGGTGGCGCAGTTGGAGGAGCAGGTGGCCGAGTGGGACAAGAAGCTCAGCTCGCCCGACGAGCACGGCATCGACCTGTCGGACAGCTCGGTATTTGAGCAGTACAACGCCCTGAAACAAAAGCTCGCCTTCGAGGAGCACGAGTGGGAAAAGCTGTGCTACGAGCTCGAACTGTTGCAAGAAAATTGAAAATTGAAAGTTGAAAATTGACGGTCGACGGTTGACGGTCGACGGTCGACAAAAGAAGGTATATGCAAGAATTTATGAAAGACAAGCGAGAGCGCAAGCCTCGCACCGAGAGTTACACCAACCCCAATGCCGAGCCCGCATACACCGAGGCCCGCGACATCAATTGGGAAGAGCGCACCCGCGAGCCCAAAGCCCGCAAAGAGTTCAAACCCCGCACCGGCGAGGGCCACAAACAAGAGCCCAAACCCCGCGCCGGCGAAGAGAACATTGTCTATGGTCTGAGGCCCGTAATCGAGGCTATCGAGACCGACAAGCAGATCGAGAAAATCTACGTCAAGAAGGGTGCCGAGGGCCAGCTTATGGCCGACCTGAAAGACCTCTGCTACCGTAGCCGCATCCGCTATCAGGAGGTGCCCGTCGAGAAGCTCAACCGCCTGACTCGTGGCAATCACCAGGGCGTGGTGGCCGTCATTGCCCCCATTGCCTACGTTGGTTTGGAGGACATCTTGGACCGCATTCCCGACGACGAGAAGGCCCTGATTGTGGTCTTCGACGAGGTTACCGACGTGCGCAACTTTGGCGCCATTGCCCGCTCGGCCGAGTGCGCAGGTGCCCACGGACTTATCACCCCGCTGAAAAATTCGGCACCTGTGAATGGCGAGGCTATCCGCTCGTCGGCAGGAGCACTCACCCGCATCCCCGTACACCGCGCAGGCAGCATCCGCAACACTCTGAAAACCCTCGCACAGCAGGGTATGCAGATTGTGGCCGCCACCGAGAAGGCCGACACGCTGCTCTTCGATGCCGACCTGACCGGCCCCACCGTTATCGTTATGGGCAACGAGGAGAGTGGCATCAGCAAAGAGGTGCTCAAACTCTGCACCTGCAAGGCTGCAATCCCCATGGTAGGGCGAATCGAGAGCCTGAATGTGTCGGCAGCTGCGGCTGTTATGCTCTTCGAGACCGTGCGTCAGCGCTTCTGCAAATAGCCCCTCGCCCCACTCTTTCGCAATGGCACAGGGGTATACCATCGAGGTTGTCAGGAGCCGCAAGGCTCGTCGTATCTCGCTCCGCATCACTCGCAGTGGAGAGGTGAGGCTCACTATTCCTTGGTGGCAACCCAAAGGTCCCGCCCTACGATGGGCCGAGGAGCGCCACGAGTGGATTGTGAGGGCCCTGGAACGCTGCTCCGAACGCCAAGCAGCCAACCCACCCAAGAGCGACCAAGAGGTGGAGGCTCTGCGCAAGGTGGCCCACCAGAAACTACCCGCAATGCTTGCGGCAGCCTCCGAACGCACGGGCATTGGCTATAACCGCCTGACCATCCGCAAGGCCCACACCCGCTGGGGCAGCTGCACACGGGAGGGCAACATTTCGCTGTCGCTGTACCTGGCGGCCCTGCCCGACGAACTTATAGACTTTGTGTGCGTGCACGAGCTGTGCCACCGCATCCACCCTAACCACTCGGCCGACTTCCACGCCCTTGTGGACCACCACCTTGGCGGCCGCGAAAAGGAACTCAGCGCCAAGCTGCGCAAATTCCGCCCGCAGTAAGCCGACGATTGGAATTGACAAAATAAATTTTGTCTAAAATGCTCCCGCTCGGCAGAGCAAACTCATTTGCTCTGCTCTCGCTTACTCGCATTTGCGAAAATTGAAAGTTGAAAGTTTATGGTGCGCCCAAAGATTGGGCGCATCTTTTTAATACACCTCCCCTACGATAGGGGAGGTTGCTCTCCCTAAGTTCCTTAAACTCCTTAAAATCCCTAAACTCCCTATCTCTACCGAAGCACTCCCCCCCCCATCGGAGCACACCCAAATCACCCACATAGGAGCAGAAAAGTGCTCCGATTTTTTTGTTTGGAGAAAAAATTGTACCTTTGGCAATACCTAAAATAAAACCGCTATGATTGTACTAATGCACGAACCTACCGATGAGCTCTTCCTGGGCGTAATGCACCCCGATGCAGCACTCTTCTCGGACTACTTCGATATCGAACTCGCAGCCAAAGAGCACGCCGACTACCGCGCAGCGCTCGAACGCGCCGGAGCAAAGGTGCTCACCGTTAGGCAGATACTTCTCGAAGGAACGCTCGACAAGCAAGGACGACCCGTGGAGGGCAAAGAGCTTGCCGACCTGCGCAAATTCGCAGCTCAATACCTCACATTCAATACCGACAACATCCCCGACGAGCGCAAAGCACAAGAGCGTTACAAAAAGATGGTCGTGGGCCGAGCACACCCCAAAGACCTCGTGAGGATGATTATGTTGCAGCCCGAAATCGTGCTCTCCTACACCGAGAGCAACACCGGCTTTGCGGCCACCTACATCCAAAGGCCCATTATGAACATCTTCTTCATGAGGGATCAGATGATTTCGACCGCCAAAGGCATAGTCATTGGCCGTATGAACTCGGCCCAAAGGCAGTTGGAGTGCGAGATTGCCGAGTTCTGTCTGAACAAGATTGGCTTCCCACCCATCCACCACATCGAGGGCGACGACGCCTATCTCGAAGGTGGCGACTTCCTCCCCTTCGGCGACTACTCCTTCATAGGCTGCGGTCTGCGCACCACTCAGGCTGCCGTAGACCAGCTGATGGAGAACGACCTGCTGGGCACCAACAAGGTGGTGGTAGTCAAAGACATCTGGGGCGAGCAGGAGCAGATGCACCTCGACACCTACTTCAACATCATCGACCGCGACCTGTGTACCCTCTCCGAGGCCCGCTATCTGGCAGCCAAGGGCGACCCCCAATATCTGAAAATCGACATCTGGGAGCGCGAATCGCCCACCGAGCCCTACCACAAGGCCTTCGAGAACATCAGCTTCGTAGACTTCATCGAGGACGAGTTGCACATGAAGATTATCCCCATCTCGCGCCGCGACGAGCTCACCTATGCCAACAACTTCCTCACCGTTGCTCCCCGCAAGATTATGGCCGTTGCAGGTCAGTCGGTGGAGTTGCAGGAGGCTTTCAAGGCCAACTATGTAGACGTAACGTGGGTGCCCCTGAGCAACCTCACCAAAGGTTATGGTGCAGCCCACTGTATGACTCAGATTGTAGACAACGGCGACGTGTTGTTTTAGAATACGGAATACCTATTAAATAAATAGTCCGGCCCCTTCTCAGAGGTCGGACTATTTGTTTATTCCTAATCCTGTAAACTAACTACTCTTCGGCAGCAACGGCGGCCTTGTTGTAGGGTTTGAGGATACCGCGTTTCGACGAGCGGATGAAATTAACCACCTGGTCGCGAATCTCGCTCTCGGGGAACTGAGCCATCACCAAGTCGCAAGCAGTCGAATAGTTGTGGCCGTCCTGGAACAGAACACGGAAGATGTCCTGAATCTGGCCAATCTGCTCGGGGGTAAAGCCCCTACGACGCAGGCCCAAGAAGTTGGCACCAACATAGGTGATAGGAGTGTGTGCAGCCTTCACATAAGGGGGCACATCTTTGTTTACGAAGGTATTTGCAGCAATCATTGCGTGGTCGCCAATGCGGCTGAACTGGTGAGCACCACTGTGGCCGCCAAATACAACCCAGTTGCCAAGCTCAACCTCGCCTGCCAGCGATACATTGTTCACAATAACGCAGTTGTTGCCGATAATACAGTCGTGGGCAATGTGGGCATAGGCCATCACGAGGTTGTTGTTACCAACAACGGTTTTGCCCTTAGCGTCGGTACCACGATTGACGGTGCAGCACTCGCGGAAAGTGTTGTTGTCGCCAATCTCGCAGGTGGTATACTCGCCATGGAACTTCAAATCCTGAGGCACGCCACCGATAACAGCGCCGCTGTGTACTTTGCAGTTTTTGCCCATACGGGTACCGCTCATCACGCTTGCGTGGGGGCCAATCCAGCTGCCGTCGCCGATTACCACATCGTCCTCGATGAAGGCAAAAGGCTCTACAACAACATTCTCGCCCAACTTTGCACCTGGGGCAACATAAGCCAATTTACTAATCATAATCTCTTTCAGTTTTTTGGTATGGGGTAAAATTTATATTGTCTTTTCTATCAGTTTAGCCGTTTCGGTATTGGCCAAGTGGCCGGGGCGCAGGGCGGTAACTTTGCCGTTTATGCGCTGGCCGATGAGTGCCAAATCGCCCAAAATGTCGAGCAGTTTGTGGCGTGCAATCTCGTTCTCGAAGCGGAGTTCGAGGTGGTTCAGGTAGCCGTTTTCGACCTCCACGCTCTCGCGGTTGAAGGCCTTGCAGATGGCGCGCTTGGAGCTCTCCGAGATGTTTTTCTCCACCACCACGATTGCGCTCTCGACCGAGCCTCCCTTGATGAGGCCGAGTTTCAGCAGCAGCTCAATCTCGTGGAGGAATACAAAAGTGCGGCAGGGAGCGATGTTGGTCTTAAAGTCGTCACCCAGGCGGTAGGAAGCCGTCTGTCGGCCCACCACTTTGGAGTTGTAGTCTACGGTAACGTCTACCGAGTACTCCTCGGCGGGCTCTACCAACACCTCCACGCCCTTCTTGTCGATTGTGAACCTCACGGGCTCTTTGATGTCGAGCACTTTGCGCTCGGCATCGAGGGTGCAGATGCCCACACGCTCAATCTCGGCGGCATACTCGCGTGCCGAGCCATCCATAATTGGTGTTTCGGGTGCGTCGATATCGACCACAGCGTTATCCACGCCCATAGTCCACAGGGCAGCCATCAGGTGCTCGATGGTCGAGACCTTGGCCTTGCCGAGTTTGATGGTGGTACCTCGTGCGGTGTCTACCACATAGCGAGCCAGCGCGGGCACTTCGGGCTCTCCTTTTATATCTGTGCGTCTGAAAACAATGCCCCTATCGGCCTCGGCAGGGTTTACAACCATGGTAACGATTGCGCCCGTGTGCAGGCCCTTGCCACTGAAACTGATAGGTGAGCCAATTGTGGTTTGTTTGTTAGACATACTCTGTTGATTTCACTTTTTTAGTCTACAAAGATAACAAAATTTTCAAATAAAAGCACTACCTTTGTATGAAATTGAAATTTCTTACGTTAGAGAGTTGCAAATGGAACAGCAAAAACCACAACCCAAGGCTCCACGCCCCAAGCTGAATCTGCCGTTTAGGCGTCGCAGGTTCGATGCCGGCGAGTGGGCCTACGACCACCGAGTAGCCATTTTGGTTACCGTGGTGGCCTATGTGATTTTTGGCGTGGCGTTTGTGACGGCCGACATTATCGTAAGCCGCCGCGATGCCCAGAGCGAAATTCTGCTCGACCTGACCGACCTTGCCGAGTTGCAGGAGGAGCTCCGACGTGCCCAGGAGTTGAACAAACTGCTCAACGAGAGGTACGACGACTCGCCCGCTTCGAACCGCATCTCCAACGAAGACGCTCTGGACGAGGAGCTGGAAGACCACCGCACCGACGCCTCGAAAATCTACTCCGAGGCCGACGAGGTGCAGCAAAGATTGCGCCAAAATGCCGACGATTATGCCGCGGGACTAAATGCCGAACGCGAGATTCTCAACCGCCGCTACAAGGGTGAGAAAGAGGGCGAAAGCAAGCGAGTGAGGGGCAAAGTTACGGTCTCCTATTCGCTGGGCAACCCTCTGCGCCACGCACTCACAATGCCCGTGCCTTCGTATATGTGCGAGGGCGGTGGCCAGGTGGTGGTAAACATCACCGTAGACCGCGACGGCTATGTCATCTCGGCCAAGGTGGACGATAGGCACTCGGAGAAGAACGCCTGCTTGCGCGAGGCTGCGCTCCAAAAGGCCGAAGAGTCGGTCTTCAATGCCAATGTCGATGCTCCCGCCAAGCAACACGGCACCATCGAATACCTCTTCATTTCGCAGTAGAAAACCAACCAACGAACAATGATAATCAGTACTGGAAACATACTCCTTATTGGCTCGATAATCCTCTTTGCAGCCATCACTGCCGGCAAGATAAGCAACCGCTTTGGTACCCCCATGCTGTTGTTTTTCCTCTTTGTGGGCATGGCCTTCGGCACCGACGGTCTGGGCATCGAGTTCGACAACTTTGCCACTGCCCAATTTGTTGGTATGGTTGCACTTAGCATCATTCTCTTTTCGGGCGGTATGGATACCGACTTTCGCGAGATTCGCCCCGTAATGAAGGAGGGCGTGGTGTTGGCAACGGTGGGAGTACTACTCACTGCGGCCATCACAGGAGCCTTCATCTACTTCGTAGGAGGCCCTTTGGGCAAAGCCGTATCGCTACCCGTAGCACTGCTCACTGCGGCCGTAATGTCGTCGACCGACTCGGCCTCGGTTTTCGCCATCCTGAGGGCCAAAAAGCAGGGGCTGAAACACAACCTGCGACCACTGTTGGAGTTAGAGAGCGGTAGTAACGACCCTATGGCCTACATTCTGACCATTCTGCTCATCCAGATTGTCGGTGGCGACACCACAAGTGGCTCGGTGTGGGCTGTGGTGCTCACTTTCCTAAAACAGATGGGCATAGGTGCTCTGGCGGGTTGGCTCTTAGGTCTGGGCGCAATACAGATTATCAACCGACTGAACATAGGCAACAAGTCGCTCTACTCGATTCTGTTGCTCTCGGTGGTATTCTTCATCTCGTCGTTCACCGACCTGCTCGGAGGCAACGGCTATCTGGCCGTCTACATCGCCGGTATCGTAATGGGTAATCACCACCTGAGTTACAAGAGGTCGCTCAGCACCTTTTTCGACGGCATCACTTGGCTGGTACAGATTGTGATGTTCTTGATGTTGGGACTGCTGGTGAACCCACACGAGCTGATAGAGATTGCTCCGCTGGGTATCATTGTGGGCGTCTTTATGATTGCCATAGCACGCCCTGCGGCAGTACACCTCTCGTTGTTGCCGCTGCGCAGCTCTCTGCCCCGCAACGCACGCCACTACATCTCGTGGGTGGGACTGCGAGGTGCGGCACCCATTCTCTTTGCCACCTACCCCAAATTGGCGGGCCTCGACCCCAACAACACCATCTTCAACCTTGTGTTCTTCATCACCATCTTCTCGCTGTTGGTGCAGGGTACTACGGTGAGCAGTATGGCTACCACTATGGGTGTGGGCGACAAGAGCCCCGAGGAGGGCTTCGACATAGACCTTCCCGACGAGGTCAAGGCGGCCCTTACGGAGATTGAGATTACCAACCAAAAGAGCATAGGCAAGTCGCTCAAAGATATAAGCCTGCCACCCCGAACGCTGGTGATGATGATTCGTCGCGAGGGCCACTACATAGTGCCCAACGGCAAGACCACCATTCAGCAGGGCGACCGACTGCTGCTCATCTCGGAAGACGCGGGCCAGCAACAACCCACCCCCATTAAGAGCAAGGGGCGCTTTGTGCTGGTGGAGAGCGTCAAAAATTTCATCGAAAACGCAACCAAAAAATAGTCTGTTATGGAAAAGAGTTTTTTGCTCCGCTGGATGGCCGACCTGCTCACGCTTGTAGGGCTTGATTCGACCGACGGAGGCTACAAATCACTGCTGGCTACGGCTGTGGTGGTTGTCTGCTGCCTTTTGCTGTGGTGGATACTCCGCAAACTGCTGCTGAAAGTTTCGACGCTAACCGACAAAATCCCCGGCAAACTCGACGACATAATCCTCACACCCCAGAACGTCAAAAAGATAGCCTTCGGAGCCACAACCATAGCCTTCTATGTGCTGCTGCCCTTGGCATTCGACCCCGCATCGGAGATTGGGCGCATCGTAAAAACCGCTCTTGACATCGTGCTTGTGTGGATGTTTACGGTGGCCATAAACGCAACCATCAAGACCGTCTTCACCGCCCTGCACCACAAACACAGCCAAAGTGGTGCACCGCTGAAAGGCATTATGCAGGTAATACAGATTGTGGTGTGGATTGTGGCTATAATTCTAATTATCAGTATCATTATCCACAAGTCGCCCAGCAAGCTGTTTACCGGTTTGGGTGCTTCGTTGGCCGTTTTGAGCTTTGTATTCAAAGATGCTATTATGAACCTCGTGTCGGGAATTTTGCTCTCGGGCGACAAGATTGTAAAGGTGGGCGACTGGATAGAGATGCCCTCGGCAGGTATCGACGGCGTGGTGGTGGATATGACGCTCAACACCGTAAAGGTGAGGGGGTGGGACAACACCATCTCGAACGTTTCGCCCTACACACTCACCTCGGGTACGTTCAAAAACTGGCACGGAATGTTCGCGTCGGGTGGCCGTAGGATTGCCCGCTCGGTGGAGATAGATATCAACACCGTAAAATTCTGCCCTGCCGACCTGATTGAGCGCATCGGCAAGCTGGAACTTATGCGCGACTATGTAGCCTCGCTGCCCGAGCCCCGCACCCAGCAGACCAACCTCGGTCTGTTTCGCCAATACCTGACCTTCTACCTCGAAGCGCAGCCCTGGCTCAATAAGAGTATGTACTATATGGTGCGCCACTTGCAGTCGAGCGACACGGGTGTACCCCTGCAAATCTATGCCTTCTCGAACGACACCGCGTGGGTGAACTACGAGGGTATTCAGGCGGCGCTCTTCGAGCACGTCATGGCCATTGCACCTCTGTTTGAGTTGAAGATTTTCCAGCGTCCCTCGGGTGCCGACCTCGAAAAAAGAGGTGTGGTAGACGAGATTATCAAAGACATTGTATAACCCTCTCGGTGCAAGGCCACACACCCGCCAATGAGTTGTAGCAGAGTGAGTTTTACAGGCCACCGCCCCGACAAAATTTCGGGCTGGAAGGTGTGGCCCGCAACCATCGAGAAGTCGGTGCGAGAGGCTCTGCGCAGGGCTATCGTGGAGGCTTCGGGCGAGGGTGCCGAGGTGTTCAACAGCGGTGCTGCCCCGGGCGTGGACCTATGGGCTGCCGACGAGATTCTTCTGCTCAGGGCCGAGGGCCGACTTGCCCCCACCACACAACTGCGCCTGCTACTCCCCTACCCCCGCTTTGCCGACTCGTTCGACACTTCGGAGCGTGAGCTCTACAACTCGGTGGTGGAACGAATGACGGAGGGAGATGAGGTGGTGGCCGTGTCGGAACACTACCACCCCGGGTGCTACAATCTGCGCAACGACCGCCTGGCCGACGAGTGCGACCTGCTGATTGCCTACTACGAGGGCACCACGGGTGGCACCCGCTACACCCTCGGTCGCGCCCGCAAACAGGGGTGTACCATCCGCAACCTCGTGGGCCGAGAGCTTTTCTAAACAACGAGCGACAAAAGTCTTTAAGGGATTTAGGGAATTCTCAATTCTCCATTTTCAATTTTCAATTTTCAATACTTATTTGTATATTTGTACGTTATTGTATAACGTAAAGCAAAGAGCCTATGTTCAGCATTTTCAAAAAGAAAAACTATTTGGTAGACCTGCTGGCCGATTTCCACGACATTCACAGCCACCTGCTGTGGGGCGTCGACGACGGCTGTGCCGACCAAAAAGCCACAGACCACCTCGCAAATCAGCTTGCCGAGCTGGGCTTTTCGCACATCTATCTCACCCCCCACGTCATCTACGGACTCTACGACAACCAGGACGAAAAGAGCCTCCGAGAGCGCTACGCACAGATGGCTCCACACCCAAAGGTGGAGTACCAACTCGGAGCCGAGTACTTCCTCGACGAGAACTTTATGAACCACCTCAACTCCGACACCCCTCTGCTCACTATGGGCGACCGCTGGCTGCTGACTGAGTATGGCATGGGAGCCTCGCGCGCGGGCAACCTCGACGCGCTCTTCGAGGCACAGATGGGTGGCTACAACATCATCATCGCCCACCCCGAACGATATGCCTTTGTGTGTGAGGGCCACAACCGCCACGAGCTCGAAAAGCTCACCGCACGCAAGTGTGCCCTGCAACTCAATCTGCTCTCGCTCATCGGTAGCCACGGCGACAAGGTGCGCAAGGTGGCCGAAGAGTTGCTCCTGGCAGGCGAATATACCTTTGTGGGTAGCGACAGCCACTCACCCCGCTATGCCGAAGCCTTCAAGGAGGCAACCATTGGCACGAAACTCGTAGAGCCTCTGAAAAGAGTCATCGACAACAACAAAAAGATATTATGGAAATAATCACCCTCATAGCAACCCTCGTGGGAGCCTATTTGCTCGGCTCGATTCCGAGCGCCGTGTGGATTGGCAAAATCTTCTATGGCGTAGATGTGCGCCAGCACGGTAGCGGCAACGCCGGCACCACCAACGTAATGCGCGTGTTGGGCAAAAAAGCCGCCCTGCCCGTCTTTATCATCGACGGTCTGAAAGGCTATCTGGCCGTAGCCCTGCACAGATGTTGGCTGCATCTGAGGATGGCCACATGGAGCGGTCTGGAAGCCGAGAGCCCCGAGTTGTTGTATCTGAAAATGGCACTCTGCATTGTGGCCGTTGTGGGCCACATGTTCCCCATCTTTGCGGGCTTCAAGGGCGGCAAAGGTGTAGCAACACTCGTGGGTGCTATGTTCGCATTCTCGGTGGGCGGAATTCTGCTCTGCCTGGCCACCTTTGCCCTCATCGTGGCCTACACCAAGTATGTGTCGGTGGGCTCGATGGTGGGCGGTCTGCTGCTGCCCTTCTACTCGGCCTTGTGCGGTCAGAGCGATTGGCGACTGATGATCTTCTTCGGCTGCATATCGCTACTGCTGTTCTACACCCACCGCTCCAACATAGGCCGTCTGCTACACGGCACCGAGAACAAAACCTACCTGTTTGGTGGCAAAAAAGAGGATAAAAATTAAAAAGAGATAAACATTTGTGTTTGCACAATTTTAACCCAAAGAGAAAATTATGCTACAAGAAAACCTTATTAGGATTTATCAGGAGAGCTTCCGCAACAACCGCGAACTCCCTGCGCTGACCGACTATTTCAAGAAAGAGACCTTCTCGTACTACGAGATGGCCAAAGAGATTGCCAAACTCCACATGCTCTTCGAGCAGTGCGGCATCCAAAAAGGCGACAAAATTGCCCTCATTGGCCGTAACAACCCTCGCTGGGTGATTTCCTACATCGCCACCATCACCTATGGTGCCGTAATCGTGCCCATCCTCCAAGACTTCAACGCCAACGACATCAACCACATCATCAACCACTCGGAGTCAAAACTGCTCTTCTTGGGCGACAACTTCTGGGATGTGATTGACGAAGACCGCGTAATGGGCATCAAGGCAGCCTTCTCGCTGACCGACTACAAGTGTATCTTCGAGCGCGAAGGCAACGAGATTGGCGACTTCCAGCGCAACATCGTGAAACACTACCGCACCCGCTACGCCCACGGTTTCTCGGCCGACGACATCGTCTATCCCGAGGTGGGCAACGACGAGGTGTGCCTGCTGAGCTACACCAGCGGCTCGACCGGTTTCAGCAAGGGTGTAATGCTCACCGTAAACAACCTTACCGCCCAGCTGATGTATGTGTTGCCCATCAAGTACCACTTCCGCGGCTCGCGCGTGTTGTGCTTCCTGCCCCTGGCCCACGCCTACGGCTGCGCAATCGACATGCTCTGCTCGCTTGGTGCAGGTACCCACGTTACCCTGCTGGGCAAAATCCCCTCGCCCAAAATCCTCATTGAGGCTATGGCCGAGGTGCGTCCCCACGTTATCTGCTCGGTGCCTATGATTATCGAGAAGGTGGTCAAAAAGCAGATCTTCCCCATCCTCGGTAGCGGCCTGATGAAAACCGCACTCCAAATCCCCATTATCGACAATGTGGTCTATGCCCAGATACGCAAGAAATTGGTGGCCACAATGGGTGGCGAGTTCTTGGAGTTTATCGTAGGTGGCGCTGCACTGAACGCCGAAGTTGAGGAGTTCCTCCACCGCATCAAATTCCCCATCACCGTGGGCTACGGCATGACCGAGTGTGGCCCCCTGATTAGCCACCGACTCTACACCGACGGCTACATCCCCACCTCGGCAGGTAGACTGCTGACCGACTTCTGCGAGTGCAAGATTCTTTCGCCCGACCCATCGAAAATCCCCGGCGAGATTCTGATTCGTGGCGAGCAGGTGATGAAGGGCTACTACAAAAACCCCGAGGCCACCGCACAGGCTATCGACGAGGAGGGCTGGTTGCACACCGGCGATATGGGTACCATCGATGCCGACAACAACATCTTCCTCCGTGGTCGCAGCAAAACTATGATTCTCCGCAGTGGCGGCCAGAACATCTACCCCGAGCAGATCGAGGCCAAGCTGAACAACCTTCCCTACGTTTTGGAGAGCCTCATCATCGAGCGCGATGACAAACTTGTGGCCTTGGTTGTGCCCGACTACGAGCAGATCGACGCTGCCGATATTGCCCACGACCAATTGCAGAGCGTCTTTGCCGACACCATCAAGGAGTTGAACACGCTGGTTGCTCCCTACGAGCAGATTGCACGCTTCGTGCTCCAACCCACCGAGTTCGAGAAGACCCCCAAGAAGTCTATCAAACGCTACCTCTACAACAACTAATCGGGAGGAGCTTTGGGATAACAAAAAAAGGTATCAGGCTTGCGGCTTGATACCTTTTTTATTTGGTTGTGGTGGGGGGATTAGGGAGGTTAGGGAGATTAGGGATTTTATAGGAGATATAAGAGATATAGGAGTTATAGGACTCCCTAAACTCCTTAAACTCCTTAAAAATTCCTATAACTCTTAGTACTCCTATTTCTCTTATAAACCTTAGTCGGTTGACGGTCGACGGTCGACGTTACACGAGTTCGCCAAACAGGGTGGCCGACGAGCAGTCGTTGATGCGCACGGTGGCGTAGTCGCCTGCTTTGAGGCCAGGGGCGGCGTTGAAGACCACCATCTTGTTTTGCGAGGTGCGGCCGCAGAGTTGTTCGTTGCTACGTTTCGAGAAGCCTTCGATGAGCACCTCGAACTCTTTGCCCACATCGCGGCGGTTGCTGGCGATGGAGAGTTCGTTTTGGAGGTTGATAATCTCGGTCAGGCGGCGTGTTTTCTCCTCTTCGCTCACGTCGTCGGTCATGTGGCGTGCGGCGTAGGTGTTGGGGCGGAGCGAGAACTTGAACATAAAGGCGCTCTCGTAGCCCACCTCGCGCATAAGCGACATGGTCTCGGCGTGGTCTTCGAGGGTTTCGGTGCAGAAGCCCGCAATGAGGTCGGTGGTGATAGCGCAGTCGGGCATGGCGGCACGGATGGCTGCGATGCGGCCCAAGTACCACTCGCGGGTATATTTGCGGTTCATAATCTGCAACATACGGCTGCTACCGCTCTGGGCGGGCAGGTGGATAGCCTTACAGATATTCTTGTGCGAGGCCATAACCTCTATGAGCCTATCGCTGAGGTCTTTGGGGTGGGATGTTGCAAACCTCACGCGCAGCAGGGGCGACACTTCGGCCACCATCTCCATCAGGCGTGGGAAGTCTACCACCACTTCGCCCTGTTCGTTTTTCCAGCGGTAGGAGTTTACGTTCTGGCCGAGCAGAGTAACCTCGCGGTAGCCGGCCTCGAAAATCTCCCTAATCTCACGCAGAATGGTCTGAGGATCGCGGCTGCGCTCGATACCTCGGGTGTAGGGCACCACGCAGTAGGCGCACATATTGATACAACCCCTCATGATGCTCACAAAGGCGCTCACACCGTTGCTGTCGAGCCTTACGGGACGGATGTCGCCATAGGTCTCCTCCTGCGAGAGGGCTACGTTTATGCCCTTGCCACCGGCCTGAGCTGCTGCCACAAGGCGGGGCATATCGCGGTAGGTGTCGGGGCCAGCAACGATGTCGACAATGGGCTCACGTTCGAGCAGCTTCTCTTTGAGCCTCTCGGCCATACAGCCCACGATGCCCACGATGAGCGAGCGTTTGGCTCGTTTGTAGCGCTGAAACTCTTTCAGACGGCCCCAGATGCGCTGCTCGGCGTTGTCGCGGATAGAGCAGGTATTGACCAGGATAATGTCGGCCTCTTCGATGTTGGAGGTGTAGATATACCCCTCGTTTTGCATTATGGATACTATAATCTCGGTGTCGCCGACGTTCATCTGGCAACCATAGGTCTCGATGTAGAGTTTCTGTCCGCCACCGGTTGCTATCTTTTCTATTTTCATATTTCTATCTTGAAATAAAGTTTTCTTGGCGCAAAGATACCTTTTAGAATTGAAAATGGAAAGTGGAAAATGGAAAATTGAAAAATCTTAGTCGGTTGACGGTCGACGGTCGTCGGTTGACGGTCGACAAAAAAAGAAGCGCAACCCAATTTGGTTGCGCTTCTTTTTTTATGCGTTTGCGGTCTGATCGTCGGGCTCGAATTTCTTGAAGCCGTCGCCGTAGGTTTCGTGGGCATCGACCACCACCACAAATGCCTTCTCGTCAATTTTGCGAATCTTGCTCTTCACCTGGGCAATCTCCTTGCGGCTGATTACCAAGAAGATCATATCGCGCTCGATGTCGGTATACATACCGCTCGACTTGATGTAGGTACCACCTCGCGACATCTCGTGCAGAATGAAGTGTTTGAGTTCGTCTTTCTTGTCCGATATGATAAAGAGCAGTTTTTCGTATGTAGCACCGTCGAGCACAAAGTCTACCGCCTTGGCACTAACGTAGATCGAAATGAGCGAGTAGAGGGGCAGTTTCCAATCCTTGAAGACCAGCATACCCACAATCACAATACTCGACTCGACAATGGCCATTGCGCTCGAAAATTTCATCTTCGCAAATCGGCTGATAATCATCGAGATAATATCCGTACCGCCCGAAGTTGCTCCGTTGCGGATAATCACGCCCACGCCCGCACCGATGAGCAGACCGCCAAATACCGAGCACACCAGCAGGTTGTCCGAGAAGTTGAAGGCGGTGCTGATGATAGAGATTCCGTCGGCGGGGTTTTCGCCGAAGAAGTTGGTCAGGCCGTTCATAATGAATGGCGAGATGAGGGCTGCAAAGATGGTCTTGGCACCCATCGAGGCTCCGAAGATGATGAAGTTGATAATCATCAGAGGCACGTCGAGCATAAAGCCGAAGGTACCCGTTTGGATTGCAGGGAAGATGTGGTGAAGAATACGGCCAAGACCATAGACGCCACCAGGGATGATTTTGTAGGGGTTGGTGAAGAGCACAAAGCCGAGCGACATGATGGTTACGCCCAGCGCTACACCTACCCACGAGAGCAGATTCTTGACAGTGAGTGAGTTTGCGATGCTGTTTTTCAACTTCATAGGTTTGTTGGTTGTTATGTTAGTTTTAGGTAGTTGCGGATGTTTGTTTCCTGAACACCACAAAGATAGAGAAAGAATTGAGAATTGACAAAATAAATTTTGTCTATAATGCTCCCGCTCGGCATAGCAAATGAATTTGCTCTGCTCTCGCTTACTCGCATTTGCGAGAATTGAGAATTGAGAATTTTTTATCGCAGATATAGGATTTATGGATTTATGTTGCCCTTATAACTCCTATAACTCCTATAACTCTTATTGCCCTTAATGACCTTAATGACCTTGGTAACAAAAAAGTCCCACACTCCATCGGGTGGGGTGCGGGACTCAGGGTTATCTCTCGGTAGAGATTATTTGATGCGCTCGTAGTACTCGCGGGTGCGGGTATCAACGCGAATCTTGTCGCCGGTGTTGATGAACAGAGGTACTTTAACGGTAGCACCGGTGTTCACAGTTGCGGGTTTGAGCGAGTTGGTCGAAGCGGTATCGCCACGAACGCCGGGCTCGGTGTAGGTAACCTCCATATCGATAATGGGAGGCAACTCTGCGGTCAGAGCCAACTCCTTCTCGGTGTGGAACATAACCTCCAAAACCTGACCATCTACCATCAGATCCGAGTTCTCGATCAGATCGCGGGGGATGGTGATCTCCTCGAAGGTCTCCATGTGCATAAGGTGGATACCCAGGTCATCCTCGTAGGTAAACTGGTAGGGACGACGCTCTACGCGAACGGGCTCGATTTTCTCACCTACCGACGAGTAGGTTTTGTCGAGTACGCGACCATTTTCGAGGTTTTTGAGTTTGGTACGGATGAAAGCGGGGCCTTTGCCGGGCTTAACGTGCTGGAAGTCAACAACCAAGAAGGTCTTGTTGTCCATGTCGATGCACATACCGATTTTGATGTCAGATGCTGTTGCCATAGTGTAAATATCGTTTTATTAGTTTAGAATTTTCGTTGCTTTGTGTGGTGCGCTGTCGCTTTGGGCGACAAATGTAGTGATTTTTGTCTAAATTCCTACAAATCTTTGGTAATAATCTCGGTCCTCAGCCCACGTTTTTTTATAGCCTCCAACACTTTGGGTAGTGCGTACATCATATTTTGCGACGCCTTCACCGAGTCGTGAAAGACGATGATGTTGCCCCCTTTGAGGTGGCGAATGACCTTCTGAGCACACCTTTGGGGCGAGATTTTGTGGTCGTAGTCCTCCGAGATGCTGTTCCACATAACCACCTTCCAACCCTGCGAGCGCATGCGGGCAACCTCGCGGATGGCTATGCGACCATAAGCGGGGCGAAACAGGCGGGTGTGGGGCAGAAATTGGCCCGCCTTGTAGGCGCTGGCCATATACTCCTCGGTGCTCACAAGCCACCCTCGGGTGTGGTTGTAGGAGTGGTTGCCTATGGCGTGGCCTCGGCGCTCGATCTCCTCAATCAACTCGGGATACATCTCGGCATTGTTGCCCAGGCAGAAGAATGTCGCCTTGGCCCCGTATTGGTCGAGGGTGTCGAGTATATACTCCGTAATCTTTGGCGTGGGCCCATCGTCAAAGGTCAGGTAGACGCACTCTTTGCTATCCACCTGCCACAACATCGTCGGTGTCAAACGACGGAAAAACTTTGGCCAATTGAAATACATTTTTTCTTTTTCCTTTTTCTTTTGCGACTTTTTGTAAAAAGTCGCCCAAAAACTTTTAGGCGATACTCACTTCGTTCATATCGCTGTACTGAGTCTGCTCAGAACCACCAATACACTCGGAGTGCCCGTAGGCACCTCGCTGCGCTCGTATCTCTTACTGCCTAAGACTTATAGGAGTAATAAGAGTTCTAAGAGCAATAAAAATCATAGTTCTCCTATATCTCCTATAACTCTTATTTATCCTATTATCCTCAACTCAACGGTCGACGGTTTTGCAGCACACTTTTTGCGCCTTATGGGTGCAAAGATATGATTTTTTCGCTATCTTTGCACAGATATGATAACTAAACGAATGTTTAACAGCTAAATTGCACACAATATGAAACTCAAAAACATAGCCCTCTGGTTGGTGGGCCTCTTATGGATGAGCACCCTTGTTGCTTCGTGCGACTCTTCGACCATCGGCACCGGTCAGCAGGCCGCAGGTGGCGCTCCCTATGAACTTATCGCTGTGGTGGACAAACCCCAATGGGAGAGCCCCATTCAGGATACCCTTCGCTCCATCTTCGGCTCGCCCGTGGCCTATGTCAATCAGTACGAGCCCCGCATGGATCTGATGCGCGTGGTACCCTCGGCCTTCGAGGGCTTCATCAAGGTACACCGCAATGTGTTGTATCTGAAAGTAGACCCCTCGCAGCCCCTGGCCAACGTGGGCCAAAAGGGACTCTATGCCGAGGATCAGTTGGTGGTGATGGTCACGGCCCCCAGCAACGACGAGATGATTAAGTTCCTCTCCGACAACCGCGCCGAACTGCTCAAAGCATTTGAGGATGCCGAGCGCAACAGGGCTATCAAGATGAACAAAAAGTTCAAAGAGGGCGTGGTTATCGACAAGATTAGCCAGATGTTTGGCGGCATGACCCTCGACTTGCCTCGTGGCTACACCATGCGTGGCACAAGTGGCGACAGCCTGCTGGTCACCTCGTTCGAGTACCCCGTTGCTACTCAGGGCGTGGCGGTCTACACCTACCCTTATAGCGGCAAGAGCGACTTCGAGTTGGAGAACCTCATTGCCCAGCGCAACAACTTTATGAAGAACATCCCCGGCCCCAGTGGCAAGTCCTATATGACCACCGTAGAGGAGTATATCCCCGAGGTGAGCTACAAGCGCATCAACGGTCGTTTCTGGGCCGAGGTGCGTGGTTTCTGGGATTTGGAGGGTGGCGACTTTATGGGTGGCCCGATGGTTAGTTGGAGCACCTTGGACACCAACACCAACCAGGTGGTAACCATCGACTGCTACGTCTTTTCGCCCAAACACGGCCAGCGCGACTTGGTGCGTGGCTTGGAAGCCCTGATCTACTCGGTCAAATTCCCCGAAAAAGAGAATTGAGAATTGAGAATTATGGTGCGCCCGAATTTCGGGCGCATCTTTTTTTATGATATTTATCCCATCCCCACTAAAAAACAATAGCCACTCACCATAAATAGCGAGTGGCCTTTTCAATTCTCCATTGTCAATTCTCCATTGTCAATTTCAGAAAGTTCTCTATGTCGTGTTGGAGCTTTTTGTAGAGGAAGCAATCTTTGTAGTTCTCGTTAAACAGCAGAGCCTCATGCACATTGCAGAGCGAATTTTGATAGTTGCTCAGCTCGTTGGCCAGCCCTACGCCCTCCCTCTCCGAGCGGTTTATGCGGTCGGTGGCCATCAGTTTTAGTTTGGTACACACGGCATCGAGCACCACCATCACCACGTTGTCCATAAGCGTATGGCCGTGCATAAAGAGGTAGGTTTGCTCGGGGGTTACGCCACGATTGTGGAGCAGTGTTTCAAACTCGCCCAACCGCTCGGCCACCTCGGGGTGTTCGAGGGTGAGCACCTCGATACGACGATCGATCTGCTTGCGGAGCCAGCGCAGAGTGTCGGCACCGTTTTGGTCGATGTCGAGGTAGCCCAGGCGCACCGTATTCTTAAAGTTGGTGAGCGTAAATATGTTGGGGGTAGATATTTGGGCCGAGTAGGCATACCACACAAAGGCGGGATAGATGATGCGCGAATACTCCTCGAAGAAGGCCTCGAAGTCGAAGATGTGGGCATCGTTTTTGGTGGCCCTCACGCACACATCGTGGAGCGAAGGTGCGTAGCAGAGGAAGTTTTCGATGGCGTAGGCGTAGGTGTGGAACAAGTAGGGCGACGAGTTGATGATTTGTGCATCTTCGGTCTGGTCGGCAAAGAGGTAGTCGAAGTCGCTGTCCATACACATCACCTGATTGGGGTGGCAGGTGGCCGAACTTTTGAGCAACACTTTTTTGCCTTTGGCCAGGTCGCCACGCAAGGGTACCGACACATCGAAACGCACCCGATCGCTCTCGAAGGGAGCAAAGATGGTGCGCCAGAAGGCCACATCCTCATACCCCTCCACAAAGGCCATAATGCGCCTGCAACCCTCCGGAACGGGTAGTGTTTTGGGGAGTTGTGCCACCGTGGGGCGGCGTGGGGTGAAGGTGGCGCGGGGGCGTCGGTCGGTGCGTTTTGCCATAGTGTTGCAGGGCTTATTTGGGAGTGGGTTTTAGGCGGAAGAATCCGGTGTCGTAGAGCTCGAAGCCGAGCGAGGTGTAGAGCCTGCGGGCCTCGGTGCGGGCGGGGTTGGAGGTCAGACAGATGGTGGCTGTCGGATAGCGCTCGGCTCCCAGATCCACGGCGGCCTCGACGAGCCTTCGGCCTATGCCACAGCCGCGAACTTCGGGGGCTACCACCACATCCTCTATCCATAGTTTTTCGCCCACGGGGGCGGTGTAGTGGGCCGCGGTAAGGGTGCCCACGATCAAGCCCTGCTGCTCGGCAACAAAGAGGCGGATGTGGGGCGAGGCCACAATGGCCCTCAGTCGCTCGACCGTAAGGCGTGGGCGGGGAGCCGTGGTCAGGTGGCCCATAAGAGCGTCGAGCCTTGCGGCCACCTCCTCGGAGGCGTCGTTCAACACCCTAATTATGACTTCGTGGTTACTCATCTTTTGTGGCACTTTTGCATTTCTCCACAAAGTTAAGATTTTTTTGCCAAAGGCGCAACACCGAAAAAATAGAGGGCACCTGGGAGCAGATGTTATATTATTTTGTACATTTGTACAAACAAACCGACAAAACACTATGGCAGACAACGATTGGAAAGCACGCCTGGGTGTGGTTTTTTCGACCAACCCCGACTTCAACTATACCACCGACACCGAAGAGCAGGTCGAAACCCTTGCGCCCGCCAAGCAAAACTTGCGCGTGTGGCTCGACCGCAACCACCGAGGGGGCAAGACCGTAACCCTCGTCAAAGGATTTGTGGGCAGCGACGACGACCTGAAAGAGCTGGCCAAAGAGCTCAAAAGTCGCTGTGGTGTGGGTGGCTCGGCCAAGGATGGTGAGATTATCATCCAGGGCGACCACCGCGAGAGAGTTTTGGAGATTCTCCTCGCCAAGGGCTACCGAGCCAAAAAGGCAGGAGCGTAACGGAGCAGAATTCAAAATGGAAAATTCAAAATGCAAAATTAGTGTTGGGCTATGGCTGGCGATGTTGCTGTCGCTCGTCTCGGCCTCGGCACAGTACTACGACACCGGAGCAAGCCCTGCGTGGGTGAGGTGGCAGACCATCGAGAGCGACTCGGTGAGGGTGGTTGCGCCCACTGTTTTCTCCACCGCAGCCCGCAGTGTGCTCTTCTATGCCGACTCCACCCGCTCGTCGGTCGACTACGGCTTGGGCTACGGTGTGGACAAGGCACCTCTGGTCATTCATCCCGCCACATCGCTCTCCAACGGACTCTCCATCTGGGCCCCAAGGCGTGTGGAGATGAGCGGTATGCCCGCGGTGGAGGGCTATGCCACCTCGTGGTTGCGCCAACTCTCCGTTCACGAGATGCGCCACTCGGCCCAATATGCCGCCCTCAATCGCAACTTTGTGCACGGGCTCTACTATCTGTTGGGCGAGCAGGGGCTGTTGTTGGCCTCGGGCCTGATGCCCTTCTGGTGGTTGGAGGGCGACGCCACCGATGCCGAGACTCAGCACAGCAGCTTTGGCCGAGGACTGCAACCATCCTTCACGATGCACTACCGTGCCGTGGGGCGCGACATCCTCGACGGAAACATCGACCGCTGGTTTGGAGGCTCCTACACCATGGAGGTACCCTCGCACTACGAACTCGGCTACCAACTCGTCTCTACGGCCAACACTCTGGCCGACAGATATGTGTGGAATGAGGTTGTGGAGTTTGCAACCCGCCGCCCCTACACCATCTTTGCCACCGAGATTGCCATGCGTCGCAAGCTCGGATTCTCCACCACCCAGCTTTTCCGCAAGACCTTCGAGAGGCTCAACGACCATTGGGAGTCGCTCCCCGAGCGCAACGACTCGGCCACAAGGCTCGACTGCCCCACCCCCGACGACCAATACCTCTCGTACCAATTCCCCCTATGGGCCGACAACAACACTATCATCGCCCTGAAAACCACCCTCGACAAGCCCTCGACCTTTGTGGCCATAGATGCCACCACGGGTGCCGAGCGCACGCTCTTTTCGGTGGGCTATGTGAGCAGCCGCCCCGCAATCATCGAGGGCCAAATCTATTGGACCGAGCACACACAACTCTCCTCGTTTGGCCAGGACGTTGGCTCGGTGCTGTGGTGCAGGCCGCTCGACGGAGGGCCCAAGAGCAACCCCATAAGTCGCAAAATCGTGTGCCTCTACCCTACCGACCACAACGGCTCGCTGGCCTATGTGCGCTACAACTACGAGGGCACCTACACGGTAGTATGCCCCGAGGGCGAATGGACCGCACCCGAGGGTGTGGAGATTCACGGCTTGGCTGCCGACGAAGGGTGGCTCTATCTGCTCACCACGGGCTATGGCGGTATGGCTATCGAGCGTCTGAGGCCCGCCGATATGCACCACGAGGTTGTAAAACCCGCCTCCCACTCCACCCTCAGCCACCTTGTGGCCCAGGGCGGAAAGCTCTACTTTGGCTCCATAGCCTCGGGCTATGACGAGGTGCACTCGTGGGAGCTCGCCACCGCCACCGAAGAGCGCATAACCACCTCGCAGTATGGCTCGTTCTGGGGTACCCCCTCGCCCGATGGCGAGCGCTTGGCTCTGGCCACCTACGACCGCACGGGCTACCACCCCGCAGTGGCGACCAACGAGGGCGTTGAGGTGGTAGAACAGACCTATCTGCCACAAAATGTGGTCAATCCACCCTCCTACAAGTGGTCGGGTGTGGTAAAGGTCGATAGGCTCAACTTCTCGGCCACCGACCTAGGCAAGTCCGAAGAACAGCATCCCGCAAAACCCTACCACAAGGCTGCCCATCTGCTCAACATCCACAGCTGGGCCCCCATCTACTTCCGCCCCGAGGAGGTTATGGCCGGCTCGGTGAGCGACGTTGGCTTGGGACTTATGGCCACCTCGCAAAACCTGCTCAACACCGCCTTCACAACCTTCGGCTATCGCTACAAACTCAATGGCACACACTCCCTGAGCGTCAATTATAAATATGTGGGCCTACCCGTGAAGATGGAGATTGGAGTAAACTGCGACACAGGTGCTGTGGGGATGTTCCCCTTGCAGGGTATGATTATGGAGAACGGCACCTACTCGGGCATCTATGACCACACCGAGCAGGTCAAACAGCCCACACCGCCCAGAGGCTACACATCGCTCTATCTGCGCGGCTCGGTGCCCTTTGTACTCTCGCACAGCTATTGGACCTCGGTGCTCACCCCCGCAGTCGAAATCTCGGCCAACAACAACCTTGTATATAACCCCGACCGCTACACAGGAGGCACCTACCACAGCGGAATGATAGCCTCGGCTGCCACCCTCCAATGGAACTCCTACACTCGCCAAACCAAGCGCAACCTGCAACCTCGCTGGGGCGTGTCGTTCATTGCGGGCGTGGGTAAAAGCCTCACAGCCAAGGTCGAAACGCCCACAACTCTCGGACTCTTTGGCCGCATCTACACCCCCGGCTTTGGGCTCAACGACGGCTTTACCATCCGAGCCACTTACCAAAATGTCGAGGGTAATGGCCCGCTTAACTATGCCGTAAATCTGGGCTGGCTCACCCCGCGCGGCTCGACACACTTCGACGACACCACAGCCCTGCCCGACAACCAAGTGGGCGCATCGGTGGAGTACATCACCCCCCTCTGCTATCCCGAAGTGGGCATCGAGGGCATCGTGCTGCTCAAACGAGTGAGCCTCTCGCTCTTTGGCGACATTCTGGTAGCCGGAGCAAACTACAAGGTGGGCGGATATATGTATAAGGGACCTTGGAGCGTGGGTGCCAACCTTATGGCCGACACCTCGTGGTTGCGTCTGCCCTCGCAGGGCGACCTGTCGCTGCGAGCCTCGTGCTACTTTGTGAGTGGCCACCTCGACCGCCCCGTACTGAGTGCCGGCGCCTCGGTGGCGTTCTAACACCGTCGACCGTCGACCGACAACCGACTAAGGTTTATAAGAGAAATAGGAGTACTAAGAGTTATAGGAATTTTTAAGGAGTTTAGGGAGTTTAGAGAATTATTTATAACTCCTATATCTCTTATGACTCCTATGTCCCTAATCTCCTTAAACTCCCTAATCTCCCTAATAAAACAAGGTGCGCCCGAAACCTCGGACGCACCTTGATAACTTTCAACTTATAACAAACCGACTATTAGGTAGAACCACTTCTCAAAGAGCACACAGCTCTTTGACCAAGTCCCCCTTTATCAAAGGGGGATTTAGGGGGAATGTAAAAATGTATCGGCCTGCGGAGCAGGCTGTGGGCTTTCGCAGAAAGCCTTAACGAGAGTTTGGCGGATTGGCGCACACCAGAGCATATTGACATACACCAACTTACATTGCGACCAATCCGCCAGACTCTCGTTAATTTAGTCTCAGCAGCGAAACCACCTTGCGGGCATCGGTGCCATAGTTGGTAAGGTTGTCGCCCGTAAGCAGGTTGACCGAAATCTGCACATTCGTACCATCGGCCGTGCTCAGGCCACTAACATAGAGCGTAGGAGTGGCTCGCGAAATGAAGCAGGTCTTGCCCACAATGTTCTGCAAGCCATTCACCTCGAAGGTGTTGCGGCTGACTTTGCCCGAGGCAATATCCATATTAGTAACCTCGATGGTACTCTGGCCCAGCTTCACGCCATAGTTGAAGTTGCCAAACATTGTTGCGTCGTAGTTCTCTTTCATTGCCGCATCAATCTCGGCCGAGAGCGACAATTTCTGAGCCGTATTGAGCGTGCTATCGTAGGCCAACAGCACATAATTTTGGAACGAGCCATAATACCACTTGAAAACTCCATCCTGACAGCCCAAATATACGGCCCACATATCGGGGCTGCTGGAATTCAGAGCCGTTTTAAGCAGGTTGGTTTGGAACTCGTTGTTCACATCCTCGTTCAGGTAGGTTTGGGTATAGACGCCATCCTTCAATGTGCCCACTTTAAGACCACAAGCAGTTGCCTCGCTCTCGGCGGTTGTGAAAACGTAGATATCGCCCGTATTGTCGTTTTTGCACATACTGATAAAGTCGTAGGCGTAGCCACCCCAGCCTTGAAGGTCGAAGCCTCCGGCCGCCTTGTATACATATATAGGAGTGGTTTTGTTGCCGCTCGAACCACTCACGGCATAGATATTCCCATCCTTGTCGATATCCCAAGCGACAACACCGGCGATTGGTTGAGTCATTGTGCTCACATCGATAGCGTCGCCATTGTCGGAGATTTTCACAATACAGCCACTCCGCGCGAGGACAAAGAGGTCGCCCTGCTCCGAGATGCGATACGAGTTGGGGTCGATATAGCTTGGAGCCTTGTCGTACATAGAGCCGTCGGAGGGGGCGATAACCTCGCTACCGTCGGGGAACACGGCGTGGTGGAAGTAGGAGAAAAGCTCCTGCTCCGAGATGTCGAACAGCGCACCGTCTGCCTTGCGCACCATATATGTCAGTGTGCCAAACTCAATCATATGGGGTGGGCAGCCCAGCATCTCGCCCAGCTCTGGCATTCTATCTTGCACCATCATAGTCCACCACGACAACACCTCGGGCGAGAGAGCGCTGGGGTTGGTCAGTTGTATCGAGCAGCACGAAAAGAGCAGATATTCGCCCAAGTCGGTCATCAGTCGTGGCACAATTTGGAGCGCATTGCAGAGCTGATTTTGCACCTCAACACTACCTCCCTCCTCGTCGGTCTGCACCTCGAAGTAGAATACCGACAAGCGGATGTCGCCCTTATCATCGATGGTGTAAAGCGCATAGGGAGCCTGAGGAACGGTCACCTCTTGATCCGTAGTCGCCTCATTGTCGTCTATGCCGTCGCCATTAAGATCTGCACGGGTTTTGGTGGTGGAGTTGTTGTCGAAGACCACAAAGCCTTGCGAGCCTGCAATGTCCACACCCTTGGGGGTAAGGCGTGTAATGTTGGGCATATTACCTTCAACATCGCCACCTCCCTGGTTGGTTGTTTCGCTGTTGTCGCACCCCGCCAGGGCCACCATCATCGCACCCAAAAGTGCAACCATCCAAAATTGTTTCTTGCTCATATACAAATAGTTTTACGTTTTTTGCAAAATGCACATCGGCCACCCCACGCACCCCGTGCGCAAAGTAGCCAATGCAAATATAAAAAATCTTTTGGGAAAAACTCCAATCCGCAACTCTACATCTGCTCTACAACGCTCTGGTAGATACCCGAGAGGGCCGAAACAACCTCCTCAACGGGGGCATCTTTGAGCAGCACATTTTTGGCCCCGTCGAGCAGATAGAGCGTGGGGATAGCCTTCAAGTCGTAGAGGTCGCCACTCAGAATTTTAGCACCCTTGTCGTAGGCCGAGATCCACCACGAGGGGTTTTCGTGCAGCGTGGCACGCCACTCGTCGAGCTCCTCGTCGGGGTGTACGGCCACAACCGTCAGCAGGCCAATGTTGTGCAGAGCCTCGGCATAGCCCGAAGAGGTGAGCACCTGTTTGACATTGCGGCACTCGGGGCATCCGGGGTTATAAAAATATAGGAGCAGCAGGTCGGCAGGAGTTTTATAGAGCGTGCGCTGGGCTCCATTGGGAAGGGTGTAGACAAAATCGGTAGCGCGAGCACCCTCCTGATTGCGGCTCACAATACGCAGTAGCGAGCGGTAGCGCATCTTGGAGGTCTCGTCGAGCGGGCTTCCACTGCCCACAGCGTGGCGCAGCACGCTCTCGAAAAGCCAATCGTCGCGCATGGGCGAGTTGGGATCATAGAGCCCCTCCTCGGCAAGTTCGAGGAAGAACCAATAGCAGTCGATATTTGTGGCAGCCCTCTTCATTAGATTGCCCATAGCCTCGGCCGAGGCAGCAGGAGTGGCAGCCCTCATCCCCACAACAAACTCCACGAAAGTCTGTTGGAGCTGACTCTCAGAAAATTGGGTGTAGGTGGCAAAGGGGAAGTGGTCCCAAAAATGAATAGCCTCGTAGCACACCGCGGCCTGGTCGTCGCGCACCATTGCGGGAGCCGTTACTCGGGGGAAATCGGCCGCTTCGAGCTGCTCGTTCTGGCCCACGCCACCATAGAGAGCCTGGCCCCAAACCCCACTACTCCCCAAAACGAGAGCCGCCAATACACTAAATATCCTATTTTTCATAAAAAAGTTCTCTTTTGGTAACGACAAAGTTAGTGAAATAATTGTGTTAATCGAAAAACAATGCTAACTTTGCACCAATTGAACAACTATTTTTTTTAATTAACCTAAATAATTATGAGTGGAAGTATTTTTACCTCTTCAATCGGCAAGAAGATGTTTATGAGCATCTCGGGCTGTGCTTTGGTCTTGTTCCTCACATTCCATATGTGTATGAACTTGGCTTTGGTTATCTCTAACGACGCCTACAACGCAATCTGCGGCTTCTTGGGCGCAAACTGGTATGCAGTTGTTGCCACCGCAGGCTTGGCTCTGCTTGTAGTGTTGCACTTCGCGTTGGCCCTCGTGCTGACAATCCAGAACCGCAAGGCTCGCGGTACCATTCGCTACGCTGTTACCAAACAGGAGAAAGGCGTTGAGTGGTCGTCGAAAAACATGCTCGTTCTGGGCTTTGTTGTTATCGCAGGTCTTGCAATCCACTTGGCAAACTTCTGGCTCAAGATGATGTATGCCGAGTTGCAGGGCGCACACGAGGTTGTAGTAGGCGCTGCCGCAGTGGCTCCCACCGATGGTGCCGCTATCGTGCGCTTCTATTTCAGCAAGTGGTACTATGTAGTTATCTACCTGGTATGGTTTGCAGGTCTGTGGCTCCACCTGACCCACGGCGTATGGAGCATGATGCACTCGGTTGGTTTGAACAGCAAAGTGTGGTTCAAACGTATGAAATGCATCTCGCTCATCGTGGCAACCATCATCGCAGGCGGTTTTGCTCTCTGCGCTATTGCAATTTTCTTGCAGGAGAACTTCGGTATCCTCAACTTTTAGTCTGACCTAAAAACTATTAGACGCGATATGATTAAACTTGATTCTAAAATCCCAACCGGCCCTATCGAAGGCCAGTGGACCAAACATAAAGGCGCAATCAAGGTTGTAAGCCCCGCAAACAAACGCAAACTCGACGTTATCGTTATCGGTACCGGTCTGGGTGGTGGTGCAGCAGCAGCATCGCTCGGCGAGTTGGGTTACAACGTAAAAGTATTCTGCATCAGCGACTCGCCCCGTAGGGCTCACTCGATTGCAGCTCAGGGCGGTATCAACGCTGCCAAAAACTACCAGAACGACAACGACTCGGTATATCGCCTCTTCTACGACACCATCAAAGGTGGCGACTATCGTGCAAGGGAGTCGAACGTATATCGTCTGGCCGAGGTTTCGAACCTCATCATCGACCAGTGCGTAGCTCAGGGCGTACCTTTTGCTCGCGAGTATGGCGGCAAATTGGCCAACCGTTCGTTCGGTGGCGCACAGGTTTCGCGTACCTTCTATGCTCGTGGCCAGACCGGTCAGCAGCTGCTGCTCGGTGCCTACGCTGCTCTGAACCGTCAGATTGCAGCAGGTAGCGTTAAGAGCTTCTCGCGCCACGAGATTCTGGATATTGTTCTTATCGACGGCAAAGCAAGGGGCGTTATTGCTCGTAACCTTGTAACCGGCGAGTTGGAGCGTCACGGTGCTCACGCAGTAGTTATGGCTACCGGTGGCTACGGTAACGTATTCTTCCTCTCGACCAACGCTATGAACTCGAACGGTTCGGTGGCTTGGCAGGCTTACAAGAAGGGTGCTGCATTTGCTAACCCCTGCTTCACTCAGATCCACCCCACCTGTATCCCCGTTCACGGCACACAGCAGAGTAAGCTGACTCTGATGAGTGAGTCGTTGCGTAACGACGGCCGTATCTGGGTTCCCAAAAACCTGAGCGACGTGAAGGCTCTCCGCGCTGGCGTTAAACAGCCTTCGGATATCGCTGAGGAGGATAGGGACTACTACTTGGAGCGTCGTTATCCCGCATTCGGTAACTTGGTACCTCGCGACGTTGCTTCGCGTGCTGCTAAGGAGCGTTGCGACGCAGGCTTCGGTGTAAACGAGACCGGTTTGGCCGTTTACCTCGACTTCAAGACCGCCATCGAGCGCCTCGGTATCAACGTAATCCGCGAGCGTTACGGCAACTTGTTCCAGATGTATGAGAAGATTACCGCTGTGAACCCCTACGAGCAGCCTATGCAGATCTATCCCGCAGTTCACTACACCATGGGTGGTACCTGGGTAGACTACAACCTGATGACCACTATCCCCGGTCTGTATGCAATCGGTGAGGCTAACTTCTCGGATCACGGTGCAAACCGTCTGGGTGCTTCGGCTCTGATGCATGGCTTGGCCGACGGTTACTTCGTATTGCCTTATACTATTGGTGACTACCTCTCGCACGAGATTCAGTCGCCCAAAGTAAACACCAACGATCCCGCATTCGAGGAGGCCGAGAACGCTATCAAGGCTAAAATCGAGAAACTCTATGCCATCAAGGGTAACCAGACTCCCGACGAGTTGCACAAGAAACTCGGTTGCGGCATTATGTGGGAGAAAGTTGGTATGGCTCGTACCAAAGAGTCGTTGGAGAGCGCAATCGTAGAGATTCAGGCTCTGAGGAAAGAGTTTTGGAGCGACCTGAAACTCGCCGGCAAACCCGATGAGTTGAACCCCGAGTTGGAGAAAGCACTCCGCTTGGCCGACTTCTTGGAGCTGGGTGAGCTGATGGCTCGCGACGCACTCAACCGTAACGAGAGCTGCGGTGGCCACTTCCGCGAGGAGTTCCAGACTCCCGAGGGCGAGGCATTGCGCGACGACGAGAACTATGCCTACGTTGCAGTGTGGGAGTACCAGGGCGACGACAAAGAGCCCGTACTCTACAAAGAGCCTCTGAAATTCGAGACCATCCACTTGCAGCAGCGTAACTACAAAGACTAACCCCGAGCATTAACATTACAGACAGAGAAAACGACTATGAATTTAACACTTAAAATATGGCGTCAGGCTAATGCCAAAGCCAAAGGACAGTTCGAGACATACGTTGTACGCGATGTTTCGACCGAGAGCTCTTTCTTGGAGATGCTCGACATTTTGAACAACCAGCTCATCCACGAGGGCAAAGAGCCCGTGGCATTCGACCACGACTGCCGCGAGGGTATCTGCGGTGCTTGCTCGTTGCGTATCAACGGCCACGCACACGGCCCCGAGAGCGAGGTAACCACCTGCCAGCTGCACATGCGTAACTTCAAGGATGGCGACGTTATCGTTGTTGAGCCTTGGAGGAGCCGCGCATTCCCCGTAATCAAAGACCTGGTTGTAGACCGCACCGCTTACGAGACCATTCTCCAAGCCGGTGGTTTCATCTCGGTTGGTACCGGTGGCGTGCCCGACGGTAACGCTATTCCTATCGCTAAGGACGACGCAGAGGAGAGTATGGACGCTGCTGCTTGTATCGGTTGCGGTGCTTGCGCTGCTACCTGTAAGAACGGTTCGGCTATGCTGTTCGTTGCTGCTCGTGTTTCGTCGCTCGCCAAACTGCCCCAGGGCCAGGTTGAGGCTGCTCGCAGGGCTAAGGCAATGGTTGCTAAGATGGACGAGCTCGGCTTTGGTAACTGTACCAACACCGGTGCTTGCCAGGCAGAGTGCCCCAAAGGCATTACCATCAACCACATCGCTCGTCTGAACCGCGAGTATCTAAAAGCTAAATTCCGCAGCTAATAAGAGTAACGGAAGACTCCACACCAGAGGAGGGTGAGCAATCGCCCTCCTTTTGTGGGAAATAATACAACAACACAGTTAGGTTTAATAACACAATTAACAACTAAATCACTTAAAAGACTATGTCAGAGATTTTAGGCGTACACGCAAGAGAGATTCTTGATTCGCGTGGTAACCCCACCATCGAGGTAGAGGTAACCACCATTAACGGTATTGTAGGTCGTGCTGCTGTTCCCAGCGGTGCTTCGACCGGCGAGAACGAGGCTTTGGAGCTTCGTGACGGCGACAAAGGTCGCTACCTGGGCAAAGGCGTTCTGAAAGCCGTTGCTAACGTAAACGAGGTAATTGCACCCGCTATTATTGGTATGAGCATCTTCGACCAGGTGGGCGTAGATAAAGCTATGATTGCACTCGACGGCACTCCTACCAAGAGCAACTTGGGTGCTAACGCAATCTTGGGCGTATCGCTCGCAACTGCTCACGCAGCTGCTGCCGAGCTCGGTATGCCTCTCTACCGCTACATCGGCGGTACCAACGCTAAGAGCCTTCCCGTTCCTATGATGAACATCATCAACGGTGGTTCGCACTCGGATGCTCCTATCGCATTCCAGGAGTTTATGATTCGCCCCGTAGGTGCTCCCACCTTCCGTGAGGCTCTCCGTATGGGTGCTGAGGTATTCCACAGCCTGAAAAAAGTTCTCCACGCTCGCGGCCTGAGCACCGCAGTAGGTGATGAGGGTGGTTTCGCTCCCGCTTTGGAGGGTACCGAGGACGCTATCGAGAGCATCTTGTAAGCTACCGAGGCTGCTGGTTACGTTCCCGGCTAAGATGTTATGATCGGTATGGACTGCGCTTCGAGCGAGTTCTACAAAGATGGCATCTACGACTACACCAAATTTGAGGGTGAGAAGGGTGCAAAACGTACCTCGGCTGAGCAGGTAGAGTACCTGAAAGGTCTGGTTGAGAAATACCCCATCGACTCGATTGAGGACGGTATGGCAGAGAACGACTGGGACGGTTGGAAAGCTCTTACCGACGCTATCGGTCACAAATGCCAGCTCGTTGGTGATGACTTGTTCGTAACCAACGTAGAGTTCTTGAAGAAGGGTATCGAGATGGGTTGCGGTAACTCGATTCTGATCAAAGTAAACCAGATCGGTTCGCTCACCGAGACTCTCGACGCTATCGAGATGGCTCACCGTGCAGGCTACACTTCGGTTACTTCGCACCGTTCGGGCGAGACCGAGGATAGCACCATTGCCGACATTGCAGTTGCTACCAACTCGGGCCAGATCAAGACCGGTTCGATGAGCCGTAGCGACCGTATGGCCAAATACAACCAGTTGCTTCGCATCGAGGAGCAGCTCGGCGAGGAGGCTGTTTACGGCTACAAAAAAATCTACCGCAAATAATTTTGTAGGATAGGTTTTTATATAAGGAAAGGGCGGAATCACTTCCGCCCTTTTTCTTTTTTATCTTGCCACACCTTGCGCTCATCCTCCACAACCGCAGCGGAACAAGGCAGTTGGCATCTACCGCTCTTTGTTTTTGTACCTTTTGGTGGCAAAAGGTACCCAAAAGCCACTGTATGTTTGTCTAGCAAGGGGTGGCCTACCCTCTAATCGCGGCGCACAATCTTTGCACCCAGAGCGTTCAGTCGGCCCTCGATATTCTGGTAGCCCCTATCGATCTGCTCGATATTCTGGATGATGCTCTTGCCGTCGGCATTGAGGGCTGCGATGAGCAGTGCCACACCCGCACGAATATCGGGCGAAGTCATCTTCGTAGGCCTCAACCTGCGCGAGTGGTCGTGGCCGATGACAGTAGCCCTATGGGGGTCGCAGAGGATAATCTGTGCGCCCATATCTATCAGCTTATCGACAAAGAAAAGCCTGCTCTCGAACATCTTTTGGTGGATGAGCACCGAGCCTTTGGCCTGAGTGGCCACCACCAGAAATACGCTCAACAGGTCGGGCGTAAGTCCGGGCCAGGGTGCGTCGGCAATGTTCATAATCGAGCCGTCCATAAAGCTCTCTATCTCGTAGTGATCCTGACGGGGGATGTAGATGTCGTCGCCCCTCTGCTCGAAGCGGATACCCATACGGGCAAACTGAGCAGGGATGATGCCGAGGTTCTCGAACGAGACGTTTTTGATGGTCAGCTCACTCTGGGTCATTGCGGCCATGCCGATAAAGCTGCCCACCTCGATCATATCGGGCAGCATGGTGTGCTCGGTGGCGTGCAACTCCTCAACGCCCTCGATGCGGAGCAGGTTGGAGGCTATACCCTCAATCTTGGCACCCATACGGCAGAGCATTTTGCACAACTGCTGGATGTAGGGCTCGCAGGCGGCATTATAGATGGTGGTAGTGCCTTTGGCCATCACAGCGGCCATAATGATATTGGCAGTACCCGTCACAGAGGCCTCGTCGAGCAGAATGTAGGTGCCCTTCAAGTTGGGCGCAGCAATCTCGAAGAAGTCGCCCGCAAGGTCGAAGTTCACCTCGGCACCCAGCTTTTTGAGTCCGATGAAGTGGGTATCGAGCCTGCGTCGGCCAATCTTGTCGCCACCCGGCTTGGGCATATAGGCCACGCCAAAGCGGGCCAACAGTGGGCCTACAACCATCACCGAGCCACGCAGTTTCGAGCCGCGCAGTTTGTAGTCCTCGGTGCGCAGATAGCCCAGGTCGATGTTGCGAGCGCAGAGGGCAAATTCGCCCTCGCCAAGCCTCTCGACCTCAACTCCGAGGTTGCGCATCAGGTCGATAAGTCCGAGCACATCGACAATCTCGGGAACATTGTGCAGTACCACACGCTCTTGGGTGAGCAGTGTTGCGCATATTATCTGCAACGCCTCGTTTTTGGCACCCTGAGGGGTAATCTCGCCACTCAGAGGGCGACCGCCATAGACTTCAAAATATGCCATAGTCGTTCTCTATTTGGAATTAGGTAGTTATTTTCGCTTTCTTCTATTTCTCCTCGCCGAAGAGGCGCACACGAGCCAGCAGTCGGTTTTTGCGTTGAAGCACAAAGAACTCCAACACCAACAGCGCCAGGGCCACAATCACAGGCACGGCATACTGTTCGTCGTACTCCTCAAAGACCTCGCTCTCGAACTTGGCCTTCTCGGTTTGGTTTATGAGTTTGATTATTTCGTCGAGTCCCACGCTCTGAGCCGAGGCTCTAACGTAGGCTCCACCCGTAGTCAGAGCAATCTTCTGCAACCCCTCCTCGTCGAGCTTGCTCACCACAATCTCGCCCTCGCTGTCGCGAATAAAGTCGTCGCCAATGCGTATGGGAGCACCCTCGGGAGTACCAATGCCGATGGTATAGATGGTTATGCCCTGCTGTGCTGCCCTCTCGGCCACCACAAGTGCATCGTCTTCGTGGTTTTCGCCGTCGGTCACGAGCACCAACACACGGCTACTCTCGCTCTGCGACGAAAACGAGCCCGCAGCCATATCTATCGCTGCGCCAATGGCCGTGCCCTGCTTTGTAACCTGAGAGGGCGAAATCTGCTGCACAAAATTCTTGGCCGTAAGGTAGTCGGCCGTGATGGGCAGCTGCACATAGGCGTCGCCCGCAAAGACAATCACTCCGATTTTGTCCTCGCTCAACCCCTCGATCACACGCCCTACGGCATACTTGGTGCGCTCCAAACGGCTGGGCTCGAAGTCATCGGCCAGCATAGAGTTCGATACATCTATGGCCACCATAATCTCCACACCCTCGCGCTCGACCTCTTTGAGCTTCGAGCCTGCCTGAGGGCGGGCCAAAGCTACCACCAGAGCCACAATGGCAAGGCAGAGGAGCCAAAACTTCCACCTCAACCTGCCCACCGAGGCCTCGGGTGCAAGCCTTGCAATGGCCGCAGGTGTGCCCACACGGGCCAAGCGACGCTTGCGCTGCGAAAGGCACCACTCGAAGAGTACCACCATCAGCGGCACCAACAACAGCAGGTAGAAGTATTCGGTATGTGCAAATCGGAACATATATTATCTCTTTCTCTCTTTGTTACGGAATGGTATTGAGCCACAAGCGGCGCACCACAAACTCGGCCACAAGCAGCACCAAAGCCCACAGCAACCAACCGCCATAGAGCTCGCTGTATTTCACAAATTCGTCGGTCTCGATGCGACTCTTCTCCAACTCGTTGATGCGGTTGTAGACCTCGCGGAGCGAGTTTTTGTCGGTCGCACGGAAGTATTCGCCACCCGTCTTGGCCGCAATGTCGGTGAGCGTCTGCTCGTCGATCTCCACCTTGGCCTGCTGGTAGCGCACATTGCCCCAAGCATCGTAGAAGGGATAGGGAGCATAGCCCTGCTTGCCCACGCCAATAGTGTAAACCCTTATGCCATACTCGGCAGCAATCTCGGCCGCCGACATGGGGGCAATCTGACCGGCGTTGTTCACACCATCGGTGAGCAGAATCACCACCTTGCTCTTGGCATCCGAATCACGCAGTCGGTTTACGGCCGTAGCGAGGCCCATACCAATAGCCGTACCATCCTCAATCACACCAAATTCCACCTTGGCCAGCAGCGTCTGCAACGAGGCTTTGTCGGTAGTCAGGGGGCTCTGGGTATAACTCTCGCCCGCAAAGACCACCAAACCTATGCGGTCATTGGGGCGGTCGGCAATAAACTTGGCGGCCACATCTTTGGCGGCCGTGAGCCTGTCGGGCTGGAAGTCGGCAGCCAACATTGTGCCCGACACGTCGAGCGACAACACAATGTCGATACCCTCAACCGTTGTGGTACTACCCTGCTCGCTGCTCTGTGGGCGCGCCAAGGCCACAGCCAAGAGCACCACCACCACCGAGCGCAACACCACGGGCAGATGGCGTAGATAGTAGCGTGCCGTGCGAGGTGCACCCCTCACGCCCTCGACCGACGAGAGCGTAATGGTCGCCCCACCCTGACGATCACGCCAGATGTAGTAGGCCACCATCGGCACCACCAGCGCCGCCAACCACAACATATATGGATTCGCAAACTTCATTTTTTCTTGTTTTGTTTGTTTGTCGCTTTTTTGTAAAAAAGCTCCGCAAAAAACTTTTCTGAGATACTCGCTACGCTCATATCTCTTACACTCCATAGGTTTTGCCTCTATGCATTGCTGAATTTCGGCAAATGCTGAAAATCAAAAACTCTGCGCCAACGGCGCACCATAATTTTCCATTTTCAATTCGTCAGCAGTCGGTCGACGGTCGACGGTTGACGGTCGACGGTAGGCACCTACCAATTCTTGCCCGAACGGCCAACCACCACGCCCTTTTGCTGTTCGTCTACCTTCTCGCGAGTGCGATTCTCGGCCTGCTGCACAGCATTCAGCATCTGTTCACTCTCCTTGCGAGGTCCCTGCTCTGGCTGCTGCCCCTGCTGCTGCCCCTGCTCACTCGGCTTGGGCTTTTCGCCCTGGGGTTGCTCGGGTTGCTCGCCCTGCTGAGGAGGTTGCTCCCCACCGTTGGAGTTCTGCTGTTGGTTGTTATCTTGGTTTTGTTGTTGGTCTTGGTTGTTCTGACCGTTCTGGTTTTGGTTGTTATCCTGATTCTGCTGATTCTGGTCTTGGTTTTGATTTTGGTTGTTCTGCTGATTGTCGAGCATAGCCTTGGTGTAGGCGTAGTTGAACTTGGCCTCCAAATCACCGGGGTTAAGTTTCAGCGACTCCTTGAACGAAGCCAGAGCCTCTTGCAACTTCTGTTGCTGAAATTGGCTGTTGCCCAGATTGTAGTAGGCCGCAGCCCTCTGCTGGTCGGTCACGCCACTCTTGCGCTCGGCAACGCTCTTGAAGCTACCCTCGGCAGCCTCGAAAGCACCACTCGCATACTGAGCATCGCCCAGGTTGAAAAGTCCCTCAACCGACATCGAGTCGAGTTGCAGAGCCTCGCGGTACTCCTTCTCGGCCTCGGCCATACGCTGCTGCTCGTAGAGCCTGTTGCCACGACGGATGTGTTTGCGCTCGGGCAGCTGCTGTCCCACAGCCACGCCACACGACAAAGCCGTCATAACGGCCACGCAGAGCACTCTCAGAAGGTTACTTTTCATCCTGCTGCCCCTCCTCACGGCCCTCTACTTTCAGTTCAACAACATCGCCGGTGGCCACCTCGGCTTTAATCTCCTCGACAACCTCTTTGGTCTCCTCCACAAAGTAGTAGACCGTATAGTACGACGCCTCGTTGCTCTCCACATCGGGCGTGTGTTTTGCAAATTTCACCAGGTCGGCCTCGCTGAGCAGGTCGCCGAGTGCCAACACCTGCTTTTTGGTCAGCTCCAACCCCTTGATGGCGGCCACAATCTCGTCGGTGGTCATCTCCATAGCCCCCACCCCATAGCGACCATCGAGATAGTCGCGCAGAATGTCGGTCAGGCGGGTATAGTACTGCTTGTAATCGCCATTTTGCCACAGCTTCTGGGTGCTGAGCATTTCGAGCCTGCGGATAGCCACAATGTGGGGAGCCTCCTTGGGCCTACTCTCCTGCTCCTCGGCCTTAGCCTTGCGGGTGCGGGTGGCAATCAGATATATGGCCGAAACAAGTGCCAACACCACAATCAAGCCCCAAGCCACATAGCCGCTGAACTCCTCCACCACAAGTGGGGTTTTCAGGGGCTGCTTTATGTCGTAGATGGTCTTCTGGGCCGTATCTACGGGCATCATCTCCACCTTCAACCTTAGGGGCGAGGCGGTAAATACCGTGTCGAGGTCTACACCATCGTACCACAGCACACCCAGCGAGTCGATGCTATACTCGGCGGGCTCGAACGAGGTGAGCCTATAACGCTTGCGCAGTTGCCACACCCCCTCGGCGTGGCCCACAGTGTCGGTAGGCCTCTCTTCGAGCAGCTCTATGCGCCCCTCGGTAAATTCGGGCGTGATGGCGGGGAAGGCTACCTGCACAGGCTCTCCCTCCTTGGCGTCATCGACCTCCACATCTATTTCGAGCCAGAAGTGGTCGCCAATCATCACCTCCGCAGGGGCAAACTCTGCACCCTTAATACGCAGGTGGCCAAGGTCGGACTGAGCCACAGCCCCCTCGGCACAAAGCACCATCAGTGCACACAATATCCAACTCACCAATCTCTTCATCGACGGCTGAAAAGTTTAATCAACTCCTTAACATAATCCTGATCGGCAGCCACATCGGCGTGGTCCACCCTTGCTCTGTCGAGCATTCGGTTTATCAACTCGTGCTCTTTGTGCCAAGCGGCAGCATAGTACTCCCTTGTGGCCCTCGACGAGGTATCGATCCACTCCCTGCGGCCACTCTCGGAGTCGACAACCTCCACAAGTCCCACGTCGGGCAACTCGGCATCCCTCTTGTCGTAAACCCTTATGCCCACAATGTCGTGTTTGCCCGAGGCTATTTTGAGCGTTTTTTCGAGCTCTTCATACCCTGCCGCATCACCGCCTCCGCCCAAGCAGAAGTCGCTAATCACAAAGGTCGTACACCTCTTTTTGAGCGCATTGGTGAGATACTTCACGGGCTCGGCGAGCGAAGTAGCCTTGCCTTGTGGCTCATAGTCGAGCAGTGTGCGAATGATGTGCAGAATGTGCGAACGCCCCTTCTTGGGAGGGATAAACTTCTCCACCCCCTCCGAGAAGAGCAAACACCCCACCTTGTCGTTGTTCGACGCTGCCGAGAAGGCCAACACGGCCGCAATCTCGGTCATCACGTCGCGCTTGGTCTTGTCGCCCGAGCCAAAGAGTCCCGAGCCACTCACGTCGATAACGAGCATCATGGTCAGCTCCCTCTCCTCTTCGTAGACCTTGGTGTGGGGCTTGCGAGTGCGGGCTGTGACGTTCCAGTCTATATCTCTCACGTCGTCGCCCAGAGCATACTCCCTCACCTCGCTGAACGCCATACCGCGGCCTCGGAAGGCACTGTGGTAGTGTCCCGCAAAGATGTCGTTCGAAAGACCTCGGGTTTTAATCTCGATCTTGCGAACCTGTTTAAGTATGTCGGCTGTCTCTCGCATTTTTTTGTTTCCTTTGTTTTGCACCTTTTTGTAAAAAGCTGCACCAAAAACTTTTAGGAGATACTCGCTGCGCTCGTATCTCTTACTGCCTATGCTCAGTACAATTCCCCGAGGGGAAAATTTTGAATTCTGAATTTTGAATTTTGAATTCTTAGGGCACCTCTACGGCGTTGAGAATCTCGGTAATGATATCCTCGGCAGTAACGTTCTCGGCCTCAGCCTCGTAAGAGAGACCGATGCGGTGGCGCAACACGTCGTGGCACATAGCCCTCACATCCTCGGGAATAACGTAGCCCCTGTGTTTGATGAAGGCATAGGCTTTCGACGCCTTGGCCAGAGCAATACTTGC
>JAZLDU010000048.1:0-94296 GCA_045614885.1 Tidjanibacter sp. | reverse complement strand
TAAGCTCCACAAACTCGGCACCAAACTTCTTGGCCTTGCCGGCACCCACACCGCTGATGTTCTGCAACTCCTCGATGGTTATGGGGTACTGCACCGACATATCCTCCAACGAGGGGTCTTGGAATACCACAAATGGGGGCTGGTCGTGGCGTCTGGCCACCTGACGGCGCAAATCTTAGAGCATTGCAAAGAGCTCCTCGTCGGCCACAGCGCCCTTGGAGCCCATAGCTGCCGTAGCCTCATCTTCCTGCATCTCTTCGTAGTTGTGGTCGAGGGTTACGGTCAGGGGGTATGGTTTGTCGAGGTACTTCTGGCCCTTCTCGCTCAGCGAGAGCAGACCGTAGTTCTCGATATTCTTGTCGATAAGTCCCTCGATGAGTCCCTTGCGGATGACGGCACCCCAGAACTTGTCGTCCTGCTCGGCACCCTTGCCAAACCACTCGCTCTTGTTGTGGCCGTAGGATTTCATCAGGGCGTTGTTCTTGCCCACCAGCAGGGCTACAATGTAGTCCATCTTGAATTTGGGGCCAATCTCTTCGAGCACCTCCAAGATGGTGGTCATAGCCTCCTGAGCCTTGATGCGTGGCTTGGGGTTAGTGCAGTTGTCGCACGCGCCGCAATCCTCCACGTCGAACTCCTCGCCGAAGTAGTGGAGCAGCGACTTGCGACGGCAGATGGAGCTCTCGGCATACGACACCGTTTCGAGCAGCAGCAGTTTGCCAATCTCCTGCTCGGCCACCGGCTTGCCCTGCATAAATTTCTCCAACTTTTGGATGTCTTTATAACTATAAAAGGTAATACACCTACCCTCGCCACCATCGCGGCCCGCACGACCGGTCTCCTGATAGTAGCCTTCGAGGCTCTTGGGGATATCGTAGTGAATAACGTAGCGCACATCGGGCTTGTCGATACCCATACCAAAGGCTATGGTGGCCACAATCACATCGGCCTGCTCCATCAAGAAAGCGTCTTGATTGTTGGCCCTGGTGGTAGCGTCCATACCTGCGTGGTAGGGCAAAGCCTTGATGTTGTTGGCCACGAGCAGTTCGGCCAACTCTTCGACCTTCTTGCGCGAGAGGCAGTAGATAATGCCGCTCTTGCCTTCGTTCTGCTTGACGTAGCGAATAATGTCGCGATTAACATCCCTCTTGGGGCGAATTTCGTAGAACAGATTGGGCCTATTGAACGACGACTTGAACACCTTGGCATCCATCATACCGAGATTCTTCTGGATGTCGAGCTGAACTTTGGGAGTAGCCGTAGCGGTGAGCGCAATGATGGGCGCACGACCGATGTCGTTCACGATAGGTCTGATGCGTCGATACTCGGGGCGGAAATCGTGGCCCCACTCCGAGATACAGTGGGCCTCGTCGATGGCGTAGAACGAAATCTTGATTTTACGCAGAAACGACACATTCTCCTCCTTGGTGAGCGACTCGGGGGCAAAGTAGAGCAATTTGGTCTTGCCGGCCAACACATCGTTCTTCACTTGGGTAATAGCGGCCTTGTTGAGCGACGAATTGAGGAAGTGGGCCACACCCTCGTCCATACTGAACGTGCGCATGGCATCGACCTGATTCTTCATCAGCGCAATCAGTGGCGAGATAATAATCGCCACACCCTCCATCATAAGCGCAGGCAGCTGGTAGCAAAGGCTCTTACCACCACCCGTAGGCATCAAAACAAAGGTATCGCCGCCATCGAGAACATTCTCAATTACTGCTTGTTGGTTCCCCTTGAACGACGAAAACCCAAAATACTCTTTCAGCTTGCTATGCAGCAGCTTTTCTCGGTCAATTTTGTTCATTTCTCGGTTAAAGTTCACAAATAACAATACTAAGATACGTTTTTTTTCCGAAAGTTTCTAACTTTGTACAAAATTTTTCAAAAAAAATGCGTCTATACACATCCGACTTAGTCAAAAAATACAAAAGCAGAACCGTGGTAAACCACGTTTCGATAGAGGTTGAACAGGGCGAGATTGTGGGCTTATTGGGCCCCAATGGTGCCGGCAAGACTACCACTTTTTATATGATAGTGGGCCTTGTGAAGCCCAACGACGGCCACACATTTGTAGAGGAAGACGGCATCGTTACGGAGATCACCAAGCTGCCCGTCTACAAACGTGCCCAGATGGGCCTGGGCTATCTGCCCCAGGAGGCCTCGGTATTCCGCCAGCTGACCGTAGAGGAGAACCTCCGAGCAGTGCTCGAAATGACCGGCTACTCGAAAGAGTATCAGCGCGAGCGCGTGGAGAGCCTCATCGAGGAGTTCCGCTTGCAGAAGGTGCGCCACAACAAGGGTATTCAGCTCTCGGGTGGCGAGCGTAGGCGTACCGAGATTGCTCGTGCGGTGGCCATCAACCCCAAGTTCATTCTGCTCGACGAGCCATTTGCGGGTGTAGACCCCATTGCTGTGGAGGACATCCAGAGCATCGTGCGCACGCTTAAAGATAAAAACATTGGTGTAATCATCACCGACCACAACGTACACGAGACGCTGGCCATCACCGACCGCACCTACTTGCTCTTCGAGGGCAAGGTGCTCAAATCGGGTAGCGCAGAGGAGCTGGCGGCCGACGAGGAGGTAAGGCGCGTATACCTCGGCCAAGACTTCACCCTCAACCGATAGGGAGAATTGAGAATTGAGGCAAATGCGAGTAAGCGAGGGCAGAGGCTGCTTGCAGACTATGCCGAGCGGGAGCATTTTAGAGCAAGCGAAGCTTGGTCAATTGAGAATCCTCCTATAAGTCTTATATCTCTTATAACTCCTATTTCGGTTGACGGTCGACGGTCGACGATCGACGGTCGACATTTTTCTCTCAATTTTGAATTTTGAATTTTGAATTTTGAATTTTATTCGTATATTTGCGGGCTAATTTTAGGCATTTATGGCAGTTGGAGAGCAATTTGTAATACCTTTTGAGGGGTACAAGGTCGGAATCCACGAGTTTGAGTTCCCTCTGGGAAGCGACTTTTTGGAGGCCGTAGGCGACGAAGAACTCGCTGGCATTGAGGCCGTTGCAAAGGTCGTGATGACCAAAGCGGCAAATATGCTCACCTTCGATGTCGAGGTCGCAGGCACCGTTACGGTCGAGTGCGACCGATGCTTAGACGAGCTGGCCCTGCCGGTCGAAATTGGCGATAGGCTCTTTGTAAAATTCAGCGAGGACGAACTCGATTTTGATGGCGAAGTGATGTGGCTCAACCCCACCGACACCGAAATCGACCTTATGGACTACATCTACGAAACAGTTCTGTTGGCACTCCCCTATCAGAGAGTACACGAGCGCATCGAAGATTGCAACCAAGAGATGATTGCAAAGTTCCAGATAGTCTCGCAAGAAGAGTTCGACCAAATGGCCGAGCCACAAAACAACTCCTTCGCAGAAGGCAGCGCAGCAAATACACTTGCCGCACTGAAACAACAGTTGGAACAAAAAGAAAATAAATAGATATAAACTTATAAAAAATTAACAACTATGGCACATCCTAAACACAAGGTTTCGTCGACCAGAAGAGACAAACGCAGAACTCACTACACAGCTGCTGTTCCTACCGTTGCAGTATGCTCGAACTGCGGTTCGCCCGTTCAGTACCACCGAGTTTGCCCCGAGTGCGGTTTCTACCGTGGCAAATTGGCTATCGAGAAAAAAGCTGAGTAGTTTACACCAAACTGCAAACTAACAATGCGTAATCTGCGCATAGGTATCGACGCAATGGGTGGCGATTTTGCCCCCGATGCTGTTGTCAAAGGTGTAGTCGAGGCAATACCTCTGCTCGATGAGGGCTCACAGGTGGTGCTCTTTGGCGACAAAGAGCGCATCGAAGAGTTGCTCAAAGCAGAAGGCTACGAGGGTGAGCGTGTAGAGATCGTGGCAACCACCGAGGTTATCACCATGCACGACCACCCCGCCAAGGCTTTCCAGACCAAGGCCGATTCGAGTATCCGAGTAGGCTTCGAGCATCTTGCGGCGAAAAAAATCGACGGATTCGCAAGCGCAGGCTCGACGGGCGCTATGATGGCAGGTGCCATCTTTACCGTCGGCGTGGCAGAAGGGGTTATCAGGCCCGCAATCTCGGCAGCTATCGCCAACATCCGAGGAGGTTACACCCTCCTGCTCGATGTGGGACTCAATGTCGATTGCAAACCCGAAGTACTCGCACAGTACGCCCTGATGGGCAGCCTCTATGCCAAAGACCTCTGGGGACTCGAAAGCCCCAAGGTGGGACTCCTTAACATTGGCGAGGAGGAGAGCAAAGGCAACGCTGCAAGCAAAGCCGCTCACCAGATGATTGCACAAATGGAGGGTATCAACTTCGTGGGCAACATCGAGGGCAAAGACTACTTCACCGGCAAGGCCGACGTGATTGTCTGCGATGGCTTTATGGGCAACGTATTGCTGAAAATGTCGGAGAGTCTTCGCTACATCGCCAAGGCGAGGAAGATTGACGACGATTTCCTCAGCCGACTCAACTACGAGATCAAGGGCGGCACTCCCGCACTTGGCGTAAACGGAGTAGTGATGGTTGGCCACGGCAGTTCGACCGTCTACGCTCTTCGCAACATGGTCAAGGAGACCGAGCTGTGCATCAAGGCCGGCTATGTCGAGGACATCAGCAAGGCTTTTGCACCAAAAAACTAAGGGCCGAAAGGCCTCAATTGGTTCCATAGTTCAACGGATAGAACGACAGTTTCCTAAACTGTAAATCTGGGTTCGATTCCCGGTGGGACTACTAAAAGAAGAGGTTGACCTCCAAAGGGCCAACCTCTTCTTTTTCATATATGTAGCGTTGGACTACTTTTCGGCTTTGGGCAGAGTGCGGTTGAGCATCAGAGCACCAATCAGAGCCGACAAAACCGTACCGCACAAGATACCGAGTTTGGCCCTATCGAGCATAGCTACGCCCTCGGCACCCATGGGCGAGTAGGAAAGGTCGGCAATGAACATCGACACCGTAAAGCCAATACCGCAGAGCATACACACGCTGGCAAAAATCTTCCAGTTAGCCCCCGAGGGCATCGAGGCAATCTTGGTCTTAATGGCCACCCACGAGAAGGCAAACACGCCCACAAACTTGCCCAGCACAAGGCCACACATAACGGCCAGACTTACGCCCGAAACGAGGTCATTCATCTGCATATCGCCCAGGAATACGCCCGCATTCACAAAGGCAAACAGGGGCAGAATTATGTAGTTGATAAACTCGTGCAGGTCGTCTTCGAGGTGTTGCAGTGGGCTTACGAGGTGGTCGGCTGCCGACTCGATACTTTTGAGCGTCTGCACCTGGTCGTTGGTCAGCACCACAACCTTAGCCTTCTTGTCGGGCACCTCAATTTCGGGGAACTCACCTATATTATTACGGATGCGCTCGATGTAGTAGTGCGTACCGCGGTTGAGAGTTGCAGGGATGCAGAAGGCGGTAATAACGCCCGAAATGGTGGCGTGAATGCCTGAGTGGAGCATCGCAAACCAGAGCAGAATACCCATCACCAAGTAGAAAGGTTTATTCCTCACATCCAGCCTATTGGCAATCAGCAGGCCCACGATGCAGAGCAGGGCTATAAGCATATACATCCAGCTAATCTCGGAGGTATAGAAGAGTGCGATGACCAGAATACCGCCCAGATCGTCGGCCACAGCCAGCGTGGTGAGGAAGATTTTCAGGCCCAGCGGCACCCTCTTGCCAAACATCGACAGCACGCCCAGCGAGAAGGCAATGTCGGTAGCCATAGGAATAGCCATACCCCTCTGCATCAGTGCATTGTCGGGGCAAGCAAGCATAAATATCAGCACAGGGACTATCATACCGCCACAAGCACCAATGATGGGCAGAATGGCTTTTTTGATAGACGAGAGTTCGCCCACCAACACCTCGCGCTTAATCTCCAATCCCACCGAGAGGAAGAAGATAGCCATCAGGAAGTCGTTGATAAGCTCGACCAGCGTGAAGGGGTGGCCGTTGTGGCTAAAAAAGTTGAAGTCGCCAAACGATAGCGAGATAGTCTTACCACACAGCCCGAAGTACCAATCTTTCAGCGGGCTATTGGCGCACAGAAGGGCCAGAATGGTGGCTGCAATGAGCCAGAAACTTGCCGAGGTGTACTTTTTGAGCAGACTTTGAAACGTGTAGTTTTTTACATTCATAAACCTTTCAAACTTTACCTGTTTTCTTTTTTCTCCAAAAAGATGTGCGAATGTAGCAACTTTTTCGGCTCATTGTTCTCCATGTGGGCACAAATTTCGCCCCACAAGTGGTTTTGTTAAGATTTTTGCCCACCTCTACATCTCCTCTACACACAGCAAAGCCACACCTCTCCGAGAAAGAGAAATGTGGCTTTGTGTCCTATCGGTTACGGATGCTGTGCGCTCCTTAGAACTTAACCATCAGGCCGACACCTGCAACCTCCTGCATCTGCAAGCAAGCCTTGGCAGAGCCGTCGGGCTGGGGAATCTTGATATCGTCGTCGTAGATGGCGTGGAAGTCGAAGTTGGCCGAGAGCCACTTGTTGATTTTCAGGTCGAAGTGTACGGTCCAATCAACATCGACATTCTGGGGGTTCTGCAAGAAATTCGAGAAGAGGTTCAGACGGGTATAGCCCGAAAGGTCGCCCACAATCTTGCCCTTAGCCTCAATCTTCACGTTACCACCAAACTCGTTTCGCTCGCTACGCTCCGAAAGGCCGTAGATGGGGCGCAGAGCCTCCTGCTGAACGATGGTCGATTTCCAAGTGGCGGGCGAAGCGTCAATGGTAATCCAACTCTTGGGAGTCCACTTAACACCCACACCACCTGTAATATAGGCAGGCGAAAGAAGGCCCGAGGTCTGTTTATATCCGCCCTCGTCGAGCTTGGTGCCATAGTCATATCCGTTGGCAAACTGAGTCTGGAAGGTGAAGGATCCCGAAACATAGAGGCTCTCCATCACCTTCTGACCATACGACGACGAGAGGTAGATTTTGTCGTTGGTTTTGCGCACACCGTTGCTCTCGGTGCGGTTAAGACCATAGGCCAGCTCCAAGCGGTTGTTCCAGATGGAGTTGTTCTTTTTGTAGTCTACCGAGTAGTTGAGCTGGAAGTCGGCTGCCACGCTGGGATCACCACCGGCTGCCCAATTGGTCAGGGCCATCTGCGAGCCTGTGATACCTGCTGCGCCACCCATAGTCCAGGGCGAGGCGTTCTCCTGCTGAGCCATAAGGGCCACACTCATCATCAGTGCAGCCACCGAAAAGATAAATTTCTTCATATAAGTATAGGTTTTTGTTATTTGTATGCGTGTACGTTAAGCGTATGCGTCGTAGCGGCCGTCGTCGTCGGGCATATCGTCGTCGTCCATAGCCTCCACCTCGGGGAGATAGTACTGCTCTATCTCGGCAGCAAAGTCGGTCAGTCGGCCCGACTTGTAGAGCGCTACCACCTTGCGTTTCAAGAACTCCGAGCCCAGGCGCGCTCCCTCGATGGCACAGCTGTCGGCAAAATCTTGGCTATAACCCTTTATCTCCTCGGCAACAACCATCTCGTACATTCTCCCGTAGCAATCGGCCGAGCCAAGTATTGCACCTTTGGCATAGTACGAGAAGGCCCGCGCCAAATCCTCCTCAAAGCCGCAAGTAGCATCGTAGTAGGCATCGCCCAAAAAGAGTGCAGCCTCGCCACACCCCCACGCCAGAGCATTCTCCACCTCGGCCTTTATAGCCTCGTGTGCCTCGGCCTTTTGGGCTTCATCTTCGAGTTTGTCGTAATCAGATGCCAACAAAGCCGCATAGAGGTAGGTGGCGAAACCGTCTTGCGACTCGGCGCTGAGCTGGTCCAACTCTTTCAGATAGACATCGTAGTCGGCAAAATTTCCGTCGGCCGTAAAACCGCCACTGCGGGCCAGAGCCAAGTCCATTGCAGACTCGCCCACACCCTCGGCATAGGCCTTTTCGAGCCAAGGCAGCGACTCAGCATAGTTGCTCTGCATCTGATAGACAACACCCAAGAGGTAGTAGAAGTTGGGGTTGTCGCTCTTTTCAGTGAGCGCTTTGAGCATAGTGAGAGCCTTGTCTGTGTCGACCTCAAAGCCGTGATGGCCGTATATGATCTTACGCAGATAGACAAACGCGGCAAATTCGTTCTCTTTTTCGAGTGCTTCGAGCAGGAACTGCTTGCCCTTCGTGCGGTCTACCAAACCGAAGTCGCCATTGTACCACATAAGCGATATAGCCACCGCAGCATCGACCACTCCCTCGGCCTTGGCCATCATAAACTGCACGGCAGCCTTGCTTACGGAGTCGTGGTCGGGGCGCACGCAGTAGAGATAGCGTCCCCATTTGTAGCAAGCCTCGGGATTGCCTGTTGCGGCTTGGGCTTCGAGTTGTTCGACCTCCTCGTCTGTGAGGTGGAACATATTGCTTGACAGAGCAAATTTTCTCATAGTTAGCGGTGTTTAGTGATACTTATACCACAAAGATATGATTTTGAATTGAGAATTGAAAATTGAAAATTGAATTTATTGTCGAACTAGGATTGGAGTTTTGTGATTTCTTCTATCGCTCCCCCAATAATTCTCAATTCTCAATTCTCAATTCTCAATTCTTTTACTTATTTTTGTGGTCTGTTTGGCGTGGGGATTTCGTCGCTGCCTCCCTTTTAGGGAGGGAGAGGAAAGTCCGGGCAACACAGAGCACCGTGCTTCTTAACGGGAAGTTGTCGGCAACGGCAAGGTTAAAGGTAACAGAAAACAACCGCCCATCGCAGGATGGGTAAGGGTGAAAAGGCGGGGTAAGAGCCCACCGCCCCGGCAGCAATGTCGCGGGGACAGTACTACCAACGGGTTGCAAGCTCAAGTATATCGGCAGTATGTAGGGTTGCTCGCCCGATGCCGAGGGGTAGAGTGCTAACGTAGCTTGCGTGAGAGCGCAATGCATAGATGAATGACGAAGGCTGCTCCACCAAGGGCGGTTGTGCGCAACCGACCAAGGGGAACAAAGCAGTACAGAACCCGGCTTACACCCCACACCAAACTTTTTTTGAATTGAAAATTGAAAGTTGAAAGTTGAAAGTTTTGGTCTTGCCACGACTCATCGTCAGATGAGGCGGTTGGCATCTACCGCTCTCAAAACTCTCTAAGGCCCTTAGGGCCCTTAAAGACCTTAACAACATTTGACGTTAGACGTTAGACATCTATGGACTTCCACATCAACATAGAGGATTACAACTACGAATTGCCCGACGAGCGAATTGCCAAATTCCCACTCCCCGAGCGCGACCACTCAAACCTGCTGGTATGGCGCAGCGGCAATATCACCCAACAACACTTCTACAACCTCCCCGACCACTTGCCCGAGGGTGCACTGCTGGTGTTCAACAACACCAAGGTTTTCCGCGCAAGGCTCATTATGCACAAGCCCAGCGGCGCACGTTTGGAGGTCTTCTGCTTGGAGCCCCACGCTCCGGCCGACTACGAGAACGCCTTTGCCGTCAAGGGCGAGAGCCAATGGCGCTGTCTGGTGGGTGGTCTGAAAAAGTGGAAAGAGGGCCCGCTGGTCATCGACTTCGAGATGAACGGTACCGAGTGCCACTTGGAGGCCTACCGAGGCGAGCAGGTGGGTAAAGCACATGTAATCACCTTCCGTTGGAACATCGACGCCACCTTTGGCGAAATCATAGAACATCTGGGAAGTATTCCCATTCCACCCTACCTCAACCGCGAGAGTCAGGAGATTGACAACACCCGCTACCAGACGGTCTACTCGCGCGTGGAGGGCAGTGTGGCAGCACCCACTGCGGGCCTACACTTCACGCCCCGACTCATCGACGAGTTGCACAGCCGAGGAGTGCAGACCGAGGAGGTTACGCTCCACGTTGGCGCGGGTACATTTCTGCCCGTCAAGGAGAGCGACGCCACACGTCACACGATGCACACCGAGCACTTCGAGGTATCGGTGGCCACACTCCGCAACCTGAGGGCCCATCTGGGGCGCATCATTTCGGTCGGCACCACCAGCACTCGTACCATAGAGTCGCTTGTGGCTCTGGGTTGGAGGGTTATGCAGAGTGGCTCGCCCGAGGCCGAGAGGGTTGTGGGCCAATGGGAGATTTACGACATTCCTGCCGAAGTCGATGGAGGCCAACTGCTCGGAGCACTTATCGGATGGATGGAGCAAAACGGGGCTAACACCTTGAAGGCCGCCACCCAGATAATGATCACTCCCCACTATCGTTTCCGCATAATCGAGGGCTTGGTGACCAACTTCCACCAGCCCCAGAGCACCCTACTGCTGCTCATTTCGGCCATTGTGGGCGAGGAGTGGCACACCATCTACCGCTACGCTATGGACAACGGTTTCCGTTTCCTCTCCTACGGCGACAGCTCACTGCTGATGATTGACAAAACAGACGCAACACGATAACTATGGCATCACGATTTCTGCCCACCTCGGCCAAAGAGGTCGAAGCCCTCGGCTGGGACTACATAGACGTAATTCTGTTTAGTGGCGACGCCTACATCGACCACCCCTCGTTTGGTGTGGCCGTGATTGGTCGCATACTCGAATCGGAGGGCTACCGAGTGGCCATAGTGCCACAGCCCAACTGGCGAGACGACCTGCGAGATTTCAAGAAATTGGGAGCACCAAGGCTCTTCTTTGGCGTTTCGGCCGGCTCGATGGACTCGATGGTAAACCACTACACCGCAGCCAAGCGTCTGCGCCACGACGATGCCTACACCCCCGGAGGTCAGTATGGTTTCCGCCCCGACTATGCCGTAACGACCTATACCCGCATACTCAAAGAGCTCTATCCCCACACGCCCGTAATCATCGGTGGCATTGAGGCCTCGCTGCGTAGGCTCACCCACTACGACTATTGGAGCGATAGGCTAAAACCCTCGGTGCTGATCGAGAGTGGTGCCGACCTGCTGATGTATGGCATGGGCGACAGGAGCATTGTGGAGGTGGCCAAGGCGTTGCGCAACGGCTACAACACCAAACTGCTGCGCAAATTGCGCCAGGTGGCCTTTGTGGCCGACGGCGAGTATGTGGCCAAGCTCCCCGCCGAGCAGACCATCGTGCTCAACTCCTACGAGCAGTGCTGCGCAAGTGGCAAGGCCTTTGGCGACAACTTTGTGAAGATGGAGGTCGAGAGCAACCGTATGGAGCAGACCAAAACCCTTGTGGAGCCTACGGGCGAGAGGTTTGTGGTCATCAACCCTCCCTACGAGCAGATGACCACCGAGCAGTTGGACCACAGCTTCGATTTGCCCTACACCCGTCTACCCCACCCCCGCTATAAAGACAAGCCCATACCCGCCCACGAGGTGATCAAACACTCGGTAAACATCCACCGTGGTTGCTTTGGCGGCTGTGCCTTCTGCACCATTTCGGCCCACCAGGGCAAATTTGTTACCTCGCGTAGCGAAAAGAGCATCTTGGCCGAGATTGAGAAGGTTAAGCTATTGCCCGACTTTAAGGGCTACCTGAGCGACGTGGGAGGTCCCTCGGCCGATATGTATCGCCTGGGTGGCAAAAACACCGAGTTGTGCAAGAAGTGCGTCAGGCCCTCGTGTCTGACACCAAGGGTGTGTCCCAACCTGAATCGTAACTTAGAGCCCCTGCTCGACCTCTACCGCAAGGTTAGGGATGTGAAGGGCATCAAAAAAGCCTTCATCGGTAGCGGTATTCGCTACGACATTCCCGACGACGGGGGCAAGTATATGAGAGAGGTCATCGTGCACCACACCTCGGGCAGATTGAAGGTTGCACCCGAGCACACCGAGCCCCACGTTCTGAAAATTATGCGCAAGCCTATGTGGGAGGAGTTCGAGAAGTTGCACCGTTTCTTTGGTCAGGTGTGCCGCGAAAATGGGCTTCGCTACCAGCTGATACCCTACTTTATCTCGTCGCACCCGGGCTGTACGGAGGAGGATATGAAAAAGTTATCAACAAAGACTCGCGCGCTGGGGCTTATGACCGACCAGGTGCAAGACCTCACTCCAACGCCTATGACGCTATCTTCGGTGATGTTCTACACGGGCCACAACCCCTATACGGGCGAAAAAGTCTACGTTGCTAACAGCTACGAGGCCAAGTGTCAGCAAAAAAGTTACTTCTTTAAGGGCCGCAAGCCATCGCCAACCCGCAAAAAATAGTTACCTTTGAGGTTGGAAACCTCATACCCACGAGCATAAAACGACAAAATTATGGCAGAATACAACAATAATCGCAAGGCAAACAACCGAGCAGCTTACAACAATATGACCGCCGAAGTGCAAGGCAACATCCCCCCACAGGCCCTCGACCTCGAAGAGGCCGTGTTGGGTGCGCTGATGCTCGAAAAAGAGGGCATCATCACCGTGCAGGAGTATCTGACTGCCGAGTCGTTTTATAGCGATACCCACAAGATTATCTACAAGGCTATCGAGGAGCTCGCAACCGAATTGAAGCCCATCGACCTGCTCACCGTAACCGAAAAACTCAAACAGCAGCGCAAGCTCAAAGAGATTGGCGGTGCTCAGTTCTTGGCCAAGCTAACCCAAAAGGTGGGTTCGGCTGCCAACCTCGAATTCCACTCCACCATCGTAGCACAGAAGTATGTACAGAGGGAGTTGATTCGTGCCTCGGGCGAGATTTTGGCCCGCTCCTATGACGAGAGCGAGGAGTTGGCCGACCTGCTCAACTATGCCCAGCAGGAGATTTTCAAGGTGTCGGAGGGCCACATCTCCAAAGAGGTGCAGAACTCGCGCAGCCTTATTAGCAAAACCCTCGACATCATCGCTCAGTCGGTCAAAAATGGTGGCAAGATAAACGGTGTACCCACGGGCTTCACCCAGCTCGACGAGATGACTCTCGGCTGGCAACCCTCCGACCTTATAATCATCGCGGCCCGTCCTTCGATGGGTAAAACCGCCTTTGTGCTCTCGATGGCTCGCAACATTACCGTTACCGAGGGCAAGGGCGTGGCCTTCTTCTCGTTGGAGATGAGCGCCACGCAGCTGATGATGCGTCTGCTGGTAGCCGAGTCGCAGCTCAATAGCAAAGATGTGCGTAGTGGCAAGCTGACCAGCGAACAGCTCAACCACTTGGAGCTCTCGGGTAGGACACTTGGCGAGGCTCCACTCTTTATCGACGACACCCCCGCACTGCCCGTGTCGGAGTTCCGTTCGAAGGTGCGCAAGCTCAAAGCTCAGCACGATATTCAGCTGGTAATCATCGACTACTTGCAGCTTATGACGGGTCCCAAAGATACCAAGGGCAACCGTGAGCAAGAGGTGGCCTACATCTCGCGTACACTCAAAGCCGTAGCCAAGGAGTTGAATATCCCTATCATCGCTCTGTCGCAGTTGAACCGTTCGGTAGAGTCGCAGGGCGGTAGCAAGCGTCCTCAGCTTTCGAACCTTCGTGAGTCGGGTGCTATCGAGCAGGATGCCGACATTGTAGCCTTCATCCACAGGCCCGAGTACTACGGTCTGAAACAGCTCGAAGATGGCACCTCGACCGAGAATTTGGCCGAGATTATCGTGGCCAAGCACCGTAATGGTGCTGTGGACACCATAAAGATGAAGTTCCGCAAGGAGTTTGCTCAATTCAGCGACTTCGATCCGCTGGCTGCCGGTCAATCGTTCTCGGGCGACAAGGAGTTTGGTAGTTCGCTCGACGGAGGCGACTCGTTTGGTGGCGGAGGCTTCGGAGGCGGCTTTGGCGGTGGTTTCGACCAGAGTGGCTTCGAGGGTGCCATGCCCCCAAGTTCGTCGGCTCCCGACGGCTCGCAGGCCCGAGGTGCTGCCCAGAAGACCTACGACGACTCACCGTTTTAACGTCGACCGACGACCGTCAACCGTCAATCGTCTATTGTCTAACAGACTAATTTACACTAATAAATTATGTTTACGAGGGTATACACAAGTGCGCTGATAGGTATAGATGCCCAAACCGTAGAGGTGGAGGTGAATGTTTCGCCCGGCATCGGAATGTTTCTTGTGGGCCTGCCCGACAATGCCGTCAGGGAGAGCCAAGAGCGCATACGCTCGGCCTTTGAGAATAGCGGCCTGAAAATGGTGGGCAAAAAAACCATCGTAAACCTCGCACCTGCCGACCTGAAAAAGGAGGGCTCGTCGCTCGACCTGCCCATAGCCCTGGCCATACTCGCCGCCACCGACCAGATTCAAACCCACCTGACGGACAAATATATCATTGCGGGCGAATTGTCGCTCGACGGCTCAGTTAAACCAATAAAGGGTGCTCTGCCCATAGCCATAGGTGCCAAGCAGAAGGGTTTTAGGGGTGTAATTCTCCCCGCAGCCAATGCAGAGGAGGCCGCTGTGGTGGATGGACTCGACGTTATAGGCGTAGCCTCGCTGCGCCAAGCAGTCGATTTTTTGTGCGACACCGAGCCCATTGCGCCCACAAGGGTAGATGTGGCCACCCTGTTTGAGCAGAGGGCCAACCGCTATGCCGAAGACTTTGCCGACGTGAAGGGCCAAGCCTATGTGAAGCGTGCCTTGGAGGTGGCAGCAGCCGGTGGCCACAATATTGTAATGGTAGGCTCGCCCGGCTCGGGCAAGACCATGCTCGCAAGGCGTATGCCTACGATTATGCCCCCGCTGACCATTGACGAGGCTCTGGAAACCACCAAGATACACTCCGTAGCAGGCAAACTCGGCACCGAAAAGGGACTGCTCACTCAGCGCCCCTTCCGCTCGCCTCACCACCTGGCTTCGGCCGTAGCAATGGTGGGTGGCGGACAGAATCCCCAGCCTGGCGAAATCTCGCTTGCCCACAACGGCATACTCTTCCTCGACGAATTTCCCGAATTCAGCCGCTCCATTTTGGAGGTTATGCGCCAGCCCTTGGAGGACAAACAAGTAACCGTAGCAAGGGCCAAATATAGCGTCACCTACCCTGCAAACTTTATGCTGGTGGCCTCGATGAACCCCTGTCCCTGTGGCTACTACAATCACCCCACCAAGGAGTGCAACTGCTCGCGCTATGCTGTGGAGAGGTATATGAGCAAAATTTCGGGCCCACTGTTGGACCGTATAGATATTCAGATAGAGGTAATCCCCGTAGACTACAACGAGATGACCGCAGGCAAGGCCGAAGAGCCAAGTAGCGCAATTCGCCAGAGGGTTGTGGCCGCCAGAGAGATTCAGAGCCGACGTTTCGAGGGTATCGAGGGAGTATTTACCAATGCGATGATGAACAACGCGATGATTGCCGAATTCTGCCCACTCGACGAGCAGTGTACCGCCCTGCTTGGCAAGGCTATGGAGCGTCTGTCGCTCTCGGCAAGGGCCTACAACCGCATAATCAAGGTGGCACGCACCATTGCCGACCTGGCCGGCTCGGAGCAGATAACCACCACCCATCTGGCCGAGGCTATCGGCTACCGCAATCTCGACCGCGACTCGTGGGGCAACAAGTAGTCGGGGCTCCATAGATAGAGGATTTCACCATTTTTATACTATGGCTCGACGCCCCACACTTCCACCCTTTATGAAGATACTGCCACTTGTGGTGGTGGGTATTTTGTTGGGCGAATGGCTCGGGGCCGAGGCGTGGAGGTGTGCCATAGGTGCAGCCATTGCGCTGGGATGTGCGTTGGCCTTTGGAGCAAATAGCAGGGTGGCCACGATATATGCAATGGCGGGTGTGGTGCTTACGGCAATGACCACCACAGCGCTAAGGCAAACACCCAACAATCTGCCCTACGACCAGACTATAACCACCAAGGCTATAATCACTTCGGCCACCACCGAACGTGGCCGTTGGAACGAGTGCGAGGCACGCATAAAGTATAACGACGAGAGTTACAAGATATTTCTACGCACCGACACCGCACTGCTTGCGCCACAAATGGGCGATGAGGGTTCTCTCAGGGCCAAAGTGCGCCGTTTGCCCGAAGTGGGTTATGGCAGGCTTATGAGCCGACGAGGTTTTGCGGCCACGCTCTACTCGTGGAGCGAGGGAGATTGGGAGCCTACCCACCACACCGTTACGCCCCAGATATGGGCCCGAAGGTGTCAGCAAAGGCTTGTGGAGAGGGTGGACAGATTGAGCCTGACCGCCAACCAAGCCTCCGTGGTTAAGGCTATGGCGCTCGGATGGAGGAGCGATATTGACCCCGCATTGCGCTCGGCATACGCCCGCACGGGTTGTGCACATCTGTTGGCCATATCGGGCCTTCACGTCGGCATTGTGGCGATGTTGGTGTGGGCGATGTTGTGGTTTCTGCCCCTGACAAGTCGCAGGGGACACATCTGGCGCAACCTTCTCTCGATGATCGCAATGGTGGGCTATGCCGTAGTTACGGGCATGTCGCCATCGGTCATGAGGGCTACGCTGATGTTTTGCACCGCCCAATTCGGATGGGCTATGGGCTCGAAGCGCTCGGCAGAAGGGGCACTATGTGTGGCTCTGAGCCTGATGTTGCTCTTCAACCCCAACAACCTCTTCGACACAAGTTTCCAACTCTCGGCCATTGCCGTAGTGGGAATTATGGCGGGATTTGAGCCACTGATGGATAAGGTGCGCTGCAACATCGGGATTGTGAATGCTCTGTGGGGCACCGTTCTGATTGGCGTATGCTCGATGATAGCCACACTACCCATTGTGGCCCACACATTTGGCATCGTGGGATTTGTAGGCATAGTGCTCAACCCGCTGGTGATACTCACGGCCAACGCCATAGTACTCGGCACAATGGTATGGGTAATACTGCCCATCGAAGCTCTTGCCCCCGTAGTAGGCCGAGTGGTGGGATTTTGTGCCCAGGTGCAGAACTCGTGTGTGGAGGCAGCAGCGGCCCACGATTGGTTGGTCGTAGAGACAACTCCGCCCTCGTGGGTGGCCATAATATGTTATGCACTAATGTTTGTGCTACTCGCAGTGGCACACTACCATAAAGACAAACCCGTATGGAAGATCAAAAAATAGAGATACTCACACTGCCCGAAGTGCGCCAAGCCATCGAGCAAAATATCGAGCGCGACCACAACGCCATAGCCCTCGACAAGCGCATACCCCACGCCCGAGAGGTGGCAACTCAGGTGAAATACCTCCAACGCGCCCGTCGCAAACTCCCCTCCTACTACCAGGCAAGGGCCATTCTGCCCTCGCTCGCCTTTGAGCAGTCGAGCAGCGAGGAGTGTGCTGCCCACAAAGAGTATAGCGGAGCTCTGGCCGTAGACCTCACTTGTGGCCTGGGAGTGGACACTCTCTACCTCTCGCGCCGATTTGAGCATGTGATCTCTATCGAGCGCAACCCCACCCTTGCCGAAATCACCCGCCACAATCTGCACCTTCTGGGGGCCGACAATGTGGAGGTCGTCTGCGGCTCGTCGGAGGAGTTCATCGAGGGGCTCGACCACGCCGACCTTATATATATAGACCCCGACCGCCGAGGTGCCGAGGGTAAAAAGATGGTCTGCCTGGAAGATTGCTCGCCCAATGTGGCAGCCCTGTGGGACACCCTGCGCAAGAAGGCCGACCGAGTGGTCATAAAACTCTCGCCAATGTTCGACCTAACGGCTGCAATGGTGGCCTTTGGGGGCGAAGTGGATGTGGAGGTTGTGTCGCTCGGTGGTGAGTGTAAAGAGGTGGTGGTGCATTGGGAGAAGGGGCGCAATCATGCTCCACTATTCCGAGCCACAGCACTCGGCAGCGGAACATTTGAGGCCCCTGCCGAAAGAGAGGCTCCTCAGTCGCTCGTGGGCTTCGAGGGGCGCGATTACCGCTACCTTGTGGTGCCCGATGCGTCGTTGCGCAAGGCGGCTCTGGTGACCGAGTGGTGCCACAGCGAAGGGCTTGACCATTGGGGGGCCTACGGATTTTCGCACACCGAGCCTACGACAACTATGGGGCGCACCTACGAAATTGAGCAGACACTGCCCTACCGCCCCAAGCAACTCAAACCACTCGTAGACAAAAAGATAGAGCTCATACGTCACTCCTTCCCCTTGGGCTCAGCAGCCATCTGCAAGGCTCTGGGCACTCGCGAGGGTGGCGGTCAGAGGTGGGCCTTTGGCGAGATTGAACGAGGCCTTTGGGCATTTCGACTTAAATAGTTACCTTTGCACATCAACTAACCAAACAGAGAGCAACTACAATGGGAAATTTCAAAGAAGATATTGCAAAAGTTGAAGCACTCATTTTCGACGTCGATGGCGTATTTACCGACGGAGGTATCACCCCCCTGCCCGATGGCGACTTCCTCAGGCAGTACTATGCCAAAGATGGCTATGCCGTGGCCTATGCCGTAAAGCAGGGCCTAAAAATCTTTATCATCAGCGGAGGACGTGGCGCAATGCTCGAAAGGCGCTTCAAGTATCTGAAAGTCGCCGAGGCCCACATCGACGTTAGCGACAAGATTGGTTGCCTGAACGACATCATCGCACGTCACGGCTTCGACCGCGAGAATGTGCTCTTTATGGGCGACGACATTCCCGACTTGGAGTGTATGAAGGCCGTGGGCATACCCGTAGCCCCTGCCGATGCAGCTTGGGAGTGTATCGACGCTTCGCGCTATGTGTCGGAATTTGCTGGTGGCCGTGGTTGCGTGAGGGACATCATCGAACAGGTGCTCCGTGCCCGCAACCTCTGGGCCAAAGACTCCCAGGGCGTAACGTGCAGCAAAGATGCCCCCTCGGCCTAAGCCGACGGCACCGAGCGCTACATCTGCCAATAGAAATCACCACCATCTTCGGCCGAGAGTTCACTACTCTTGGCCGTTGTATTTTTGTGCACAGGCGAGGTTACAGCCCAGCACAAGGAGTATGCATTTTTTCATTGGGTTGTTCATTTGGTTGAGTGTGTGGTTGTAAACTTCCACAAAGTTAGCGATTTTGGCCAATCATCCGCCACATAGCCATAAGAAATTAAACATCAAGAAACAAATCCATAGGCTTGCTAATACTATCCATAGCACCACCATAGAAGCCTCCCTTATCAAAGGGAGGTTTGGAGGGATTGTATATATAGTTGCGGAAATCTTTTCCGCGAAACGCACAAAAAAAGCGATAGTTAAAAACTATCGCTGTGCGTTGAGCGGAAAACGGGACTCGAACCCGCGGGGTGCTGATGCACCCCGAATGGGGACATATTTACATTCCTCCTAAATCCCCCTTTGAAAAAGGGGGACTTCGAGGGTCGCGGGTTCTAAATCGAATTCTCTACAAACAGACAACGAGATGACCAAATCTGGTCATCTCGTTGTCTGTGAGCGGAAAACGGGACTCGAACCCGCGACCCTCGGCTTGGGAAGCCAATGCTCTACCAACTGAGCTATTTCCGCATAGTGGAGCCAAACACCACGCATCGCTGCCTCACGTTCGGCCCCACAAAGATAAAACTTTATACGTTAGGTTGTACTACTCGCCATCAAAAATTCCGTTCAAAACGTATGCCAAGCGGTAGCCACCAATCAACAACTGCTGTTCCAGCAGAGGACTGAAATCGAAGACAAACTGATACGAAAGGTTGGGATTCTCGCCCAAAGCCTCAACGTAGTCATAAACACCTGCGGCATAGCCCACAGTCTCGACAAACCACTCCACAGGAGTACCACACATCACCGAAGCCTTATACTCCTGGCTGGTGCGATCCAGCTGATCGGTCCACTCCGAGTAGCTCCAAGCGCGTGCCGACTCCACAATCTTGCTATCCCAAATCGAGTGCAAGTTGGTCTGGCGGCCAAACCATTTAACCTTGGTGCGGTTGCCACCCAGGTCGCTCAGGCGGCCCGAGTGCATAGGGCAGTGCATATCGCCCACCATGTGAACAATCATCTTCACATAGTCGGCCCTCATGCTATCGGTCAGGTTTGCATAGTTGTTGGTAAGTTCCTCAGTCAGTTTGGTAACTGCCACAACCACGTCGCCATTCTCGTTCTTGGGCATAGTCTCGTAGGTGTAGCCCTTATCCACATTGGCGTAGTGCCAAGTTTTGGTCTGGTTGTAGCCATCCTCCCAATAGGGCGAGTTCTGGATGCTATCCATCCACGACGAGTAGTAGACAATCGAGCGGCCCTCCAATATCTGATTAAGTTTCTCGCGGGTTTTGTCGGTCAGGTGTCGCTCGGCAATTGCTGCAACAACATCGTGGCCGGTGGGACCCCAACCAAAGCTGGTGAGCGAGTTGAGCACCATCACAAGGCTCAACACGGGAATCAAAAATTTCTTCATCGTTTCTATTTTTTTAGGTTATTGGTTCATAGTCACAAGCAACTCTTCGTTGCTGGCGGTGTTTTGCATATGTTTCATCATGGTCTCCATAGCCTCTACCGAGGTCATATCGGCCAGGTAGCGACGCAATACCCAAGTGCGCTGCAACACCTCTTTGCTGGTGAGCAGGTCTTCGCGACGAGTGCCGCTGGCGGTAACATCCACGGCGGGGTAGATACGTTTGTTGGCGAGTTTGCGGTCGAGCTGCAACTCCATATTACCCGTACCCTTAAACTCCTCGAAGATAACCTCGTCCATCTTCGAGCCGGTATCGATAAGAGCCGTAGCGATGATGGTCAGCGAGCCACGCTCCTCGGTTTTGCGGGCTGCGCCAAAGAACCTCTTGGGTTTGTGGAGTGCGTTGGCATCCACACCACCCGAGAGCACCTTACCCGAGGCGGGCTGTACGGTGTTGTAGGCCCTGGCCAAACGGGTAATCGAATCGAGCAGGATGACCACATCGTGGCCACACTCCACCATACGCTTGGCCTTTTCGAGCACCATTTCGGCCACCTTGACGTGGCGCGAGGCCTGCTCGTCGAAGGTCGAAGCAACCACCTCGGCCTTCACGTGGCGAGCCATCTCGGTAACCTCCTCGGGGCGCTCGTCGATGAGCAACACGATAAGGTATACTTCGGGGTGGTTGGCGGCTATGGCGTTGGCAATCTCTTGCAGAATCATGGTCTTACCGGTCTTGGGCTGAGCCACAATCATACCACGCTGGCCCTTGCCAATGGGGGCAAACAGGTCGATAGTGCGGGTTGTGAGGTTGTTGTGTCCGTTGCCGGTCAGGCAGAATTTCTCTTGTGGGAAGAGGGGTGTCATATACTCGAACTGCATACGGTCGCGGAGGTTTTCGGGAGCCAAGCCGTTCACTTCGAGTGCACGCACCATGGGGAAGTATTTTTCACCCTCTTTGGGTGGGCGGATTACGCCTTTGACGGTATCGCCGGCTTTGAGTCCCCAATTTTTGATTTGCGAGGGGGCCACATATATATCGTCGGGCGAGTTGAGATAGTTGTAGTCTGCCGAACGGAGAAATCCGTAGCCGTCGGGCATAATCTCCAACACGCCTTCGCCCTCAACCACAACACTTTCGATCTCTTGCTGAATAGCGATACGCTCTGCCCTGCGACGCTCATACTCAATCTCCTCGGGTGTGGGGCCTTGGGTGGGTGCAGGCTCCTCGGTGGCCTCCTCAACAGTGGTGCTCTCCTCGGCAACCTTAGCAGCTGCGGGCTTGCGACCACGACGCTTGGGCTGCTCGGCAGGGGCGGGCTCGTCGGCCGTAGTTTCGACTGCTGTGGGCTCTTCTGCGGGGGTTTCGGTAGCAGCCACCTCCTCGGGCAGAGGATTCTTGCGTGGGCGGCCACGACGTTTGGGCTTAACCTCCTCTGCGGGGGCTTCGGCCACAGTTTCCGAGGCCTCTACGGGTGCAACCTCGGCGGCTGGTTCCTCGGCAGGAGCTTCGCCCTCGGTGGCATCAAAACCTTTGGTGCTGAAAGCCGCAACACGGCTCTGAATTCGCTGGCGGGGACGGCGCACGGGCTGAGCCTCTTGGTCGGTGGTGCCATAGGCTTCACCGGTGGTTGCGCCCACAATTTTGGCTACAAGTTTCTCTCGCCCCGAGCGGATATCGAGGCCGAGGGCACGAGCAATCTCCCTCAATTCCGAGAGGCTCTTGCTCTTCAATGCTTCCAAATCTTGCATAGTGGTAAATTGAAAATAAATTTGGATTTATTTTGTAATTATTCGGTCTAAAATATATAAAGTTCGCGGAAAATACACAGCCAGACAAAGCGGTGTATAGTTCGGTTTGCAGAAACAAAGGTACAATTTATTTTCGGTTTTCAAAATTTTAGCCCCACAAAAGGGCCCACAGCACCCGCAGTCGCATATTTTTTACTACATTTGTAATATGAAAAGAGCGTTTGGAGATATTTTGGAGTCGCTGAGTCGAGCCCGCGAGGTTGTTCGTAGGGCCACGACGGAGTCTTTGTGCCTTAGGGCTATGGAGCAGAACGAGTGGCTCTCGGTGGGCGACATCGACTACGCCCTCGATGCTATCTGCGACCAATATCTCGCCCCCGAGAAGGTGGCCGAGTGGTTGGCCCACCACCCCACACCCTCAACTTTCGAGCCAAAGGTGGTGGGCGTGGTGGCAGCCGGAAACATTCCACTTGCGGCCTTCTTCGACATCTTCTGCGTTGTTATGTCGGGCCACCGCTGCCGAGTGAAATTTTCGAGCAAAGATGCGGTTTTAATGCCCGCCGTGTGCGAGGCTCTGGCCCGCGAGCTTGGCTGGCCCATAGAGCCTATGACGCTGGGCGAGAGGGTTGATGCCCTGATAGCCTCGGGCAGCGATATGGCAATGGAGAGTATCGGGCAGATCTATGGCTCCACTCCCACCCTACTTAGGAGGCACCGCTCGTCGGTAGCTCTACTCGACGGCACCGAGGGGGGCGAAAAACTCTCCCTGCTGGCTCACGACATCTTTCGCTACAACTCTATGGGTTGTCGCAACGTGACGCTCGTTTTTATGCCCGCAACAGCCTCTGTCGAAAAGCTCATCGCCACGCTCCACGCCGAGGGTGCAGGATTGGTGGCCGAGGGTTACACCAACAACTATCGTCAGGCGGTGGCTACGGCAATGCTCACGGGAGCGAATATAATCAGTGGCGGCCACTTTGTGGTGGAGCACAAGTGGGACTTTCCGCTCCGCTTGGCGCAAGTAAACATCGCCACCTACACCCACATAGGCCAAGCCGAAGAGTGGATTGCCAATCACGACAGCGAGATTCAGTGCGTCGTGACCGATGCCATCAGCCACCCCCGCAAAGCCCCCTTTGGGCAGGCCCAGCGCCCCACGCTGACCGATTGGCCCGACGGAGTGGATGTGATGCACTTCTTGCAAACAATCTGACAAAACACTATATTTGTAGAAACAGAACAAAACCATAAAAACACAACTATTATGTCAATGGTATTCAAATTCAGGATGTTGAGCGACCTGAGCGACAACTTTGTGAGAGATTATGAGGTTATGTACGACACCAACCTTCTCGACTTCAACGACTTCATCTGCGAAGATCTCGGATACGATATCGAAGGTATGGCCTCTTTCTTCTTCTCGGACGGTCAGTGGCGCAAACTCCAAGAGTATACCCTGATGGATATGGACACCGAGGCCGAACAAGACGAATACTGCTCCGACCCCGCGAGCGCTCCAATCCCTATGGGCGATGTAAATCTGGGGCAGATTATCCACCACCTCGGCGACCGACTCATCTGGAACTACTCCGACATTGAGGGCGAGGTGGCCTACTACCTCGAACTGCTCGAACCCACCGTTGCCGCCCCCGACGTGGAGTATCCCCGCACCATCTTTGCCCACGGCAATGCCATAAATCTCTCCGACGCAAACTACGAAGACGAGAAATCTATCTTCGACGAGATGATGGACGACTTCAACGACTTTGGCGGAGGCGACGATAGCTACGACGACGAGTATTAGTGTAGTATTCCCCTGACTATGAGCACACCCCTCTCGGCACAGAGCAAAACCCTTGTGGTGATTGTTGGCCCTACGGGATCGGGCAAAACCGACCTCGCAGTGGCCTTGGCGTGCCATTTGGGATGCGAGATTATATCGACCGACTCGCGCCAATTCTACCAGGGTATGCCCATAGGCACTGCTCAGCCCGATGCCGAGCAACTTGCAGCCGCCAAGCATCACTTCATTGCCGACCGCACCCCCTCCGACGACCTTTCGGCCGGAGAGTACGAAAAGGAGGCTCTGACAAGGCTCGATGAGATATTCTCGCGCCACGATTGGGCCGTAGCCGTTGGTGGCTCGGGGCTCTACATCGACGCCCTGTGCAACGGTTTCGACGACCTGCCAAACGACACTGCCGAGATTAGGGCCGAGCTGATGCGCAGGCTCGAAAGCGAGGGTTTGGAGAGCCTTTGCGAGGAGCTCCGACAGCGCGACGAGGCCCACTACAACGTCGTAGACCGCCACAATCCCGCCCGTGTGGTGAGAGCTTTGGAGGTCTGCATCGCCAGCGGCCGCCCCTACTCCGAGCAGCGCACCGCCCCCAAGCACCCCAGGCCCTTCCGCATTGTGAAGATTGGTCTTAATTGGCCCCGCGAGGAGCTCTACGAGCGCATAAACCTGAGGGTGGAGCTGATGATTGAGGCGGGTTTGGAGGCCGAGGCCAAAGCACTCTATCCGCTACGCCACCTCAACGCCCTACAAACCGTGGGCTACAAAGAGCTGTTCGAGTGGTTCGACGGCACCACCTCCCGCCAGGAGGCCATAGAGCTTATAAAGCGCAACTCGCGCCGCTATGCCAAGCGCCAAATGACTTGGTTTCGTCGCGACGAGCAGATCCATTGGATCGAGCGCAACTCCACCGACCAAGCGTTAGAAATCATCAAAAACCTATAAAAAAACAAAGAGAGGCTCGGAAATGCTCCGAGCCTCTCTCTTTGTTTATCTCCGTACACCCGACTAATCGAGCGTCATCTCGTCGATAAGGTAGCCTGCGCCACCAATCTTGTCGATTACGAACAGAACGTAGCGGATATCTACCGAAATGTTGCGGCAGATGTCGGCATCGTAGTCCAAGTCGCTCATGGTACTCAGCCAGGTGCGGTCGAAGTTGATGCCCAGCAGCTGGCCCTTGCTATTGAGAATAGGGCTACCGCTATTGCCACCGGTGGTGTGGTTTTTGGCCAAAAAAGCCACAGGCAGGGTGAGCTTGCCATCCCTCTCTATGCCCCAGCGGCCATAATCTTTCGATGCATACACATCCCTCAGGCTCTGGGGAATATCGTAGTCATAAATCTCTGGATTATCCTTCTCGATAATACCGTCGATGGTGGTATAGGGCAGGTGGTAAACGCCATCGGCAGCCTCGTAGCCCGCAACCGAGCCATAGGCCACACGCAGCGTGAGGTTGGCATCGGGATAGAAGGTGCGCTCCTTCTGGTGGGCCATCTGACCACGCATATATACATTATAGAGTGCGGTAATCTCTTTGTTGAGCGATGCGTAGTGGGGAGCAATCTTCTCTTTGTAGAGCGCATCGAAAGCACCCAGCAACACAACTGCGGGGTCTGATGCAAAGTCATAGCCCTCGGCCACAGCTGCTGTATAAGCCTCCTTGCCCACCAAGCGCGAGCTGTCGAAGAGCCAATCGGTAAGAGCATCGGTCGAGCCCAACTCGGCCACCTTGGCGGTGTAGAACTCGGGCAGATACTCCTCAGCTACATTGGCCGACAGGTCGGCAAACATCTCCTTGGCCACAGCCCTATCGATTGCGGGCGAATAGTCCTTGTAGCCAGCCTCGGAGAGTTTAGCCACGCCACGAGCAAAGCCCAAGAGCTCCACTGCATAGGCAGCCTCGTTGTAGTAGTCGCGCGTTACGGCATAGGGCAACAGAGCCATATATTTCTCGTGCAGCTGCGCGGTAATACCCTCATACTCTGTACCCACGGCCCACTTCTCGAACTCGGCCTCGTATGCGAGTTTTTTCTCTACGGTTTTGCGCCTTGCAAGTCCCAGGCTCTCGCCCTGCCACTTCTTCCAAGCATTGGCAATAGAGGCGTGTTTCGAGGCATACATAATGCGCACTGCGGGATCGGCCTCCTGAGCTGCCGAAATAATATCGAGGCGTTTGGTACGCAGGCGTATCTTTGCGGGGTTGGAGTGGTTGAGCGTATAGTCCACAAAGTCGCTGGTTACATACTCGCGAGTGGTACCAGGGAAGCCGTAGACGAAGGTAAAGTCGCCCTCCTCGGCACCCTTGGTCGAGATAGTAAAGTGGCGCTTGGGGGTGTAGGGCACGTTGTCCTTCGAGTAGTCGGCGGGCTGGTTGTCCTTGTCGGCATAGATGCGGAAAACCGAGAAATCGCCCGTGTGGCGAGGCCACATCCAGTTGTCGGTGTCGCCACCAAACTTGCCAATGCTCGAAGGGGGTGCAGCCACCAGACGCACATCCCTATACACCTGATATACAAACAAGTAGTACTTGTTGTTGTAATAGAGGCTCTCGATAGCGGTGGAGTATTTGCCACCCTCGGAAGCTTTGGCACGAATCTCCTCGGCCTTGGTGCCTGCTGCAATCTGGTCGGTCACATCCTCCATACGCACCAAGAACGACACGGTCAGTCCGGGGTTGGGCAGCTCCTCAGCTCGATTCATAGCCCAGAAGCCGTTGGTCAGGTAGTCGTGCTCCACGCTACTGTGGCTCTGGATTTGGCCATAGCCGCAGTGGTGGTTGGTGAGCAGCAGTCCCTCGGCCGACACAAGTTCGCCCGTACAGCCACGTCCGAAGAGCACAATGGCATCTTTCAGAGCAGCCTGATTGACGCTGTAAATATCCTCGGCCGTGAGTTCAAAGCCTTTGGCACGCATATCGTCTATGCGCTCACCAATCAGGCAGGGCAGCCACATACCCTCGTCGGCCATGGCCATCGACAACGATGCACACAGCGCAATTGTTGTGATCAGTAGTTTTTTCATAGTCAATTTGGTATTATTTGTTATACTAAATAAATTCTTTGAGCCTTACATAGAGCATCTGCACGGGCAGGCCCATAACATTATAGAACGAGCCCTCGATGGCCTCGATGGCCACATAGCCAATCCACTCCTGAATGCCATAGGCACCCGCCTTGTCGTAGGGGCGGTAGGTGTCGAGGTAGTAGTCCACCTCGTCGGGCTCGATGGTGCGGAACTTCACGCGCGAGATGCACGAAAAACTCTCCACCTTGTCGGCACTACGGAGCGTTACGCCCGTAATGACGGTGTGGAAGGCCCCCGAGAGCAGCCCCAGCATCCTCACCGCATCTTCGCGGTCGGAGGGTTTACCTAGAATTTCGCCCCCGGCCACCACAATCGTGTCGGCCGTAATGAGCACATCGCCCCCCTCGACCATATCGGCATAAGCGTCGCTCTTAACCCTCGAAAGGTACTCGGCCACCTGCTCGGAGGGCATATCGGCAGGGTAAATCTCCTCGGCCTCGCGCCCATCGACAATCTCGAAATCGAGACCACAGTCGCGCAACAGTTGGCTACGACGTGGCGACTTGCTTGCCAGCAGCAACCTTCGACCTATAAGTTTATCTTTCAGCAACATACCCCACTCTATCTGATATCGAAGTTCAACAACTCTTCGCCCTCCAACGAGGCCCTCAACACGTCGCCTTTCTTCACGGGGCCCACGCCCGAGGGAGTGCCCGTATAAATCAGGTCGCCCATCTTCAAGGTCATAAAGCGCGACACATAGCTAATAATCTTCTCCACCGAGTGAATCATCTGCCTTGGCTCGCCCACCTGACGCACCTCGTCGTTGATGGTCATCTCGAACCTTAGATCCTCCACCCTCTTGCCCAGCTCGCTGAGCGAGAGAAAGCGTGGCGAGATGGCCGCCGAGTGGTCGAAACCCTTGGCTATCTCCCAGGGCAGTCCCTCGGCCATAGCCTTGCGCTGCAAATCACGAGCGGTGAAGTCGATTCCGAGCCCCACCTCGTCGTAGTAGCGGTGGGCAAAGCGCTCTTCGATACACTTACCCACGCGGTTAATCTTCACCACCAGCTCGGTTTCGTAGTCCACACGCTCCGAGAACTTGGGTATATAGAAAGCGTCGTTGTTGCGCAACAGTGCCGTGTCGGGTTTCAGAAAGAATATAGGCTCGCTGTTTGGCTCGCCATTGTCGAACTCCCTGATATGGTCGGCATAGTTGCGTCCGATGCAGATAATTTTCATTTTTTTAAATTATTTTAATAATTTAAAATCCTTAGTAGTTCATTTTAATAATTCCACCATCCTGGCTGCAAACCTGTCGGAAGCACCCTCGCCACCCACAATCTGTTGCAGCTGGTTGTAGTCGGCCATCATCTGGGCGTGTTTGGCCCCGCCCTCCATAATTGCTGCAAGTTCGGCCGAGGCATTCTCGACGGTCATATCGTGCTGAATAAGCTCCCTTACAACCGTGCGATCCATAATGATATTGACCAGCGAAATCCACCCAATCTTCACAAACAGTCGGGCCACTCGGTAGGAGAATTCGTCCATACGGTAGCATACCACCTCGGGCGTGCCAATCAGGGCAGTTTCGAGCGTTGCCGTGCCCGAGCACACCACCGCAGCCGACGAGTATTTCAGCAGGCCATAGGTCTTGTCGGTCAACACCTTGATATCGCTACCCTCAACAAAAGATTCATACAATTCGGCTGGCTGCCACGACACTCCCGCAACCACAAATTGCCACTCGGGATGGGCCTTCGAAATGGCCACCATAAACTCCATATTGCGCCTAATTTCGCTCTTGCGCGAGCCCGCCAGCAGAGCCACAATAGGTCGGCTGTCGAGTCCGTTTTCGGCCACAAACTGCTCCTTCGATGGAAGCTGTGCCAGCGTCTGGGCTATGGAGTCCATAATGGGGTTACCCTCGTAAATCGTCTCGATGCCCCTCTTTTTGAAATACTCAATCTCGAAGGGGAATATGATAAAGAGTTTATCGACATATTTGCGAATCTGCTCCACCCTGCGTTCTTTCCACGCCCACACCTTGGGCGAGATGTAGTAGAAGGTCTTAATGCCCCTCTCATGGGCAAAGCGAGCCATCTTGAAGTTAAACCCGGGGTAGTCGATGAGTATCAGCACATCGGGAGCAAACTCCACCACATCTCTCTGACACTCGCCGAGTTGGTTGAATATGGTGCGCAGATTTCGGAGCACCTCCGTAACCCCGAAGAACGAAGTCTGGCGGTAGTGTTTGGCCAATCCCTCGGCACCCCCAACTGCGGCCATACGATCGCCACCCCAGAAGCGGAACGTCGCCTCGGGATCGGCTTTCAGAATACCCTTCATCAGGTTCGAGCCGTGCAAATCGCCACTCGCCTCACCTGCAATCAAATAATACCTCATCAGAGTTGAGAATTGAGAATTGAGAACTACCTTATTACTCTTCCAATAGGTCGGGCCTGAGGGCCTTGGTACGCTCATAGGCTTGTTCCTCTTTCCACGCCTCAATCTTGGCAAAGTTGCCACTCAGCAGCACCTCGGGCACCTTCCAGCCATTGAACTCCGCAGGGCGGGTGTAGATCGGTGGAGCCAACAGATTGTCTTGGAACGAATCGGTCAGGGCCGACTCCTCGTCGCCAATAGCACCGGGCAGCAGCCTAACCACGCTGTCGGCAATAATGGCCGCAGCCAACTCGCCACCCGTGAGCACATAGTCGCCCACCGAAATCTCGCGGGTAATCAGGTGCTCGCGAATGCGGTAGTCGATACCCTTATAGTGGCCACAGAGGATGATGATGTTGCCCAGCGTCGAGAGCCTATTGGCCTCCTGCTGATTGTAGGTAATGCCGTCGGGCGAGGTAAAGATTATCTCATCGTAGTCGCGCTCGCTTTTGAGCTTCTCGATAAGGCGAAATACGGGCTCGATCATCATAACCATACCTGCCTCGCCACCAAAGGGATAGTCGTCCACCTGTCCGTGTTTCGAGAGGGTGTAGTCCCTGATGTTGTGTACCACAATCTCGGCCAAGCCCTTCTCCTGCGCACGTCGCAAAATCGACTGATTCAGGGGCGAGGTGAGCAGTTCGGGCACAACGGTTAAAATATCTATTCTCATAACTTTTTATTCTTCGTAGGGTTTATTGAATCCACCATTTATAACCTCGGTGATGAAGGGGTTACTACCCGCCTCTTGTGCGATGGTTGTTTCGCCACCGTGGCCACAAAGCACCCTCACGCCACCACCCAGCGGCAGAAGTTTGTTCACAATACTATCCATCAGCTGGTCGTAGTCGCCACCGGGCAGGTCGCTGCGGCCAATGCTACCGGCAAAGAGGGTGTCACCACAAACCACCACGCCCGCTTTGTCGAAATAGAGGCACACACCTCCCAGCGAGTGGCCCGGGGTGTGGATTACCTCGGCCACGGTGTCACCAAACGCAATGCTTTTCTGCTCGGCAAGGTCAATATCGGGAGCTATGCCACCGATATTAAAGCCGAACATTGCGCCATACGAAGCCATCTGACCCAGCAGGGGCAGGTCGGCACTGTGGAATGCCAAGGGGATGTTATAGTGCGACTTAACCCACTCCACACCGGCAACGTGGTCGGGGTGTGCGTGGGTACACACGGCCATTACGGGTTTGAGTCCGTTCTGGGCCACAAAGTCGGCCAAAGTCTGCTTCTCGGCCTCGCTCACACAGCCCGCATCGACAATGATTGCCTCGGCTGTTTCGTCCCAAATGACGTAGGTATTCTCGCCAAAACTATTGAATATAAATCGTGCGCTCTTAATCATAGTGCTCTGTTTATCGTTCTACAAGTGCTATTTTCCTACAAATGTAGGTATTTTTCGGAGAAAAATTGTATCTTTGTTTGATTATTATGGAGTAATAGCACAACTAAGCGAAAATATGGCAAGAAACCGACACCCCAGAATTGAGGGATTACGCATAACTGCTCTGGCTGCCGAAGGCAACGCTATGGGCAAATGGAACGACATTGTGGTATTCGTACCCATGACCGTACCGGGCGATTTGGTAAACGTACAGATACGCACCAAACGTCGCCGCTATATGGAGGGCTACGTTACCGAATACTTGGAGCTCTCGCCCCTGCGCACCGAGCCTTTCTGCGCCCACTTTGGCGTATGTGGCGGCTGCAAATGGCAGAATCTCCCCTACGCCGAGCAGCTCGCCTTCAAGCAGCAGCAGGTGGTAGACCAGCTCACACGCATCGGACACGTCGAAATCCCCCCCATCAGCCCCATTCTCGGCTCGGCCAAGACCGACCACTATCGCAACAAACTCGAATTTACCTTTGCGCCCCGTCGTTGGAAGACCTACGAGGAGGTGGCTCGTGGCGAGCAGATTACCGACACCCCCGCACTCGGATTCCACATCCCCGGAATGTTCGACAAGATTCTCGATATCGACTGCTGCCACTTGCAGCCATCGCCCTCAAACGAGATTCGCAACTCGCTCCGAGAGTTCTGCATCGCCGAGGGTTTGGAGTTCTACGACATCCGTCAGCACAGCGGCCTGATGCGCAACGTCATCATCCGCACTGCCTCTACGGGCGAGGTGATGATTATTGTGATATTTGCCTACGACGATAGCGAAAACATCGAGAAGGTGATGGCATTCTTAAAGCAGAAATTCCCCGACACGACCTCGCTCGTGTATATGATTAACGACAAGCTGAACGACTCGCTCGGTGACCGCGAGCCCGTACTCTATGCAGGCCGCGACCACATCTTCGAGCAGATGGAGGGTTTGCGTTTCAAGGTGGGCCCCAAGTCGTTCTACCAGACCAACTCCGAGCAGGCCTATGAGCTTTACAAGGTGGTGATGGAGTTTGCCGACTTGCAGGGTGGCGAGGTGGTCTACGACCTCTACACCGGCACGGGTACCATTGCCAACTTTGTGGCCTCGAAAGCCTCGAAGGTTGTGGGCGTAGAGTATGTCGAGGAGGCCATCGAAGACGCAAAAGTCAATTCGGCCATCAACAACATCACCAACACCACCTTCTACGCAGGCGATATGAAGGATGTGATGAACGACGACTTCGTGGAGGCCAATGGTCGTCCCGACGTGATCATCCTCGATCCTCCCCGCGCGGGCGTTCACGAAGATGTTATTGCAACCATCCTCAGGGCCGCCCCCGAGCGTATGGTCTACGTTAGTTGCAACCCCGCAACTCAGGCCCGCGATTTGGCGCTGATGGACGAGCACTACAAAGTAGTGGCCGTTCAGCCCGTAGATATGTTCCCCCACACCCACCACGTCGAAAATGTAGTAAAACTTATAAAACGATGAAAAAAATCAGTTTGATTGTGGCTCTACTGAGCCTCACCTTTGGCACCATTTATGCTCAGGAGTCGATTCTGAGCCAGACTCCACAGACCGACTCGGTATATCGTCTGCCCCTCGAAAAGGGTATTATTGCATCGGCCAACGAGCTTTCGCCCTTGGCCTACGGCATTGCTCAGCACTTCAACAGCGTAGATTTCTGCGCTTGGGAGTTCACCTCGTCGAAACCCTCGGCTGTGTGTGCTGCTCGTGGCGGTAAGGTGGAGTTTGCCGATGCCAATAGCGCCATCGTATTGCACGACGACGGCACCTATGCCGAGTACACCAGACTCGAAGAGGTATGCGTGGTGGCCGGCGACCAGATTTCGCGTGGCGACATCTTGGCTCAGGCCTCGTTGCGTCCTCTGAGTGGCAAGTGGAGTGTGCGTATGGCCGTATACTACCACAAGCCCAACCCCGCTTATGGTGGCGAGGGGCGTAGTAGTCAGTACAAAACGCTGATGCACTACATCAACCCCATCTTCACCACCAAGGGCAAGTGCAAAGTGATGCTCACCGACGGCAACACCTACTCCGTGAGGGCTCGCACCTGGTGCTGGCCTTGGGAGTAGCCCCCAACAACCATTGACACTATAAGCATAACCAAAAATCATAAGAGAGTATGGAGAAAGAACTAAGATTGGCTTACAGACACTACGACACCATTGAGAGTATGCCCGCCGACGAGCGAGAGTTGGTAGAGGCTGCACAAAAGGCTTGTGATAACGCCATAGCCACATACTCAAACTTCCACGTCGGAGCAGCCGCAAGGTTGCAGAGTGGCCGCATTGTTACGGGTAGCAACGTCGAGAGCGAGGTCTACCCCGCAGGCTTGTGTGCCGAGCGCACACTGCTCTACCACCACCAAGCCACCACCCCCGGCGACAAAATTGTGGCCTTGGCCATTGCATCCAACCCCAGCATCAGGGAGTGCTACCCCTGTGGTCAGTGCCGTCAGGTGTTGCACGACGTAGAGAAGCGTCAGGGGCTCGACTACAAAGTAATCATGAGCGGTGGAGGCTCGGCCAGCGTGGTTGAGCGCGCAGGCGACCTGCTGCCCTTCACCTTTGCTCTCTAACACACACTAAGAAAAACCACACACAAGACTATGTTTACCAAACACGATATTCTCTTTGAAGATAACCACATAATTGCCGTAAACAAACACTCGGGCGACTTGGTGCAGTCCGACACCGAGGGCACCCCTGGTCTGGAAGACGAGATTAAGGCCTTCATAAAAGTTCGCGACCAGAAGCCCGGCGATGTTTTTCTGGGCGTAGTTCACCGCATCGACCGCCCCGTGAGTGGCGTGGTGCTCTTTGCCAAGACCAGCAAGGCGCTGGTGAGGCTCAACGAGATGGTGCGCGACCGCAAGATAGACAAGCGCTATTGGGCCATCTGTGAGGAGGCTCCCGAGGAGTTGGAGGGTACGCTGGTGCACTACATCACCCGCGACGGCAAGACCAACAAGGCCTCGGCCTACAACTCGCAAAAGGGCGACGCCAAACGTGCCGAGTTGCGCTACAAGATGTTGGGTGGCAGCAAGAACTACAAACTCTTGGAGGTGGAGCTCATCACCGGCCGCCACCACCAGATTCGTTGCCAGCTCTCGAAGGTTGGCTGCCCCATTAAGGGCGACTTGAAGTATGGTGCCAAGCGCAGCAATCAGGGCGGTGGCATCTCGCTCCACTCGCGCAGTGTTGAGTTCCTCCACCCCGTAAGGAAAGAGCCCGTGCGCATCGTGGCTCCCGTGCCTGTGGGCGACTCGCTGTGGGCCTTCTTCGAGGAGTCGCAGGATTAAAATTGAAAATTGAAAATTACTTGTCGGTTGACGGTCGACGGTCGACGGTTGACGATTGACGGTCGACGGTCGACAAAAAAATCACCCCCCGATGCAACTATTTGGCCCACTTTTGCGTCATTAGTATAAAACACCCTTAACACCTACTGCCTATGAAACGAAGTTTGAAGAACACACTGCTCGGTCTGCTGGGATTCTCGGCAGCACCTATGCTTACGGCTTGCTATGGCGTGGAGCCCCACGTGCCCGACCAGTATTGGGATCGCACCTTCAAAGGACAAGTAACCGACACTCTGGGCAACCCCATCGAGGGTGCAAGGGTCTATGTGAGCCTCAACCACTATTACAACCACCCCGACTATCTGCCCGAGATGGACGGAAATATCACTCCCGTAATGACCGACGCCGAGGGCAAGTTCGACATCTATGTCCACATAGCCGAGGGTAATGCCAATTTTGTGGCCGAGGATGTTGACGGTGCCGAAAACGGACTCTACCAATACGCTGCCGAGTATGTTCTCGACTTCGACGGCACACTCGAAATGACTCCCGCAATGGAGTCTACCCCCGAGGAGAATCCCGAAGAGGGCAGTAACGGCAACATCTAACAAGCAATCACTATGGCCAAAGCCGACAAACTTGGGCTGCGCAAGCGCTTGGCCCTAAATCTCTATTCGGGCATACGAGCCGACTTGGAGAAGGAGCACCCGCTGAGGGAGATTTTCTGGGAGTGCACACTGCGTTGCAACCTCAACTGCGTTCACTGCGGAAGCGACTGCCGCAGTAGTTCAGCCACGCCCGATATGCCCGCCGAAGATTTCCTCCGAGCCCTCGACCAAGTAACTCCCTACGTCGATCCCCACAAGGTGATGATTGTCGTAACGGGTGGCGAGGCCCTCTGTCGCAAAGACCTCGAATCGGTGGGGCGCGAGTTCTACAAGCGTGGCTACCCCTGGGGCGTGGTTACCAACGGAATGTTGCTCACTCGGGAGCGTATGCGCTCTCTGGTAGCCTCGGGTATGCGCTCCATTACGCTCTCGATGGATGGCTTCGAGGAGCAACACAACGCCATACGTCGCCACCCACAGAGTTGGCGCAATGCCGAGCGAGCCTTGGAGGTGATGACCACCACCGAAGGCATAGTCTACGACGTTGTAACCTGCGTGGGACCCCACAATATCGACACTCTGGCCGACTTCCGCGAGTGGCTCATCAGCAAGGGTTGCAAGGCGTGGAGGGTGTTTACAATCTTCCCCGTAGGCAGGGCCGCCGACAACGACGGCTTGCAACTATCGCCCGAGCAGTATCGCTGGCTTATGGATTTCATCATCCAAACCCGCAAGGAGGGCAAAATCAAGTGCAACTACGCCTGCGAGGGCTTCTTGGGCGGCTACGAGGCCGAGGTGAGGGACAACTTCTTCGGCTGTATGGCGGGTGTTAGCATTGCGGGCGTGAAGATCGACGGCTCGATCAGTGGTTGCACAAGCATTCGTGCAGGGTTCGACCAAGGCAACATCTACCGCGACAACCTGTGGGAAGTGTGGCAGAATGGTTTTGGCGAGTTCCGCAACCGCGAGTGGGCGCGCAAGGGCGAGTGTGCCGATTGCAAGGTGTGGAAGTTCTGCAAGGGCAACGGTATGCACCTCTACGACGACGATCACAATCTGCTCCACTGCAACTACAACAAGTTGTGTAGCAAGTAGGAATAATACATTACAACAAACCCCACCAAGCATTGCTTAGTGGGGTTTTGTTATGCCTTTATGTAATTACAGCAGGTCGAGCAGCTGCAAAGGGTGGTCGATAATGGCCACAGGGTTGTGGGCGGCAAGTTCCTCGCGCGGGCGAAATCCCCACGACACTCCCACAGTATCGACACCAGCTCTGGGCCCCGTCTGCATATCTACATTCGAGTCGCCAACATAAATCACATCCTCAGGTGTCACGCCTGCCACCTCCAATACATCGAAGATAATCTGCGGATCGGGCTTGATGGCCACACCCTCGCGCTGACCAAAGACAGCAACAAAATCGGTGTCGGAAAAGTAGTGGCGCACGAGTTTCTGGGTGGCAGCCTGATATTTATTCGACGCAACAGCCACCTTCACTCCCCTACTTTGCAGTTCGGCCAGCAGTTCCAGGATGCCCTCATAGGGGCGGCTCAGGTCGGCATTGTGGGCATCGTAGTAGGGCATAAAGTGGGTGCGTATGCGTGCAATGTTCTCGGCCGTGCGGGCCTCAGGGGGCAGCGCGCGCTCAAACAATTTGCTCACCCCATCGCCCACAAAAAATCGGTAGGCATCAGTCGGGTGCTCGACAAAGCCACAAGCCACCAACGCCCTATTTACCGCCTCAGCAAGGTCGGCAATGGTGTTGAGCAGTGTACCATCGAGGTCGAAGATTACGAGTTGTTTCATGGCACAAAGATACTAAAATTTTGCAGCCCCACACCTCTCCCTCCCCAACAGATGCTACCACACAAAAAAACGAGAGGCCCGACAGCGTCTTCTGTCAGGCCTCTCTTTATTTACCCTCGTTTACTTCAACTCACCGTCGAAGCAACTTAACGGGCGTAGTTTGATGGATTACTCGCACTTGGTGCTAACCTCACCCCACTCTACGCAGTAAGGCTCGTAGAACTTACCATCGGCATCCTGCCAGAGGATGTGGATGTGGTAACTCTTGTTCATGGTGTAAGTAATGGTGTCGCTCTCGGTGGTGAAGTAACCAATGCCATAAACACCTGCATCAGTCAAAGTCTCGCGACCACCGTTTGCCCAGTTGGTCAGCATGTTTTTAACTTTTGCAGTGGGGAGCTGTGCGCTGTAATAGCTAATCTTACCCATCCAGCATTTAACAGCACCTGCACCAGGAGTTACGGTGATGGTAACGTCGGTAGTCGAGCCCTCGGGGAGAGTCTCCATAACAACCGAAGGTTTAGCAGCCTCCCATACAGGGTTGATGGTGGTGCCATCCTCGAGGTACTTCTTAACGATCTCGGCCGAGAAGTCCGAGCTGAAGTTGTGGCTTACAACCTCACCCATGTTGCCATCTGCGTCGATAGCAGCAATCAAGAGGATGTAGTTGGTATCGTGCTTGCTAGCATTGAAGGTAGCCCAACCGTGCTCGTTCAGCAGATCACCAGCAGCAACAGTCTTGATGTAGTAATCGTTGTCCGAAGCAACAGCCATAGCAGCCTGTGCCTTAGCGATGTCGCTCTTGTAGGTGTAGATCCAACGGCCATACGAGTAGTCTGCGTCGATCAGCTCGTAGCGATACTTAACAGCCTCGCCACCGGTGGTGCTCAGTTTAGCCGAGAACTGCAAACCGTCTGCCGAGGTCTCGGTATCATCGATTACAACTTTAACGTCGCTCAACTGAACAGTCTTGGTCGAAGCGGTAACTTTAACGATCTGGCCATATTTACCATCAGCGTCAACCGAAACAGCTACGAGAACGCGAGTGTCACCAGCGTTAAGGCCGTTTACGCGAACCGAACTCTCCTCCGAAATAATGTAGGTCTCGTAGGTCGACAAGTCAAGCAGGTCGGTAACGAGAGCGGTCTCGTCCTCACCAAACTCAGCAAGTGCCTCCTCGGTGTAGTAGCGGTAGTAGGTCAAAACTGCACCCTCAGCAGGAGTCAGAGTACCTACGATGCTGGTGTAGCTGGTGTTCTCGGTGTCAAGAACATAGGTAGGTGCACCCTCGCCACCAGCGGTGATAGCGGTAGTAGCAGCCTCGAAGCAAAGTACATCAGCCCAAGTATACTCCGAAATCTCTTTGTTCAGATCGCGAGGCAATACATAGATGTAGTATTTGGTACCAGCAGCCGAGTCGCAGTAAAGAGTCTCGAAGATCGAGCCATTGAAGCCCTCATCCTCCATCAACTCACCGAAGGGATACCAGCCACCGCCGACCCACTCCTCGAAGTTGTTCTGAGCGTAGATGTTATCCTCCTCGGTATACATGTTCAGCCAGTAACCATCGTAGCCGGCAACTTTCAGATCAACAACGATGTCGTTGAACGAAGTGCTCAAAACCTCGAGGTTAGCCGAAGCATATTTGTACTCTGCATATACAAGGCTCTCCATGTCGGGACCACCAGCACCGATCGACATAGGAGCTGCCCAGATAATGTAGCTTGCACCGGGAACCATCACAGCAGGAGCCTGCTCCCACATACCGGTCTCGGGATTCTGTTCCCACTCTGCACCAAGGTAGCCATACATCTCAACGATGCTGAGGGGCTCCTCGAACGAAGCGTCGCCATACTCGTAGTTAAGCTCGCCGTACTGCATCGACTCGTACATAGTCTCGGGGTTGAACTTCTCGGCAGCCATTACGCCATAGAAGTACATGATGGGGAACTCCTCGCCCATCTCGGTATAGGTCAAGGTGTTAACGATGTTGAAGGTAGCAGCCTGCGAATCAACGGTCAGGAACAAGCCCATCTCCGAAGCCGAAACCCTCAGGTTTGCAACGATAGCCGAACCGGTACCATCGGTAGCCAAAACTTTAACGAGACCCTCCTCGTCAGCGGTACCCAGACCAACAACGTCTACATACGAAGGAGCAGTGATCTGCAAGTTTTTGCCATCGAACTCAACAGTCCAACCTTTGGGAGCGCTCAGAACGGTAACGTCTTTTACCAACTCTGCAACAACCTTAACGGCAACGGTCTCCTCGTTTTTCAGATAGAGTTTACCCGATTTGATGTTGAAAATCATCTCAGGCTCTGCCTCTTTGGCCAAAGCAACGGTAATCTCCTCGCCACCTACAAGGCTGAAAGTAGCAGTACCTGCCTCGTAGTCCTGCGAAACGCCGGTGAACAAACCAGCATCGCCACCGCCACCCAGAGGATACCAGGTGTTGCCACCGTCCAAAGTCAGCTGCAACTCGCCATTCTCGTTGGGCTCAACTTTGATGTTGCTCATAGCACCTGCAACAGCGCCATTAACAGCACCCTCTACGTCTACTACGGGAGTAGCGTGGTGGAGAGGATATTTGTTACCCTCCTCATCCTTCAAGAAAGTGGTGGTACCGTCGGCGTTGTACTGAGCCCAGTAGTAAACACCGTTCTGCTGGATTGCAGTAACACCGTGGTAGTTCTGGGTTGCTTTGGGGTAGATGGTAATCTCCTGACCACCCGACAAAGTCAACACCCACTCACCGCTCGAGTTCTGTTTTGCACTGATAAGGCCACCAACGGTACCCTCCAATGCGGTCAGCTGAGCTGCCAACTCGCCATCTTTCTTGGCCAACTCGGCATACTTAGCAGCCAAAGCCTCTTCGAGATCCTCGATCGAGCCGTTAACGGTAACAAATTTACCATCAACCTCGTCCAAAATCTCAGTTTTTGCAGTCACGATCAGAGCCTGAAGACCTGCTACCTCATTGTTGAGTTTGGTCTCCAAAGCTGCAACTCGCTGCTCAAGCTCGGCCAAGTCGCCCTTAACACCGTCAAGGTCGCCTTTAACACCCTCGAGTTCGTCGTAAATAGCGGTATCGTCATACTGACACGATACGCCCAACGCTGCAACGCCCATCAAAGCAACAGCCATAGCTGCGCTTGCATAAGCTTTCAGATTTGTAAAAATCCTTTTCATAGTTGTTTGTTTTTGGTTAATAAATAGAGTTAATTGTTTGAAGTTGTTTGTGTTTGTTTAAGTAAGTTTTGCTTTTGGTTGTATTGCTCTTGTCGGGCGGGGCCAAATGCTCTCATTCGGGCCCCACCCTACTGTTTCTACATAGTTGCGTGGGGGTGTGCGCCCAGCTTGTGGAGGTCGATGGGCACAATCTCTACACCCTGTTTAGCAGCCTCGTCGAGCCACTTGGTCAAATCGTTCTCTGCGGGAACAGGGGCCAACACGGGTACTACCACATCGGCTGCCCTGAGGATATTGCTCTGGGCCGATTTCGAGGCCTCCAATGCCTTCGATGCGCTGTTCACCAGGCTGGCCGAATAGGGAGCCACATAGTGAGTTGCATTGGGATAGGTCTCTTCGAGGGTTTTGATAGTATTTTTGCGTTTGTTGTAAATCAGAGTGTGCATACGGCTGGCCACGTCGTTGCCATCGGCATCTTTACCCCAACCGATAGCGAGAGCCAAACAATAACCACCATTGAGGTTCAAAGGCTCGGTAAAGTTCTGGCGGTAGGTTGCCATATAGGCCTCCTGATTTACGAAGAAACTATACAGCGCCTTGTACCAATAGTCATACGAGCCATCCGTACCAATCAGAGTCTGGTCGGGATAGAGGTCTTGCGACACCACTGCGTAGTACATCATATAGCAATCCTTAACGGTCTCGAACTGGAAGAACCACTCGCCCTCGTCGTTCTGAACGGTGCTCAGTTTAACCTCGGGGTTGGGGCCGCCAACAAGTGCATCAGTAGTAGCCTCGGCAAATTTCACCTCGCCCAGCACACCATTCCAGTCCTCGGCAACGTAGGCCACAACATAGCGGGTATTGGGGGTAAGTGCAAACCACGAGTAGTCATCCGAGCCATTGGGGGTTGCGGGCCAGTGGTTGGCGTTGGTACCCACCTCCGATGGTTTCAACATTCCATTCTCATCGGCAACCATTGCGGTTGTGATGCCGTAGTAGGTAGCATTTATCAGTTTCTCACGCGAAGAGTCCTCTGCTACGGGGAACGCTACATCGCCCTGAATGAAGGTAAAGTGGAATTGAGCCAACTTGTCGGGGTTGAAGGTAAAGTCGGTCTTGATACCATCTACGCCCAGCGTGGTCATCTCCAAGTTGATATCGGCAGCGCACTGCTCGGGTGCGTCGGTTACCAATGCTTTGGTCTTGAAGGACTCCGAGAACTGCACGGGTGCAATGTCGCCATAGGGGTTCACAGCGGTATAGACAATCACATACTCAGTTTCGGGCTGCACTCCTGCCATCCATACCTCCGAGCCACTATCGCTATCGCCCCACAACTCATCCTCCTCGATGTCGTATTTGTAGTTGTGGTTATTTACGCCCCAGCCGCTGGTACGCAACTGATAGCCAAGTGCCGCAAGCTCCTCCTCGCTGGCATCGGCATAAGCGTCGGCCTCCTCTTTTTTCAGCACATTGAAGAAGAGTGCCCAAGTGTTGCGCTCGATGGTGTAGTCGACCATAAACATCGAGGCACCCAAGTGCTCCTGGTCTACCCACACCTCGGCCTTACCGGGAAGCCTGTCGTCGGGACGCTGTTTGAGGGTAAAGACCTTGCTCTGGAACTCATCCGAGGGAGTTTCGTTGGCATCGCAACCCACAGCCGTAGCCATAATCTTCACATCGGTAGCAGCACCGAAGTTTACATAGTACGACAGATTGTTGGGATCCTCCACCGAGGGTGCTGCGTAAACGGTGTTACGCATAAAGTCGATATACTGCTTTGCACCATAAGTCTCGATATAGGGGGTCAAATCGTCCTCATTCGAGCACCAATAGTAGAGGTAGCTGGTATCTTTGTTGGGCAGGTGGGTAATCTGCATAGCGGTATAGTTGGTCTCCACCTGAATATCTACTGCGGGCTGACCAATCAGCTCCTCGCTGGTGGTGTGAACATAGCACACCGACAAGTCGCCTGCCTGGCTCTCCGAGCCATCCTTGTCGAAGCAACCTACGGCCACGATGATATACTCACAGTTGGGCACGATTTTAGCCTGATCATATGACGAGTTTGTCCAATCGAACTCTTTGTTGAAGAACTCATCGCCCAGCTGGTCGCTCGAAAAAGTGTAGGCACCTGCACCCTGCGAGTTGAACACATAGCTCAAAATCCACTCCTCAATCTGGTCTTCGGTTGCCACTTCGGTTGCGGGGTTCATACCCTCGGCTCGCATCTGCTCGAAGAGCGAGTTGTAGAGGCGACACAGGGGGAATACGTCGAGCCTATACGAGGCCACGTTTGCACCAGGGCGAGCCACAAACTTGAAGTTGTTATTCACCACCTCGGTAATCTCGATCGACACACCGTCGTCGGTAGCCTCCACCTTCTCTACATCCCACTTGATGGGGGTGGGGATATTCTCGGGCACACCAATACCATTGAACACTTTATCGCCTTCGCTAGGCTCGTCGCCACCACCGGGCTCGTTGCCATTATTAGGATCGTCAGTATTGCCTGGCTCCTCGGTGTTGGGGCCATCGGGTTTTTTGTCGTCACACGAGGTGAGCGACACTGCAAACACCGCCATCAACGAGATAGCCAACAGGGTAAACAATCTCTTTTTCATAGTCGTTTCTGTTTATTTTTGTTTTTTATTGCTCAATGTATTTGTACTCTGCACTTCCGTTCACGGCTTTGCACACGGCCACGTTGTTCACCGTCTCGGTGCCGTCGAGCACAAGGGCGTAAACAGAGAGGTTTTCCACATTCCAGCCGCTATCGCCGATAGCAAACTCGTAGCTCTTCTCCACCTCCTGCTCGGCCTTAATGGTGCCCAGATTGTCGCCCAAGTACGAGCCGCTGAGCATCTGGCGCACAACGTGGCGGTGGTTGTAGTCGTTAATCACCACCGAGCCATCGAGCTGGGGGTGTTTAACATTGTCCTCCACCACAAACAGGGCCACTCGGTAGTTGTCGGTCGTCTCGGCAAAGACCTTCACATCCACCTTGCAGCTCTGCGCATCCTTGTTGAAGGTGGTCTTGATGGCCACGTCTGAGTGTGCGGGATACTCCTCGGTCGAGAGGTCAATCTCTTTGGTCATATCGCCCACATTGTCGGTCAGGCTGCCACCGCCCCTGAGGTCTACGATAAACCAAGGTGTACCCGTAACCTTAAAGTCGTCGATCAGCTGAGTGGTCAACGGCAGAGCCATAGGGTCGGCCACATCGTTCAACTTCGAGGCGGGGTCGTGCAGGCCCAAGACGTGCACAAAGTCGGCATATATAAAGTTGTTCGTAATGTTCAACACAATGTTGCGGTAGCCCTTGGGGCAGAACGAGCAACCCGTACCTGTAAGGTCCATCAGGCAAACGTGGCGCTCGAAACGCGAAACGTGGGGCCCCTGCTGAACGGGCTCGGTGGCCACAACCTCCACACTGTTGGACTGCACACCATTGTAGATGGCATAGAACTCATAATCTCCCACCTGAGTTGTGGTCCACTCGGCTGCCGAGAGTTGTTCGTTGGTGGTGCTGCACCAGATTTGGGCCTTCTGGCTCACATCTGCGCCATCGTAAACCACCTCGAAAGCCACACTCTCCACTCCATTGGCCTCGATGCTCTCCACACTTGCGCTCAACACGGGTTTCACGGCCTCCTCTGCGGGACCGCAACCCACTGCCGTCAGCACAACCGCCATCAGCATAACGATATGTATCAAACTACTCTTAATCATCTCTTTCTTCTAATTTAATGCGTAATCTACGCTCTCGCCCAGCTTACACTCGGCAGCGTTGTTGATGATGTAGCTGTCGCCATAGGCGCCGAGGGCCGCCACAACTACCCTCATATTCTCCGCCTTCCACTCGCCCGAAATGGTCGCCTCGCGCACTTCGGTACTCTCGACACCCACCTGCAACTTTGCACCACCGCCAAAGCGGTCGCCAAACATCTCGCCCGACGAAGCCCAGCGCAACACGTTGTTGTGGGTATAATCGCCACTAACTCCCAGCTGGCTATACTCTATGCCGTCTTCGAGCAGGAATATCATATAGCGATACTTGGTTGCGGTATTGGAGGTAATCTTTGCCTTAATGGTTGCCTTGCCACCCTCGACGCTGCTCTCGATGGCCACGCCACAGGTTGCTGGATAGTTCTTCAACACATACTCCACGCCATTGGTAATGCTCGACCTGGTGTGGCCCACCTCGTAGTCGGGGATGATGTTGAAGTTGAAGTTTGGCAGACCACTCATACCCAGATAGGTGTGATAGGCGGTTGCCAAGGGGTGCTCCATAGGGTCGTCCATCTTGAAGTATTGGTGGAGCGACACCACCGAGATACGTCCAGGCACCTCGGCCTGAATAGCCTTCAAATCGGTGCTCAACTGGGGGCAGTTCTGACAACCCACCGAGGTAAATTGCAGGCCCACAAGCCTCTGGTAGTAATCTTTCTGCTCGCCATCGGCCACTGCGGGCACTACGGTAACGACCACCTCGTTGTCGGTAACAATGTCGCCACCACGGAAGATTTTGGCCTTGAAACTATACACCCCGGGGGCGGTAGAGGTGAAGGTGGTAGTCCTGTAAGGCATATAGGTCTCCTCGCCGTCGGCGGTGCGGATAAGTTGGAGGTTTTTGGCGTCGGTAACATTCTCCGAGCCATACATCAGCGTAAACTGCACAGCATCTTCGCCATCGGCCACAATCTCGGTCTTGTCGGCAAAGAGCCTCAGCACACCCTCGGGCACATTTTCCATAGGATTGGGCTCGTCGGGCTGCTCCATAGGGCCACAAGCGGCCATCATCACAGCCACCACCAATGCGCTCCAATATGTTGCAATTTTCCTTATCATCTTATCTCTACTCATTGAGCATATAGTCGGCCGAAGAGCCTACTGCACAAACATTTGCATTATCCACGATGGTCATACCGTAGGCCTCTTTGAGTGCAAATACAACAACCCTCAGTTTGTCGGGATTGGCGTTACCAAGGCCCTCGATAGTCCACTTTTTGGTCTGCTCCACGCCTGCCTTGACGCTGAATTTAGAATCTTTCTGCATCTTCATAAAGTTGGACGAAACGGTCACAACCACGTCGTCGTAGATGCCGTCCTCCTCGGTACCACCCTCGTAGGCCAAGCCGTCGGCCAGCAGCGCATAGCCCAAGTCATACTCGCCATCCTCGGTCGAGGTCATTGCGGCCTCAATCTCCACCTTGCCGCCAGCGAAGGAAGTTTTGGCGATTTTAACACCGCAGGTCGAGGGGTACTCCACAATCTGACTGCGCAGATTTTCAATAATTTCGCCCTCGCTGGCCGTACCAGTCTCCACCTTATTCAGGTCGTAGATAATGGTAGGGAAACCTGCGCCACCAAAAGCGCCCATCATCACATCGCCCAAGGTGCTCGAACCCTGAGGAATGGCAAAAGGATCGTCGCCAACACCGTCGCCGTGAACAGCCAACAGAATCATCTGGTCGTTCCAGATGCTCTTCTTAACCTTCTCGAAACTTCCGGCCATCATTGCGCAGGGGCCACACCAAGTACCGGTCAGGTCGTAGACGCAAATCATCTGTTTGTATTTCTCATACTGCGCTCTATTCTGGGCAGTTACGGTAACGCTGTTCTGGGTAGCCACGCCCTTGAATGTTGCCGTAAACTCAAAGGTGCCGTTAATCAGCGAGCTGAACGAGATAACCTTACGGCCCAGGCTCAATCCTTCGGTTTCGTTCTGAATATAGACTTTTTTGCTATCGCTACCCTCGCAGAGGTTGTTGCCCGCAGCGTCGAGCACACGGAAGGTTGCCAAGTCTACGCCGTCGGCCTCGATGGTATTTTTGTCCACCTCGATAGTGTAAGGGGCCTCGCCATAAACACCGGTCTGACCGCCCGTATTGGGATCATTATTATTGGGGCCTTCGTTGGGGGTAGGAGCACAAGCCACAGCCACTGCTGCCGCCCACGCCATCATATATCCAAAAAATCTCTTCATCTTTATATATTATATATAAGGTATAATCTCAATTAAAACGAGGTCGAAATCGTAAGGTTTCCACCCGTAAATGCTTTAACCGTGCGACACACACCACCCGAGCAAACCATTCCCGAACGGTTGCGGCCATAGCTAAGCGCAATTCTGGTGCGCGACTTGGTGTAGCTGGCACCCACGCTGTAATAGTGCACCTTCGAGCTGCCGTGGTTGTACATATCGCTCACAAAGAGGCTCCACGTTGGGGCAAAGTTTACCTCTACCAAACCCGCCATCCAATCCTTCATACCATCCTGGCTTGCCAAATACTGCAACTCGGCACGGGTGGAGAACTTGGGAGTGAACTTATAGAGCAGGTCGGCAACAACAATGTTCGACAAGCACCAATTGTGGTACATATCTTCGCCCTGTTGCAGTGCCCACAGCAGTTGCATCTTCATCTTGCGGCTGAGTTGTTTCTCCACGCCCACGTTTACGTTGCGCCAGAGCAGGTCGCCCATCTGTGCCGTACCCTCCTGGCCAATGGCGTAGTAGGTCGACATATTCAGATTGACCTTCATACCCCTCTTGCCACCAATGGCACTGCCACGGCGGAAGTTGTAGTATACATCCAGCTGACCGCCCATCTCGCCACTTTTCAGATGACCATCGCCACCAATCTCGCCCACCACAGGGATATAGGGATTGAGGTTTGTGAGCGCATAGGAGTATTGAGCGCAGAGTGCGGGGGTGTAGTTGAGCGTATTGTTCGACTCCACCGAGGCGTAGTTAATCTTCGAGCCCATCCACTCCATTCGGCGGAGCGTGAGGTTGGCACCCAAGCCGCCACCGCTATAACCAAACTCTACAAGTTGAGCATTGCCGTTGCGTTTGAGGTAGTCGCCCTCGTCGGTTGGGCAGTAGCCATACCACTGACCTCCGTTCACCCACTCGGCCTTGGCCACAAAGCCACTCTTCTCGAAGTTCACCCTGCCCGACCAGCCGGTGGTTGTGGGCGAAATACCCTCCTCCTCCATATCGAACTTTATCTGCTCATATCGGCTCAGTACCGAGCCCTCTACTGCAAGAGTGGTATTATCCCACCCCAGCAGCGACGAAAGCGAGAGCGATGCATCGGCACCCCTAACCTGAGTACCCGACCACTCCACAATGCCTCGGTCGCTCACCCTCCTCCAATCGGAGCCAAGGCGAGGCATACCCCAAATGATGCGGGCCGAAACAATGTCTTTGTAGCCATACGCCAATCGAGCACCCAGCAGAGCGTTGTTTATGCCCAGCGTGCGGTCAGCATAGGTGCGGAACAGCAGTCCGCTACCAAATTGGTCGTAGAATGTACCCGCCGTGAGGGCAAAATCCTCGTCGGTCCACGACATATAGAAGTTCGAGAGTTTGTTGCCTTCGAGGTTGAGCGGATAGCCCACCAGCGCAGGCTGGTAGGACTCCACCTGAATACCTGCCACAAGATTACCCTTATAGTAGTCGGCTTTCAGATAGCTATTCGAGCCAAAGCCCCCATCGGGAACATAGCAACCGGGGTTCTGAGCATCTTCGAGGTAGTAGATCGAGTTATTCTCGAAGCTACCTGTCAGATAGCCTCCATTGTCTGCGCCACCACCAAACTGCTGTGCATTGGCGGCAAATGTCGAAACCACAAGCGTCAGCAGGGCGAGCAATCTCTGTTTGTGTGTCATCTCGGGTTGAAGTTTTAAGGTTAGTAGTCTTAGGAGTTCGACAAAATATCTCTCTTACGGGGATTACTGCAATTTCTTAATCTGCTCGAAGAGCTCCTGCTCACAGCCGGGGGTATAGCCGGTGTGGGAGTAAACAATCTTGCCATCCTTGTCCACAACATACACCTGAGGAGTAAACGACACGTTCATTGCACGCATAAACTCCTGATTCTTGTCGTAGACCAGAGTGTAGTCGCTCCAACCGTGGCCCTCGGCAAGTGCGCGAGCCTGTGCGTTGAAACGAGCGTCGTCGGTCGAAACAGCCACCACGCGGAAGTCGGCCTCTTCGAGCCAATCGGGCAGTACGTCGTTGATGGCATCGAGCTCGCGGATGCAGGGTTTGCAAGTCACGGCCCAGAACGAGATAATCATTGGGGTTTTGCCATCGACAAGCGACGAGGTGTTGATAGCCTCGCCTTTGCTGTTCTCAACTTTTACCGAAGGAATCTGAGCCTGCGCTACCGAGCAAGCCATAAGCAGAAGTGCTGCAAGGATAAACTTTTTCATAATCGTGTTTTATTACGGTTTGTAACTAAATTTTCTCTCATTATTTTGCAGATGCGAGTCTTCGACTCGTAAATTCATAGCATCCCGATCTGCCCAACCGGCTTTATCATCTGCAATGGCACAAAAAACCACTATAATAATCTCGGCAAATATACTAATTTTTTCAAGGTCTCCAAATTTTTTACACCTCTTTTTATATAGTTTTATTAACATTAAATTAACATTGGGCGCACGGTGTTATGATTGGCGGAAAAATAGAACAAACTTAAAAAAGTTTGAGGTAGTGCTCTTTTTTATCCGAAAAATAATTCGTACATTGCGACCGCAAATTGGGGAAAAGTGTACAAATAGTTGCTCGCAAAGCAACAGATTAAAAGCAACAAAACCCCAATAAGCAACACACAGTAAGCAATAACCGCAAAAAAGTAAAAATAATTAACAACATTTCATCTTAAAACCTATGAAGAAATTTGCAAAATTTGCAATCATCGCCCTGTTTGCAACCATGATGGGTATGGTGGCTTGCGACAACCCAGCACCCGATGGTCCCGTAAACCCCGGTGGTGACGACACTACTGCCGTAGCTTCGCCCCTGAAAGATGCAAGCATCAAGGCAAAACTTACCAGCACCAGCATCGAGGAGGCTACCATTCAGGTAAACTTCAACGTGGTGAACGAGCTGGCCTATCTGGTTGTAGAGGCCGACATCACCAACGAAGAGGTGGCTACCCGCGTGGCAAAAAGTACCCCTACCGCCGAGGAGGTATTTGCCAATGGTACCCCCATCGAGATTGCTAAGGATCAGGCCGTTGTAAGGCTTACCGTAAAAGACCTCAAACCCGATACCGGCTACATCATCTACGTTGCCGGCCGTCTGGTAGAGGAGGATAAAACCCACGTTTATGACAAGGTCGAGAGCGTTTCGCTGCTCACCTATGCACAGCCCGTGCTGACCGCAACCGTGACCTCGGTAGGTACTACTGCTGTTAAATTCCAGATTACCTCGAACCGTATCTCGCGCTACGCCTACTTAGTTTACCGCGTAAAAGAGGCTCCCGAGGAGATTCCTTCGGCCGACATCATCTTCGCAACCGGCAAGATGGGCAGTGTTGAGTCGGCTCAGACCGACGTTGTTATCAACGCACTGATGCCCAACAACGACTATGTTATCTACATCGCAGGTGAGGTGGAGGAGTTGGAGGAGTACTTCGACGAGATTGTTACCCTGGATGGCATCAAGACTCAGGACTTTGGCGAGGCTTACCAGATCCACAGCGTAGACTACGCAAGTTTCAAGGTAGACCTCAAACTGCCCGACTCGATTGCCGAGTTGAACCACGTTCTGAAATATGGTATGTGGGATTTGTATGCCTTCAACCTCAACCACAAGTTTGGCAAAAACGGCCGTCCCGAGAGCTGGGCACAGTCGATTAACCTCCACGAGGACTACTACTCGAACCAAATCACCGAGAGCCAGACCCTCACTTTCAGCAACAACACCGCTTGGGTAACCGACGAGTACGGCAACCCCCTCTACGACGACGAGTATGAGTCGTATCGTCAGTTGCACTCGATTCTCGTTCCCGGTCAGCCCAATATGCTGATGATTGGCGAGTATCGCTATGGCGACCACGAGGTTTATGCCAACTTTACCGATGGTTACTACCAGCCCTTGTTCCTCTCAAACGAGTATTTCAACGCTTGGTCAGAGGATATTGAGGTATCGCAGAATCAGGTACCCTGGTGGTATGGCTTCGCTATCCAGGAGTTGGTTACCAACAAACAGCCCGAGCCTTTCAGCGGCACCGTAGACATCGAAGTTCTCCTCTCGGAAGACAACAACAACACCAAAGCAAAACTCCGTTTCACCCCCAGCGAGGAGGTTGAGCAGTATTGCGTTTGGGTTATCACCGAGAGCATGCGTCAGGAGGTTCTGCCCTTCTTGAACAACGACGAGAAGTATATGCAGTGGTTCATCACCTCGGAGAGTGGTTTCAACGAGGGCGCACTCGGTATGACCGGTGCTAAGGAGATGTGGATGGGTCAGGACCCCAGCGGTCAGGGCAACTGCTTCTACTTTATCGACGGCGCACTGACCAACAGCAAAAACGTATTCCACGCCTATGCAGTAGCAATGGGCGGTGGCGACAAAGATGGCGACGGCATTTGCGACGCTACTTTGCAGACAATGGTACACAAAGAGTTCAAACTCGGCGAGCCCCGTCTGCCCGAGCCCAAGGTCGAGATTACCGTTATGGAGTCGGATCCCGACATGGTTCGCTTCAACATCAAGAACGCAACCGAGAAGGGTGTGCCCATCGCACAGGCCTACTACATCGCCAACTACGAGCGCGAGTGGCTCGGCGCAGGTTACAGCCCCGAGACTCTGCTCGACTACTATGGTACCCCCATGAGCAAGAGCGAGTTGGCAATGATCAACAGCCCCGAGGGTTACACCATCGAGTTCCAGTCGAGGCCCAACGCCACCACCTACTTCGCAATGAAGGTCTACAACGGCGAGAGCTACTTCACCTACTCGGGCACCTACAAGGCTACCTCGTCGGTAACCTCGGGTGACAACAAAGTTGAGTCGGAGTACTTCACCTCGCTCAATGGCGACTGGACCGCCAAGGCAACCATCCTCTACAAAGATATCGTTGATAGCGATACCGGCGAGATTGCAACCCTCACTGCCGAGAAGACCAGCAAGGTGAGCATCGGCCAGCAGACCTATCCCGAGACTCTGCCCCAGTCGGTTTACGACACCTTCGCACAGCACGGTGTTTCGAAAGAGGCTACCGACAAATACTTTGCCGAGCTGACCGACGCTATCGACAACTTCAACGACGACGCACGCAACCGCAACCAGATTATCTGTACCGGTTGGAGCTTCGACCTGACCGGCGAGGCCAAAGATAGCTACCAGAGTGCCTACGACCTCTTTATCTCGAACACCTACAACGGTTGGAGCAGCACTTCGCCCGTCTACGACTTCGGTCCTAAGTGGTACATCCAGTTCGATGCCGAGGGCAACGCTTGGGTTCCCTTCAACATCAACAACTATATCCCCATGTCGTCGTGGACTACCACCGACAGCGGCTATGGCGAGTACATCAACGAGTACCACATGGTGGCTTACGATTCGGCCAACGGCTATATGTATCCCTATATCTGGGATGAGGAGGCCAACATTCTCGATGGTAAATTCCCCGTTGAGATCTCGGCAGATGGCAACACCATCACCATCAAGCCTATGGTTCTGGATGGCGCGAGCTACTATCCCAACATGGGTGCAGTTCAGGATCAGTACTACACCCAGTTTGCCGTAGCTTCGAGCGTAATCTCGGAGATTGTGCTTACTCGTGGTTGGAGTGGCGAGAGCCAGCAGGCCAAAGCACAGATGATTGGCGGTCAGAAACAGGTTGTAGAGAACAACTACAAGGTAAGCCCCGTAAGGCGCACCAATTCGAGGACCAACTTCACCACCCCCGTAACTATGCACGAGGAGGTTGAGCCTTTCATCATCCGCGATGTGAATGAGTACCTCGAAACCGCTCGCAAACGTGTCGAGAGTGGTTTCTACAACCGCTAATCGGCAACGTAAAACACTCAGTAACAATGCCCGTCAGAAATCTTCCGCTCCACCCGGGGCGGAGGGTTTCTGTTCGGCTTTTTATAAGACAAACAACAAATGAAGCGACTTTTACTTTCTCTGGCGGCCGTTGTGGGCCTGGCAGCTATGGCCAGCGCACAGATTATGGTCGGCGGAGGCGCACTGACCGGTAGCGTCGAGTCGAATAGTATCTACTATCTGAACGACGCAAAAATCGGCAACGAACTCGACGCCACCTTCGGCTCGAACAACCACATCAAAATCGACTACAACAAGGGTGCGTGGTCGTTTGGTTTGCAGGGCGACGCCTATCTGCCCGCACTGCAAGGCTACGAATTGCGCAACTACGGAGCAGCCGACCCAACCTTTGTGGTGGCCAACTTCTTCTCGCAGTATAGGGGCGAGAACTTTGGCATCACTCTGGGCGACTTCTACGACCAATTCGGTGCTGGTCTGATTTATCGCAGCTTCGAGGACCGTCAGTTGGGCCTCAACACCGCAACCTCAGGTCTAAGGGCCACTTACCGCCCGCTCGACTACCTCTCGCTGAAAGTAGTAGCGGGCACTCCAAGGCTCTATCTGACTCACGCCAAGTCGGTTTTGGGCGGTTTGGATGCAAGTCTGTGGCTGTCGGACGCGCTCGGTTGGAGCGAGGCTATGATGGCCGTAGAGGGTAGTTATCTGATGCGCTACGAGTCGCTCGACAAGCAGGAAATGGGCTTTGATTGGCGAGGAATGGAGAGTCCCGTTGTGAATCTCTGGTCGGCACGCACGTCGTTCGATTGGAGGGGCCTCTCGCTCAAAGCCGAGTATGCAGGCAAAAGCCGCGACCTGACGACCATCGCCAGCGACCAAGCCACGAGCGGCAAGGCTCTGCTGACCGAGGCGGGCTACACCAAAGGCACTTTCAGTGTGATGGCCCAGGCTCGTGTGCTCGACCAGATGGGCACCCGATTGTCGCTCTACGAGGGCGGTACGGGCAATATGCTCAACTACCTGCCCGCGCTGACACGTCAGCACACCTATATGTTGGCCAACCTGAACCCCTTGCAGATAATGCCCGAGGGCGAGATTGGCGCACAGATTGACGTATTCTACAAAATCCGCAACCGCAAGGTGAGGTACGACAGTTGGACCTTCCACGCCAACTACTCGACCGCCTACACTCTGCGTGGCAATCAGTCGATTACAAGGGAGAGGGAGATGTTCTGGCGCGACTTCAACTTCGACGTGGAGCGTCAGTGGAGCAAGGAGTGGAAAGCTACATTCTTCTACTCGATGCAGCAGTTTATCCCCCACAACGATATGGCCCACCCCACTACTTGTATGTCGAATATCTTTGTGGGCGACGTGACCTACAAGATTAACCGCAAGAACTCGGTGCGTGTGGAGGCTCAGTACCTCTTGTCGAACGACTATGAGGGCGACTGGATGGCTGCACTTGTGGAGTTCAATATGGCCCCCAAGTGGAGCGTATTTGCAAGCAGCATGTACAACCACCAGAGGACCGAGTGGCGCAACAACCACCACAACGAGGTGGACAAAATCAACTATTACAGCATCGGCGCAAGCTACACCGAGGGCCGCACCAGAGCACAGCTTAGCTATGGTCGCAATAGGGCCGGTATGGTCTGCTCGGGCGGTGTATGTCGCTACTCGCCTGCCTATACAGGTCTGAACCTGATGCTCAGCACCTCGTTCTAAGGCGATAGCACCTCGTTCCAAAACTGACAAAAACTAAAAAACAACAATAACCAACCGAAAGAAAACAGAGAGATGAAAATCGTTAAGTATTTTGCAATGATGGCTGCCGTAGTGGCCACCCTTGCGAGCTGCGAAGACCCCAACAATGGTCCCGGAGGCGGTCAGCAGAGCACCCTCAAAGCAACCGCTTCGGCCACAACCATTTATGCCGACGGCAAAGACGCAGTATCGTTTAGCGTAACCCTTGATGGCGTGCCCGTAGTTGCAGCCGAAGTAGAGGCCTACGACGCTGCCAACGACAACGTGGTGGCTATGGAGAACCTCACATTCTCGACCACCACCCCTGGTGTGTACAATTTCTACTTCAAACACGGCGAAAACAAGTCGAACAACGTAGAGATTACCGCCGTAGACGCCAAATTCAGCAAACTCGACCTGAGCGACGTGGAGGGCCAAGAGGGCTTGTCGGTTATGGCCACCTCGACCGTGTTCCAGCGTGGCGAGGAGAGCGTTTTCATCATCGTGCGCAAGGATGGCAAGGTGGTAAACGATGCTAACAAGATTAAATTCTACCTGAGCGGCTCGACCGAGGAGATTACCGACACCGACTTCCAGATGGTAGACTATGTAGATGCCAACGACGACCTCTACACCCTGCCTCAGTACACCCCCGCCCAGACCGGTGTGAGGGACATCTGGCTCAGCTACGGCTCGGCAAACACCAAGAACAAACCCGTTCGCATCACCGCCGTAGACTTTGCAATCCCCAGCCGTGCTATCGACACCGACCCCGAGAACACCTCGTTCACCAGCCGCGTGTTGGTTAATCAGTTTACCGGTACCGGTTGCCCCAACTGCCCCTATTGGTCGTCGGCCCTGAAAGACCTCAAAGCCGATGAGCAGTACAAAGATGCATTTGTGCTGGCCGCAGCCCACACCTACAACGATGATATGGACCCCAAGGCAGACAAAGTGGCGCTAAAAGCTCCCTACTCGAATATGCCCAACGTCTTTGGCGTAAATTCCTACCCCACCATCATTCTGAATATGTCGCACAGCTTCGGCAACAATGGTCGTGCAGCCAACAAAGAGAGTCTTAAAAATTTCATTGACAACACCAAACTATCGGCTCCCGCAGCAGGCATCTCGGCTCGTAGCAGCATCGAGGGCTCGACCGTGATTGCTCGTGCTACCGTGAAGGCTGCCAAGGCCGGTGAGTATCGCGTGGGCGCATGGTTGGTAGAGGACGACCTGTTTGCAACTCAGAACAACAGCTCGGGCATCTTCGACTACGACTTCGACTATCACGAGTCGGTAATCCGCATCGCCGACAGCAACCACGAGTCGAGTGCAGGTATCTACCGCTATCGTGGCTACACTCTGGGCGAGTTGGCCGAGGGTCAGGTTGTAGACTACGTCTTCACCATGGAGTTGGAGTCGCATTGGAGGGCCGAGAACTGCCGTTTGGTATTCTTCGTAACCGGTGGCGAGCAGTTCAACGTAGTGAACGCCATCGAGACCACTTCGCTCAACAGCTCGGTTGAGTTCAGCTATACCAAATAGGCTCAGGGCCTAATTATACAAAATCACGATGCACACAGTGGCTGTCCGACTATTCAAACAGTAGTGGGCAGCCACTGTTTTTTTAAGATATAAACTTTACCAACGCATTTAGTCATACGTTAGACATTTGACGTTAGACGTTAGACAAAAACAATATGGCAGACAACTATTTGGAGAAGAAGATGGAGGACTTTAAGGCTCAGCCCGCAAGTCGCACCAAATCGGCACCACGCCTGGGCCGACTGCTCGAAAAAAACCGCAGCTACCGAGGATACGACAACTCGTTTGTGGTGAGGGCCGATCAACTGAGCCGCATCATTGAGGTAAATACCAAAATCCCCTCGGCCCGCAATCAACAAGTGTTGCGCTTCCGCCCCGTGCTGGCCGACGAGGCCCACAAGGTGTTGCCCCACATAAGGTTGGGCGGTGCGCTGAGAGATATGCACCTGCCCTTCGAGGGCCACGAACCCAGGGCTTTTGTGGTGATTTGCAGCGCCGCCAAAGAGCAAGACCACTACGTCTACATCGACCTGGGCATCTCGGCCCAGAGTATGCTTTTGCAGGCCACCGAGATTGGTCTGAACGGCATCTGCATAGGCGCTTTCGACAGGGCCGCTGTAAAGGCGAGTTTGGAGCTCGAATTGGAGCCACTGCTGGTGGTAGCCATAGGCAAGGGCGACGAGAAGATAAGCCTCACGACTATCTCGGAGGGTGAGTCGCACGACTATTGGCGCGACAGCCAGGGCCGACACTATGTGCCCAAACTCTCGCTGGACGAGCTGATCATAAAATAGCAGGCCCTTTGTAGGCCAAACAGACCGATTTGGGGAGGAAAAGTGTTCAAAATTCCTCTCAACACTACCAAGGCGGAGCGAAAAAGCATTTTTTTGCTCCGCTTTTGATTTTTTATGGCCAAAAGTGTACCAATTTGGGCAAAAATTATTATATTTGTTCTTGTTGAAAGGGTTAGTTAGGAGATACGCACATACAGAGCCCCTACTATACCCGTTTTTTAAGGTCATAACAAAACCAAATAACCATGAAACGAGCATTGCAAGTAGGATTGTTGGTTGCCGCAATAGCAACCTCGATGTGTAGCGCCGAGGCCGCAATTTGGCCCTTCGGAAAGAAAAACAAGGCCAAAACCGAAGCCACCAAGCAGGAAGAGCCTAAAAAATCCAAAACGAAATACGAAAAACTCTTTGGCGATGCAAAAAAATGCACCACCGCCAAGGGCGACTTTATGACCCTCCACACCGTGGGCAACAAGATCTATGCCGAGATGGACAACGACCTCTTTGGCCGCGACGTGCTGATCGCTACCACCATTAGCGAAATCAGCGACCCCGCACTCGGCTCGGTGGGCTACAAGCCACAAGACCCCCTGCACTGCCGTTTCTCGAAAATCGACACCGTCATCTGTCTGAACAAAGTGACCATCATCCCCGAGCACAAAGCCTCGGAGAAGATGCGCGAGGCCGTTAGGCGCAACAACATCGACCCCGTATTGTTGTCGTTTGCCTACACCTGCCCCTCGCCCGACAGCACCGCAACAGTGTTTGAGATCACCCCTCTGTTCATGAACGCACTCGATCAGCTCTCGCCCATCAAAAACGGCACTTCGAGCCTGATTACCACCAAAGCAACCTACGACGAGAAGAAATCCTATCTCGGTGAGGTTAAATCGTTTGAGGACAACGTGAGCGTGAAGAGCTACCTCAGTTTCAAGACCGACATGACCGCCCTGATCTTGACGCTCAAAAAACAGCAGCCCACAACCGTTGCTGCCACCCGCACCATTCTACTCCTGCCCGAAGATCCCGCCCCTGCCCGCAAGGCCGATTCGAGGATTGGTATCTTCCTGTCGAACCGCACAACCTTTGACACCCAAAGCGCAGGTAGCGAAACCTACTCGATAATCCACCGTTGGAGAGTAGAGCCCGCCGATGAGCAACTCTATGCACAGGGCGAGCTTGTAGAGCCCAAGAAACCCATCGTATTCTACCTTGATGATGCATTCCCCACCGAGTTCAGGCCCGCAGCAAAAGAGGGTATCGAGCGTTGGAACAAAGCTTTCGAGGCCATCGGTTTTAAGAACGTGGTGCAGGTTTTGGACTACCCCACCGACGATCCTTCGTTCGATCCCGACAACCTTAAATACTCGTGCGTGCGTTGGCTCCCCTCGACCACCGAGAATGCCATGGGCCCCTCGTGGGTAGACCCCCGTTCGGGCGAGATTATCAACGCCTCGATCATCGTTTACAGCGACGTGGCTAAGTTGATTCACTCGTGGCGTTTCGTTCAGACCGCACAGGTAGACGAGAGCGTTCGCTCGCTGAGGCTCACCCCCGAAGTGTTGAACGAGTCGTGGGCCTACGTCTTGGCTCACGAAATGGGACACTGCTTGGGCTTTATGCACAACATGTCGGCCTCGGCAGCTATCCCCGTAGAGAAATTGCGCGACGCAGAGTACACCCAGCAGAACGGTACCACCACAAGTATTATGGACTACGCAAGGTTCAACTATGTGGCTCAGCCCGGCGACAAGGGCGTAAAACTCACCCCTCCCGACCTGGGTATCTACGACTATTGGCTGATTGAGTATGCCTACAAGCCCGTGGAGGGTGTGGCAAACATTCACGAAGAGGCCAAAGTGTTGGAGCAGTGGGTAGAGGCCAAGAGTGGCGACAAGCGTTTCCGCTACGGCCGTCAGCAGACCCGTCACCGCATGGACCCAAGTGCCATTGAGGAGGACCTGAGCGACGACCCCATTGCCGCATCGACCTATGGCGTAGAGAATCTTAAATATATCACTTCGCACCTTAGCGAGTGGATTGGCAACGACGTGGACAGCTATGGCAGCTACCGCGAGGAGTTGTATGACACCATCATAAAACAATATGACCGCTACATGGGAGCCGTGTTGCTCAACGTAGGCGGTGTTTACCTCACCTCTACCCACGCCAAAGATGCCGCACAGAGGGCTATTCCAGTAAGTGCCGACTATCAGCGCAAGGCTATGCATTGGGCAATGAATCAGATCGACAACTGCGAGTGGATTAGCGACAAAGATTTGGAGGTTATGTTCCGTCTGCGCACCGAGCGTGCCGACGTGATGGCCTACAACCACACCCTCGACCTGCTCGACACCTACAAAGCTATTGCCTATGCTCAGCACCTCGCACCCGAAGGTGAAGCCTTCACAATCGAAGATTGGATTGAGGAGTGCAGCAGCTGGGTGTGGAAGAGCACCAAGGCCGCAAAGGCTACCACCTCGCACGAGAGGATGAAACACAGGCTCTATGTAGACCTGCTGACCAAAGAGGGCACCAAGAGCCCCTCGTTCTCTTCGGCAAGCCTTACATCGGCCTACACCCCCTCGCTCGACCACATCGTAACCTTCGGACTCGACCAGAGCGGCATCATTGCAGAGAACATCGAGGCTCTGAAAGCCATCGAGCAGAGCGAAGGTCGTGGCAGCGTGGCTCAGAAGTGGGCCGAGGAGGAGTCGTTTGGCCCCACCGGCTACGGCTGGCAGTCGAAAGTAAATACCAAAGTGGTAGACGAAAGCGCTATGCACTTCTATGCCGAGTTGCTCCGAACCAAAGAGTTGCTCCAAAAAGCAGCCAAACGCGCCACCGGCGATGACAAGGCTCACTACCAGCTGTTGCTTAGAACTATCGAGCAAAAACTTGAAAACAAATAAACCTGACAAAACCACACTAAACAAAGAGTAGTTATGAGAAAATCTTTACTTATTGCTGCTTTAACCCTCGTGGGAGCGTTGATGCTCTCGGCCCCCACAGCTCAGGCCCAATCGTCGCGCACGATAAACGGTATTATCGTGGATAGTTCGACGGGCGAAGGCCTTGTGGGCGCAACCGTGATGGTGAAAAATGCCAATCAGGGTGTAACCTCTGGCAAAAATGGCGAGTACTCCATAACGGTAAAAAACGCTAACGACAAAACCGTTCTTGTCTACTCCTATATGGGTATGAAAGACCTAGAAGAGGTGGTCGGCAAGCGCAAAATGATTAACGTGGCGCTCGAATCGGACGCTACAATGATGGACGAAATTGAGATTACCACCGGTTATGGCGTGGTGCAAAAGCGTTCGGACCTGACCGGCTCGGCCTTCCAGGTAAACTCCGAGCAGCTCGTACAGATGCCCGCAGCCCGTATCGACAACATGTTGGCAGGACTGGTCCCCGGTGTGAGCATCGAGCAAGGTAGCGACGCTACCCGTGTGCGCTACACCACCCGTATTCGTGGCGACGCTTCGTTGAGCGCATCGAGCGAGCCGCTGTGGATTGTAGACGGTGTACCCATCTACACCGGCGACAAAACCACCGTGAGCGGTACCAACGCCACCGTGAGCCCTCTGTCGTTCATCAACCCCGAGGATATCGAGTCGATGACCGTACTGAAAGATGCTGCAACCACCGCACTCTATGGTGCCGATGGTGCCAACGGTGTAATTCTGGTAACCACCAAGCAGGGCCGCAGTCAGAAAACCCGTCTGACCGCATCGCTCAGGTATGGCGTTTCGTCGCTCGACGACCGCACCCGCATCAAATATATGAATGCCGAGCAATGGCGCGCATACGCCATGGAGGCGTGGCTGAATGCCGGTGAAAAAGCCGAGCACTTCCCCTACCAAGACAACGAATACAACCACTACTCGACCACCGATACCGACTGGTTTAAAGTCTACAACGGACTCGGTCAGACCACTCAGGTAAACCTCTCGGCAAGTGGCGGTAATCAGAATATGACCAGCTATGTGTCGGGTGGCTACTTCAAACAGAACTCTACCACCATTGGCGATATGCAGGAGCGTATCTCGCTCCGTAGCAAAAACGACTACAAAATCAGTCGCCACGTGAGGTTGAACGTAAACATCTCGGGCTCGTACAACAACAACGACCTCTTCTCGGCAAATGGTCTGTATACCCTCACCGAGTTGCCTATCTATGGCCCCTACGAATTGGATGGCGTAACCCCAAGGTTGTACAACTACTATTACAGGAAAAATGCCGTAACGGGTGAATATGAACTCCACAAGGCCAAATTCCACTCGAACGAAGTGCCCAACCGTATGTATAACGACGACAACCAGAAGACTTTCAGCGGTGATGCCAACGTGCGCTTGGAGTGGGAGCCCATCAAGGGACTTTCGTTCACCACCCAGAACGGTGCAAGCTACACCTCCACTGCCGAGGCTATCTACGACTCGCGCAACACTCTGGATGGTATGTCGGAGAGCGGTCTGAACGGCTACTCGCGTAGGGCAGGCGTATTCTCGCTCACGGCCAACTCAATTAACCGTGCCAACTTCAACCGCACCTTTGGTAAGCACAAAATCGGTGCTCTGGCAGCTATCGAGTTCGTTCACAAAGAGTATCGCACGATGAATGTTACCGGTCGCGGCTTTGCCAACGACTTCATCAAGGAGCTTGCCTATGTAGACTCCTCTACCCTCAACGGCTCGTCGAATATGAAGTACACCCGTTCGCTCTCCTACCTCGGACAGTTCTCTTACTCATACGATCAGCGTTACTATGTAACCCTGACCGCTCGTAAGCAGGGTTACAGCTCGTTCAGCAAATATGCACGCTTTGGTAACTTCTCGGCCGTGGGCCTGTCGTGGAATGTTCACAACGAGCCCTGGTTCGACAAGAGCGTCATCACTCAGCTCAAACTGAAAGGCTCGTATGGCAACAGCGGTAACTCGCGTGTAGACACCTCGTCGGCCTATGGTGCTTACTCATACGGAGATGGCAACACCTATGGCGGCTCAATGGGTGCTACTCAGTCGAAAGTACCCAACCCAGGCCTCTCGTGGGAGAATACCCGCACTACCAACGTGGGTGTAAGTCTGTCGTTATGGGATAGAATCACCCTCGAAGTAGAAGGCTACGAGAAATATACCGACAATCTGCTCTACGATGGCCGTGTTTCGATGGTTATTACCGACGGTGGTGTAACCCGCAACGTGGGCGAGATTCAGAACCTCGGTTACGAGATTACCCTCTCGACCGTAAACATCAAGACTCCCGATTTCGAGTGGCGCACCGACTTCAACGGCTCGCACAACGACAACCTGATCGTAAAACTCTACAAAGGCAACCACACCGGTTTCTTCGATACCGTATGGATGGAGGGTGCAAGTAAAAACCACTGGTGGCTGGTACGCTGGGCAGGTGTAGACCCCTCGACCGGTAGGCCTATGTGGTACGACAAGGATGGTAACCTGACCTTCTCGTTCTCTTACGACAACCGCGTAATCAACCCCGACTACTCGAAAGTTCCCCTGTTGGAGGGCGGTTTCATCAACACCTTCCGCTACAAGAACCTCTCGTTGCGCATCCAGGCCAACTATCAGTTTGGTGGCTACGACATGTGTTCGTCGATTGGTGTTGACGATGGTAACAGCGCAATAGACGAGAACGCCTCGGTGAACGCTCTGGAACACTGGCGCGAGCCCGGTGATCTTTCGATCAACCCCAAGATTATCAACGACAACGGCTCGCTGGGTTCGATGGGCTCTACCCGTTTCCTCTACGACCGTACCAACATCCAGATTAAGACTGTGGCTCTGACCTACACGGTGCCCAAGAACCTCTGCAAGAGGGTCGGTATTCAGGGCGCAAGCATCTCGCTGTTGGCCGACAACCCATACATCTGGACCCCCGGCTACTCGCCCGACAAAAACTCGTATCAGAACTACGCCTTCGGTCGTGCAGGCCGTTCGCGCACCTTCTCGGGAGAGTTGTCGCTCACATTCTAACCCACCAACCGCAACGCAAACTAAGAAAGATACAAATCACAGGATATGAAAATTAGTAAGAAAATATATCAGATTTTGATTCTCTCGACAACCCTGTTGTTGAGCAGTTGCGAGGGTTTCTTGACGGTGCCCACCATTGGCAAGAGCACCATCGAGACCTTCTTTGCTGAGCTTGACGGTCTGCGTGCCGCAAGCAAGGGCCTCCACCGCACTCTGGCCGAGTTCTACGACGGCGAGTATGTGCGCTACCCCGAGGTTATGGGCGATATGGTCGATGTGGTACGACTGAATGCCAACGAGCAGACACTGCGTATCTACGACTACCTGAGCGTTCCTGCCGACGATGCCGGTTTCCCCCGCAACGTATGGCGCAACGGCTTCGATGTAATCTCCAACGCCAACAACATCCTCTACTATGGCAAGCCTCTCTACGAGAGCTTTCCCCACAACAAGGCAGAGATAGATATGATTTTTGCTCAGGCACTCTTCATTCGTGCGCTGGTAACCTTCGACCTCTGTCAGGTCTACGGCCACTCGTACATCTACACCCCCGATGCATCCCACTGGGGCGTGCCCGTAGTTACTTGGGTTCCCGGCTTTGAGGATATCATTGCTCGTTCGACCGTGGCTCAGACCTACAAACAGGTACTCGACGACCTCGATGCGGCTATCGAGATGTTTGCCACCAGCCAAACCCCCGAAAGTGTCTACTACGCAAATGCGCTGGCTTGCAAGGCGCTCAAAGCCCGTGTCTACCTCCACAAAGGCGATTGGGAGAATGCTGCTGCAATGGCCGAGGAGGTTATGGGACAGATTACCCTCACCCCCCGCGATCAGTATATCGATATGTTCCGCAATGCCGCTGCGGTGGTTGGCTCGGAGACCATCTTCCGTCTGAACTTCTACGACGTGACCAGCTCGATGAACGCCTTCTGCGACCCCAGCCGTACCATCAAGGTCGAGCCCGCAAAGAAACTCATCAACCTCTTCGAGGATGGCGACATTCGCAAAGAACTGCTCACCTACATCCCCGAGAGCACCGAGACCACCATGACCAGCCCCTCGTATAGCGCATTCTGCAAACACTGCGCCTACAAGAGCATCACCGACGAGCGCAACCGTCGTACCGACCTGTTCGTACTGCGTGGCTCGGAGATGTATCTCATTCACGCCGAGGCTCTGTGTCGCCAGCAGACTCCCAACTTGGAGGCCGCAGCTGCCGACATCAAAGCTTTGCAGGCCAGGGCTATGGGCAAGGATGTGAGCGAAATTAACCTCAACTACAAAGACGGCGAAGAGCTGTTGCAGATTATCGAGTGGGAGCGCGTAAGAGAGCTCAACATGGAGGGCCACCGCTTGTTCGACATCACCCGTCTGGGCCACAACCTCGAACGTGGCGCAACCACCACCTCACTCGTTCAGAACATCACTTGGCCCGACTATCGCTTCGCACTGCCCATCTGCCAAACCGAGATGGATACCAACGAGGCAATGGAACAAAACGACGGCTATGCAACCAAAAAATAGCAGAGCACCCCAAAAGTAGCAAGTTAAAATAACAATCGGAATATGAAACAGATACTGAAAATAGCAATGATTGTGCTGGCAGCCACCACCCTGTGGGGTTGCTACGAGGAGCCCCAGCCACTCGACAAACCCTTTGTCTACATTATGGACGAGGTGGGTGGCAGCAAGATGGAGATCTCGGCCAAGGCCAACAACCTACTGAGCGAGATGCAGGTCTATCTGAGCTCCAAAAAGGTAGATATCGACACCGTTGTTGAGTATGAAGTAATAGTTGGCGACGGTCTGAAAGAGGGCGTGGACTTTGTAATCCAGTCGACCACCAAGAGCCCTATCACCTTCAAACCCGGCACCTATGGCCCTATGCCCATAAGGGTATCGTGGAAAAAGAGCGAGAATCTCGACCCAACGAAGGACAATACCGTAACTTTCCGCCTGAAAAGTTGCAACCGTAGCGATGTCTACATCGGCTTCCTCGGTCCCGACAGGCTCAACAGCGAGTATGTTTTTACCAAAAAATAGATACTAAATCACAAAAAAATTATCACTTAACTAACTAAAATTTTGTTCCACTTAAAAACATTGAGGCTATGAAAAAGTTTTTACACATTGCCCTTCTCATTGGTGCCCTTGGCGCACTGATGTGTTCGTGTGAGCCCGAGCCTAAGGCAGACGGCGTTGCAGAGATTAAGTCGCTCACCCTGACTGCTGCTGCAAACCAGGCTCTCTCGCAGGATTTCACCGCAACCATCGATCAGACCGCATCGACCATCGTGGTTGCTCTTCCCCTGGATACCGACAAAGCTGCATTGGTACCCACCTTTACCGTAACCGATGGCGACGCTGTAACCATCGCAGGCGCTCCCGTTAAGAGTGGCGAGACCGCTGTGGATATGAGCGCAGCTGTGGAGGTTGTTGTAACCGACGCAACATCGAACATCTCGAAAACCTACACCCTCACCGTTGCCGACAACGATGGCAAAGCTGAGCTTCTGAGCGTAGGTTTCTTGGCCGCAAACAACACCGAGAAAATCAACGAGGATGCTGTTGCTGAGGAGATTGGCGCAGAGATGATTATCCGTATCTTGGGTGGTGGCGCAGGCGTTGAGCTGGTTATGAGCTTCGAGGCCGGTCTGAACGACATCGTTACCGTAAACAACGCTGAGGCTGTTGGTACCGCTACCGTAGATTGCACCTTCCCCATCGACATCACCGTTAGCGACCCCTATGCAGGCGTTGAGAACAAGTATGTTGTTAAAGTTGGTAAGATCCTCCAAAACGCAGGTTGGAGCAGGGTTGCAACCATCGCTGATCCCGAGCTGAAAGCCAAAGACTTCGCAATGGATATCGATCCCGCAACCGAGGAGGTTTATGTTGCATACAGCATCAACTTCACCGACGAGGCTACCGCCAAGACCACTGCTCGCGCAACCGTATCGAAATGGAACGGCGAGGCTCTGAGCCTTGTTGGTCCTTCGTGCTTCTCGGCAGCCAAAGCTACCTACTACAACCTGATCGTAAACAATGGTCAGCCCTATGTAATGTATGTAGACGGCAACGTATCGAGCGCAGTAACCGTACAGACCTACACCGGTGGCGCATGGAGCGTACTTGGCAAAGATGGTGCTCTGGGCAAAATTACCGGTATGGCCAAAGAGCGTACCGCTATGGCTTTCAGCGGCAGCAAACTGATGACCTTCCTCACCGCCAACGGCGACGACGCTGCAACCGGCATCAAGAAACGTGGTGCTAACTACTCGGTATGGGATGGTTCGGCTTGGACCTCGTCGCCCCTGCCCGGTCGTGACGCTGCTTGGTATGCATACACTCCTCGTGCAATCTCTGTTGGTGAGGATGTTTACATGATCTATGCAAACCAGCTGAGCTCGATGGACGAAACTCTTACCAATGGTGTTTCGCTCTACAAATACAGCAATGGCGCTTGGAGCACACTTGTAGACAACTTCCTGCCCGAGGGTAACTCGACCGTAGGTCTCTACTACCAGACTATCAAAGCTGACAACAATGGCGACATCTATCTGCTCCTTGGCGATGACAGCTCGGGTTCGTGGTTGATCCAGATGTTCAAACTCAACGGCAACACCTTGGAGAAAGTTTATCCCGCAATCCAGAACACCCTCAACTCGGATGGTGCTTTTGACTTGGTATTCGACAACAACAATATGCCTATTGTTGCTTACCGTAATGCAGCAGAGCCCGAGAATGTTCAGGTTGTAACTATCGATCCCGACACCGAGACCTGGAACGAGGCTACCACCATCAGCGATGAGACTACCGAGGGTAACTGGCCCATCTATCTGAAACGTGCCGACAATGGTAACCTCTACCTGAGCTATGTTACTATGAAGTATGCCGAGGATGGCAAGACCAAACTCTACGAGATTCCTATCTACAAGAGCGCTCTCGAAGACGACGTTCTTCCCGAGTAAATCGCTCTGCGGATAGCACAATCCGCTGCTAAAACAAACAAGGCTCCCAGCATTTGGGAGCCTTGTTTTATTTTGGTGTACGGCAGAGCGCGCTACTCCTTCACATATTCGACCGAGTGTTGGGCATTCAGGCCTCGGCTGTCGGTTGCAGTGATGGTGATGGTGTGGGTGCCCGCAGCAAGTTCTTCGGGGAGCATCAATTGCCAAATGTGGGGCGAGTCGGCACGGCGATAGACGGTGCGTCGGGGATCTTTGCGCGAGTAGTTGGCATCGAGCGACGCCTGGCGCAAGCGCAGCACCTCGGGGTCGGTCATAGGGCTATACTCCATCTTTACGGGAGTGGCCGAGTCGATACTCATCATTACCTCGGCATCCTCGCCCGCTCCAAAGACATTCACAACAACCATTCCGGGGGCAACTGCGGCCAGCTCCTTGATTCGCATATCGGAAGGCTCGGTACCCGCAATCCACACACGCATCTGTCCCTCATCGCGCAAGGGGCGGTAGTGGAGGCGGAAGTCGGTACCATCGAACTCGGCCTCGTAGACATTGCGAAGCGAGCCACACTGCATATAGGGCAGCGGCAACCCCTGGTCGTCATGCCAGCCACGCCACCAAATGGCGCAGATGGAGCCAACAATAACGTGGCTCGTGTGGCGGCCCAAAATGGCGCGTTCGACGGTGTGGTTGTGGGCTGTCATTATCAGCGAGGGGCACTCCCTTTGGTCGAGCATCTGGACAATATGGTTGTAGCTCTTATAAATCAGTGGATAGTGGAGGCAGAGCACCACACATTCGTCGTCGGGTAGCACGTTCAGCAGGTTTTGCAGAAAGCGCACCGAGGCCTCGTTGTGGGGCGACTCGATGACCACAAAGCAGGTGCGGCCATAGTGGAAGGCGTAGGTTTTGAGTCCAAAGGCGCTCTCGAAAGCCGTCGAGGGGGCATCTTTGCGATTACGGTCGTAGTCGTGGTTGCCGATAGCCACCCACGAGGGGTTGGGAAGAGCCTCAATACGCTCGGACATAGGCGCAAGCCACTCGGGCGACTCATTGACCACATCGCCCAGCCAAACATTAAAATCGGCCCCCGCACCATCGGCCAGATATTTGAATACCGAGCGCTCGGCATAGTCGAGCATGGTGGAGTCTTCGACGTGCACATCGCCCACAAAAAGTGCCTTAAAGCGGTCGGGCGAGGGGCGACGCAGCAGGGGTAAATCGCCACCGGCCACACCGCGAGGATTGGATATATGGGTGCTGACGGTGGTGTAATTGCGAGGTGCCACAACAAAGATATTCTCGGCATTGTTCGACACGAACGAGTAGCGGCCACCGGCCGAGGTGAGTACCACAGTGTCGCCATCCGACACCGCTACACCTCGAAGTCGTTTTTCGCCCCAATCGAGGCGGCCATTAGCATTGCGGTCTACAAAAACTCGGCCCGAAACGGTCAATTGAGCAGCCAAATCGTGCACTCCACAAAGTGCCCAAAACAGCACCATTAGCAAGAATCTCTTCATAGCAACAAAATATATAAGCCATTAAACTCTCACAAAAATAGTAATTATTGGCCATAAAAACAGCCCAAAGGGCAAATATGCGGGGCAAGTGTTGCAAACCACGACAAAATTGTTATATTTGCGGTGCCACACAGACATAAATTGAACTAAAATAAAACTTAACTTTTATGAAGAAAACATTGGTAGATCTCTTTGAAGAGTCTGTTGCAAAGTACCCCAGCAACGTCTTCCTGAAAGAGAAAATTGGCAACGAGTGGATGGATACCACCTATGCACAGGTTCGTGACCAAGTATACGAAATCGGTGCAGGTCTGGTAAAACTTGGTGTTCAGCCCAAAGACAATATGTCGCTCCTCTCGGAGGGCCGCAATCTTTGGATCATCTCGGAGCTGGCTATGTTCTATGCAGGTGCTGCCAACGTGCCCCTGTCGATCAAACTCGAAGAGAGCAACGACCTGACCTTCCGTCTGAAACACTCGGATACCAAATATATTATGGTTTCGAAGACTCAGCTGCCTAAAATCCGTCGCATCATCGACGAGCTTCCCTTGGTAGAGAAGGTTATCGTTTTGGACCCCATCGACGAGTATCAGGCCAAAGAGGTATCGTTGCAGAGCGTTATCGAGCTCGGTCGCGAGCTGCTTGCCGAGGACAAAGAGGGATTCTTGAAAATCGGTCAGGCTATCCAGAACGACGATCTGGCAACCATCACCTATACCAGCGGTACCACCGCAGATCCCAAAGGCGTTTGTCTGTCGCACCGCAACTACACCGCCAACGTGGAGCAGGCCCTCACTCTGATGGACATCGACCAGAGTTGGAGGACTCTTATCATCCTTCCCCTGGACCACTGCTTCGCACACGTTGTAGGTTTCTATATCTTTATGCACAAGGGTGCTCAGGTGGCTACCGTACAGAACGGTCGCACCGGCAAAGAGACCCTGCGCAACATTCCTCTGAACATCAAAGAGGTTAAACCCCACATCATCCTTAGCGTTCCTACCCTGGCTAAGAACTTCAAAAAGAATATCGAGAACAGCATCAAGGCCAAAGGCAAAGTGGTTGAGACACTCTACAACTGGGGCCTCAAAAACGCTATTGCCTACAACGGCGACAGCGACAAAGAGCGTGGCAAGGGCCTGAGGGCTCTGCGCAAACCTCTGGTATGGTTGTTCGACAAGGTTATCTTCTCGAAAGTTCGCGAGGCCTTTGGTGGCGAGCTGAAATTCTTTGTGGGCGGTGGCGCACTGCTCGACAAAGAGTTGCAGGTATTCTTTATGGCAGTGGGTATGCCTATGTTCCAGGGCTACGGTCTGAGCGAGGCAACCCCCGTAATCTCGTCGAACGGCCCTCTGAGGTATCAGTTCGGTTCGAGCGGCGTGATGGTTAAACCCTTCGAGATGAAAATCTGTGATCCCGACGGCAACGAGCTTCCCGAGGGCGAGAAGGGCGAGATGGTCTGCAAAGGCGAGAACGTGATGATGGGCTACTGGAAGAACGAGAAATCGACCGCCGACACCGTTAAAGACGGCTGGTTGTACACCGGCGATATGGGTGCCATCAAGGGCGACTTGCTCTACGTTTATGGCCGTTTCAAGAGTCTGCTGATTGCTGCCGACGGCGAGAAATACTGTCCCGAGGGCATCGAGGAGGCATACGTTTCGACCTCGAAGTTTATCGACCACGCAATTCTGCACAACAACCAGGATCCCTACACCACCCTGCTTATCTCGCCCAACAAAGAGGCTATGAAGGCAGCTTTGGCTCCCCTGAAACTCTCGCTCGACAGCGAGGAGGGTCAGCGCAAGATTGTTGAGCTGGTACAGAAAGACCTCAACGAGTATAAGAAAGGTGGTAAATTCGAGGGTCAGTTCCCCGAGCGTTGGTTGCCCGCAACCTTTGCTCTGCTGAACGGGCCTTTCACCGAGCAGAACCACCTGATCAACTCGACCATGAAGGTTGTTCGTGGCAAGGTGGAGGAGTACTTCGCCGACCGTCTGAACGCAATGTACACCCCCGAGGGTAAAGACATCTACTACAACGTAGGCAAGTTCTAAACCACGATACGAACGGCTCTATTTTTGGCCGCACGACCAAGGCCCCGCAAGGAAGTTTATCCTCGGCGGGGCTTTTTTTGCAACATCGGCACTATTATTGGTGATAAAACCTTCCAAAAAAGAGAAAAAAGGCACCAAAAACCGAAAAAATAATCTACTTTTGCGGTAGATTTTATTACACATATTTACAACAATACCAACTTAGTTAAAACAATGAGAACAACAGACTTCCCCGTGAGGGCAAATTCTGAGCGCAACGATTTCAATCGAGAAGATTCAAAGAGTTCTAACGAGGCATACAAGTCGTTCACCAAAGACCGACGTGCCCGCAACAATGGTGGCGAAGGCCGCGAGGCTCTCTTCTCGACCACCAATCGTAGGAATCAGCAGGGCGGAGAGCAGCAGAGCGAGCGTCGCCACTCCTACAATCCCAACTTCACAAGGGACAATCGACTGACAGATTTCAACCGCAACAACAATGGCTACTCGCGTAGCGAGGGTGGTTATGGCCAGCGCGAGCGCAACTTCAACCGCGAGGGCGGCTTCAATCGCGAGGAGCGTGGTGGCTTCAATCGTGAGGAGCGTGGCGGCTTCAACCGCGAGCGCAATTTCAACCGCGAGGGTGGCTACAATCGCCAGGAGCGCAGTTTCAACAAAGAGGAGCGCAGTTTCAATCGTGAGGAGCGTGGCTTTAATCGCGAGCGCAACTACAACCGCGAGGGAGGCTACAATCGTGAAGGCAGTTTCAACCGCGAGCGCAACTTCAACCGCGAGGAGCGTGGTTTCAACAAAGAGGATCGCAACTTTAACCGCGAGGAGCGCAGCTTCAATGGCGGCGAGCGCAAGCCCTTCGACCGCAAGCCCTATGGTGAGCACAAATCGTTCGGCGAGCGCAAGTCGTTCGGTGACCGCAAGCCCTTTGGCGAGCGTAAGCAGTTCGACCGCAAGCCCCGTTTCGACAAAAAAGAGCCCAGGGCTATGGTCAATACCGCCAACCACTACACCCTCGAAAACTACCCCAGCTACGACGCACCCAAGCAGAGCGAGGCTATCCGTCTGAACCGCTATATCTCTATGTCGGGCATCTGCTCGCGCAGGGAGGCCGACGAGTATATCACCTCGGGCGCAATCACCGTAAATGGCGAGGTGGTAACCGAGTTGGGTAGCAAAGTGATGCCCGGCGATGTGGTGTGCTACAACGGCAAGCAGATTCAGAACGAAAAGAAGGTATATATCGTCATGAACAAGCCCAAAGGCTTTGTTACTACCCTCGACGACCCCCACGCCGACAAGAGTGTGATGGATCTGGTTAAGAACGCCTGCACCGAGCGCATCTATCCCGTAGGCCGTTTGGATAAAAACTCGGTGGGCGTATTGCTTCTGACCAATGACGGCGATTTGGCAAAGAAACTCACCCACCCCACATACGAAAAGAAAAAAATCTATCAGGTGAGCCTCGACAAGCGTTTGGAGCGTGGCGATATGGAGCGTCTGATTATGGGCATTACCCTCGAAGATGGCGAGATTGCCGCCGACGACATCTGCTACGTCGAGGACCCCAAGATGAAAAACGCTGTGGGCATCGAGATTCACTCGGGCCGCAACCGTATCGTAAGGCGCATGTTTGAGCACGTGGGCTACCGCGTGGGCAAGCTCGACAGGGTTTACTTCGCAGGTCTGACCAAGCAGAAGCTCAAACGTGGCGAGTGGCGTTTCCTCACAGACAAAGAGGTAGGCCTTCTCAAATCGGGCAACTACGAGTAGTCGTCAAGGCCCTATGACGCACAAATAGAGCCAACACTACCCGACCTTCGCACACCGAAGGGATAAAAAATAGTTGGGGTGGAAGGATTGCCAAACAAACAGAGCAATACCCTCCGCCCCAATTACGTTATAAACAAGGATTTTTTATCATTTGTAGAGACACTATCTGATGGTAATTTTTAGACACATACTCACCGCACTGCTGAGCGTGGCACTCGTGCTCCTGCCCCAGAGCGCTGAGGCCAAAAAAGTGATTGACGACCCGCAAGCCCCAGGGCGCAAAAGCGTGGGACTCGTGCTAAGCGGTGGCGGAGCCAAGGGTGCTGCCCAACTGCGCGTAATCAAGGCTATCGAAGAGGCCGGTATCCCCATAGACTACATTGCCGGCACCAGCATTGGTTCTATTCTGGGCGGACTCTACTCGGTGGGCTACACCGTAGAGGAGATCGAGGAGTTGTTTACCACGATGAATTGGTTCGACGTATTTACCGACCGACGCGAGCGTTCGCAGCAGCTCTTTGCCAACAAGCAAAAAGACGACAGTTATATGTTCGACGTGATGCTCTCGACCGACGATATCTCTATGCCGAGCGGCATTGTGCGTGGCGACAAATTTATGGACCAGCTGAACGAGCTATTGCTCGGCTATCAACACATGGCCTCGTTCGACGACCTGCCCATACCCTTTGCTTGCGTGTCGTATGATATGAACACCGGCAGCGAATATGTGGCCCGCAGTGGCAATCTGGCCGTAGCCATCAGGGCAAGTATGTCGATTCCGGGTGTCTTCAAGCCCGTAAGGTACAAAGATATGGTGCTGGTCGATGGCGGTGTATACAACAACTTCCCCGTAGATGTTATTCGCGATATGGGTGCCGACATTGTCATTGGCGTAGACCTCTCGGACGGCATTCGCACCGACAAAGATGTGGAGAATATGGTCATCATCTTCGAGCAGATAACCACCTTCCTCGGGCGCGACAAGTTCGAGGCCAACAAGGCCGACTGCGACTACTACATCCACCCCGAGGTGGCCCCCTACTCGGCTGCAAGTTTCTCGGCCGAGGCGGTTGATTCGCTGGTGATGCGTGGTCAGAGGGAGGCCGATGTCCACCGCAACGGCTTGCAGCAGTTGCGCCGAGAGATTGGTCTGCCCGAGGGTTATCGCCCACCAGATCGACAGAGGCACTACTCTGCCGACACCCCTCTGCGCATTGGTGCCATCCACCTGAAAGGCTTCAACCCCATGGAGAGGCGCATCATAAGCAAATATCTCGACCTGAAACCCTACACCACCGTAACCCGCAAGGAGTTTAACCGCAACATCGAGCAGATACGCAATCTGGGAGGTTTCGACTTTGTGAAGTACAGCCTTTCGCACAACGCCCCCTACGACCTGACCATTGGCGTAGACGACAAGCAGAATGCAATGGTAAATGTGGGCTTCCGCTTCGACTCCCACGAGTTGGCAGCCCTATTGCTCAATACCGAGATGACACTGATGGGCAACTCGTTCAAGCCCCGCATTGGGCTGACCACACGTCTGAGCCAAAGCCCCTATGTAAAGCTGAGCGCATCGAGCAGCAGGGTATTCATCGGCGAGTTTACGTTCAACTACAAGTATCAGTACAGCGACTTTGTTTTCTACAAAAACGGTATTCGCACCGCCAACTCGGCCAACTACAACCTCCACACCCTCTCGTTGATGTTTTCGGATATCTACATGCGAAATTTCAACCTCGCAATGGGCATCGAGTACGACTATTTCGACTTCCACGAGTCGCTCTACCAAGATGGCAACAACCTGCGTGAGGCCAACAGAGAGGGTTATATCAACTATCGCATAGGCGGCCACTACGAGTCGCTCGACGACTTCTATGTGCCCACCAAGGGTTGGTCTATCGAGGCCGACTACATAGTCCACACCAACAATGGTCTGGAAGTACACAACCACGAGCCCTTTGCCTCGCTCAACTATCACATTTTGGGCACCGTAAATCTCTTGGGCAATGGTCAGCTCACCCTGCTACCCTCGGTCTATGGTCGCACGCTCATTGGTCAAGAGATCACCTACGCCTACCGCAACTCGATGGGTGGCACCCTACCCGGCCGACACATGCCACAGCAGATGCCCTTTGTAGGTCTGCAACACATCGAGCTGTTCGACAACTCGGTGATGGTGGGTGCCGTGGAGGCCCGCTACCGTTTCCTGAAAAACCAATACCTCTCGCTGGTGGCCAACTACGCCATTCAAGACGACGACTTCCGCCGAATGTTCCTCTTCGAGGACAGCCTCTTTGGCTTTGGCTTGAAGTACACCTACAACACCTCGCTCGGCCCCATAACTCTGCTGGCAAGTGGCACCGACCGCAATCCCGCAGGAGGTTTCTACATTTCGTTTGGCAAGAACTTTTAACCCACTCTAAACCAATATGCGCAAACTACTTCTAACACTGCTTATGATTGGTGGGCTGGCAACCACCACCCAAGCCCAAACCGAGGGCTACAATCAAGCCATAAAGATAACCTTCCTCTCGTGGGCTACGGGTAGTACCAAGGTGTCGTATGAGTATGCTCTCCCCCACCGTCAGAGTGGCGAGGTGTGCGTGAGCCTTATCAGTGCGGGCTACGACAAGTATCAGAACGACCCTCTGGGTTTCACGCTCCGCTATGGACACAAGTTCTTCCTCACAAGCGAGGACAAAGGCCCTCTGTGTGGCTTTTATGTGCGTCCCGAGGCAATCTACTCGCGCTACCACTACACCTCGGCAAATGGCCACAGGCGTTTGGCAGCTATGGGCACTCTGCTCGCTACGGCAGGCTATCAGACCACCTTTGGTCGTCTGATTGTTGATGGCTGGTTTGGTGGCGGTCCCGCAGTGGGCATCCCCGCCGAGACGGGCTACCACCACGGTTTTCAGCTCTGGAAGTGGCTCGGCACCCACAACGACAACGTGGCAATGAGTTTTAGCATCCGCGTAGGTTACTGTTTCTAATTGCACCAAGCATAAAACAAAAAACTCCTCCCGAACTTTCGGGAGGAGTTTTTTGTTGTTGTCCGTAGTGATGAATTACAACACAACGGGCTCACCCATAAGGCCGGTTACAAGGAAGGTAACAGCCACGGTGATAATTGCATACAACTCGGGGAATACTGCCAGCAGCAGAGTCTTACCCATAACGTCGTAGCCACCACCGATAGCAGCGATACCATTAGCACAAATCTGGCCCTGACGAATTGCCGAGAACAAGCAGACCATACCTACGGTCAAACCAAGACCAAAGATAGCAGCAGCCTGCATCAGGCTGATACCTGCGGTCAGGTAGTTCTGTACGAAGAAGAATGCAGCAAAACCATACAAACCCTGAGTTGCAGGCAGTGCCGACAAAATCATCGACTGACCAAACGAGTTCATACGTTTTTTCATTGCGCCAACGGTTGCGTTTGCAGCAATAGAGGTACCATAAGCACTACCAATACCCGAAAGTGCTACCATAAGTACTACGCCAATGTAAGCAAGAATAATGTTCATAATGTTTTAATTGTTTTTAGTTGTTAATTATTTGAATTTTAGTTGTTTTTGCTCTTTTTGAAAGGAGTATAGATGCGTGTGGCAGCCTCAAAGCCCGCGTTCTTATAGAACTCGATGAAGGTCAAACGCATGGGGTGAACGAATGCTCCGATGGCCGACATAAAGATATTGATGCCGTGGCCAAAGGCCAGAATCAGGAACATCACAAGCTGACGCAAGCCAGGGGTGTCGGGAGCCAAGCTGCCGGCCAAGTCGTTGAACACAACCGCCAACGCACCACCCGACAAGCTGATGGCAAACAGACGCACATAGCTCAGCACGTCGCCCAACAGACCGGTCAAGTTATTATAGGTGTCCCACAAGCCCGAGCCAAAATTGACCAGAGGATTGCGGTTGGGGTTATTCAGCAGCAGCATCAACACCGCACCTACGCCCAAAATACCCAGGCATACAGGCGACGAGAACGAGAAGCCCTCTACGCCAACCATAGGCAGCAAGAACGCCAGCAAGCAGTCTACCAATATGATAAGCCAGCCCAGAGTGCCAAACGAGTACTTAAATCCGTAGGCAATGGTGGTATTTATCACATTCAGCACAAGTGCAAAGATAATCTGCACAATACCGCAGCCGAGTGCAATGTAGAACAATTGGTCGTTGATGGTAGTCATGGCGTTGTTGTACCATTCGGGCACACCCTTGCCAATAAGCGACACACCATAGACGTTACCCACGCAGAGGCCAAAGAATACCGAAGCTGCACCCAGCCACATAACCAGCTGCGAGATGAGCTTCATACCCTTCATCTTCTTCAAGTACATAAACAGACCTATCAGGAAGAAGGTTGCACCATAGCCCGCATCGCCAATACAGAAGCCGAAGAAGAGCATATAGAAGGGTGCAAAGTACATCGTCAGGTCCATCGTACCATACTTGGGCACTGCATAGAAGTCGCCAATGAACTCAAAGGGTTTGGCAAACCAGCCGTTGCGCAGTTTCACAGGAGTATCGTCCTCCATAGTGGGCCTCTCCTTGGCGTAGATAACCTCAGGCTCGGCATCGAGCATTGCATCTACGGCCTTGGCATTCTCCTCGGGAGCCCAGCCCTGCAACACTACAAGGTGCCCCTCGGCCTCGCCCTTACCGCTACGCCTTACGCTGCTGAATTGGAGCGAGTCCTTAATCGCGCAACCGTGGTCGGCAATCAGCTCGGCGCTGGCCACACAGCGGCCCATAACACCGTTCCACTCCGCCAACTCGGCCTCCAAAGCCTTCACCTCGGCCACCTTGCCCTCGTGGTTGGTAGCAGGAGTGCGTACCACCTGAGCGTCGATGGCGGGCGAAGCCTCACCTTTGCGGCTCACAATTACAAAATAGGTAGTGCCGTTGTGTTCGGCAATCTCCTCAACAGTGTATCTCTCCCTCCACTCGGCCACAGCGTGGTTGTACTCGCTGGTGTAGCACGAGTAGAAGTGCAACACGATACCCTCGGCAGCCAACTTCTCGATAGCCTCGGGGCTGAACTCGCCCCATACGGCAAGCTCCTCGGCCTCTTTGGCAGCCTTGGCAATCTGGTTGGTGAGGCTCTCGATCTTGGCCGAAGCCTCGCGGTAGTGCTCATAAGCCTCCTCGCCCGTAGCGTAAGGCTCGCCCTTCACAAAGCCCTCCTTTTTGCTCAGCGCCGAGAATGTTTCGGCAGCCTCTTTGTGGGCCTCAATCTCGGCAAGCAACACTCGCTCCGAGTCGTTAGGCTCCCAACCTGTGGTGGTAATGTCGACCACACCGAGTTCCTGCAACCTCTGCAAGAACTCCTCCTGCGCCTTGTGATAGAGCACAAGAGTATATTTATTCATCTTAACTATCATAGCGTGTCGGCATTTTGTTCGTGTTTGGTCTTAACAATCTTCTGGGCGCTCTTCGAGAGGTTCTCTTCGTCTTCGAGGAAGCGTTTAATCTTGCGGATAGCATCCTCGTAGCCCGGAATCTGCACCTTCTCGTAGAGGTTCACCTTCTGAGTGGTCTTCTTGCGAGCGTGGTCGAGCAGCTCGGTGCGGCGCTGGAATACCTCAAACTCGATACCCAGGCGGGCAATCTCTTTGAGTACCTCCACACCATCGCTCAACCATGCGGGCGACGAGAAGAGGTCGTAGGGCCTCTCATCGAAAACCACACCCTTCAAGGCGGGGATTCTCACACCGGCAATCTTCGATATGCCCAGCTCGACATCCTTCACCCTCAGAAGGTCTTTGTCGAACTCGCCCCACAGAGCCGCCATATAATCATAGCGCTCCATCAGCTCTTCCATGCGGCTCTGGTAGCCTTCGGCCTTCTCTTTGGCCGCCGACACCTCAACCCTCAGGGCCGATTCCTTACTCTTGATAGTAGGCAGGGCCCTTTGGCGCATTTTGAGCTGCTTGCCGAGTTCGCCAAGCGATGTTTTGTTATATTGAAATTTTATTGCCATCTAATTTCGTGATTTAGAATGGTTTTCTTAATTCCTTTGTAAATCTTATGCCTCTGGCCAATACTTAGCCACAAGCTCGGCCTTGATGGTAACCTCGCTCTTGTCGAAGTGTTTAGCAAACAGAGCCCAAGCAGTATCCAACATCTCGGTAATGTCGATGTTTACGTCGATCGACAGCAGTTTGTCCGAGTACTCCTTGGCAAAGCGCAGTGCACGCTCGTCGTAGTCCGACAAGTCGAAACCGTTCTCCAACTTGGTCTTGGCATTGGCAGCATCCGAGTAGAGTCGTACTGCGGCATTCATAACCTGGGGGTGATCCTCGCGGGTCTTCTTGCCAATAACGAGCTGTTTCAGACGCGACAACGAACGGAAGGGGTCTACGATAACTTTACCGGTGTCGGTATCGTTACGCAAGAACAACTGACCCTCGGTGATATAACCGGTGTTATCGGGCACAGCGTGGGTGATATCGCCACCCGACAGAGTGGTAACCGCAATGATGGTAATCGAACCGCCGCTGGGCAGCTGCACCGCTTTCTCGTAGATTTTTGCCAAATCCGAGTAGAGCGAGCCGGGCATCGAGTCCTTCGAAGGAATCTGGTCCATACGGTTCGACACGATAGCCAGAGCGTCGGCATACAAGGTCATATCGGTCAGCAGCACCAGCACCTTCTCGCCCTTGTCGGCAGCAAAGTACTCGGCAGCAGTCAGAGCCATATCGGGCACCAGCAGACGCTCCACAGGAGGATTCTCGGTGGTGTTCACAAAGCAAACAATCCTATCCAACACACCTGCGTTCTCAAACAAGTTCTTGAAATACAAGAAGTCGTCATTGGTCATACCCATACCGCCCAGAATAATCTTGTCGGCCTGAGCCCTCAGAGCCACATTGGCCATCACCTGGTTGTAGGGCTGGTCGGGATCGGCAAAGAAGGGAATCTTCTGGCCCGATACAATAGTATTATTAAGGTCGATACCTGCAATACCGGTAGCAATTAGCTCGCTGGGCTGGCGACGACGGAAGGGGTTTACGGTAGGACCGCCAATCTCCCTCTCCTCGCCCTCAACGGGTGCGCCACCTTCCAGAGGCTCGCCATAGGCGTTGAAGAACCTACCTGCCAAGCCATCGCCCACTTTGAGCGTGGGGGGAACACCGTGGAATACCACCTCGGCATCGGTCGAGATACCCTCGGTACCCTCAAATACCTGCAAGGTTACCTGGTCGCCCATAATCTTAACCACCTGGGCCAAGTGGCCACCAACGGTTGCCAGCTCGTCGTTACCCACGCCTGTTGCGCGGAGCGAGATGGTCGCCTTGGTGATGTTGTCAATCTTGGTATATACTTTCTGAAAAGCCTTAGTTTCCATATCTAAATCGCTGGTTATTTGGTGGCTACAAATTCGTCAATCTTTGCACGATAGGTGTCGAACTCTGCACTCTTCCACTCGGTATAGTTGAGCTGTTTGAAGAGGTTGATCAGAGTCTTGAAGAATGCCGAGCACTCCTCGAAGTCGGCAAACGAGTACTGTTTGCGGCACACCTCCATTACAAAGTCGAACATATATTTCTGGCGGTCGATGGGGCAGTTGGCATCGATATCATCAAAAGCGTCCTGCTGCAAGATTACGAAGTCGATAAGCTCGCTCTTCCAGAACCTCTCGTGATACTCTACGGGTACACCGTCGTCGCCCAAGATGTTAATCTGCTCCGAGGCCTCTTTACCCCTCTGTACAAGGGTTTTGCCCTCCATTACGTTCTTAACCCAGCCCTGCTCGATGTGCTCGTCGAGGTACTCTACAATCTCGGGATACTCCAAGTATTTCGAGTAGCTATCCAGAGGATCGATTGCGGGGTAGCGTTTCGAGTCGGCACGCTGCTGCGACAGAGCGTAGAAACACCTTGCAGCCTTCTTGGTCGACTCAGTCACGGGCTCCTTCAAGTTACCACCCGCAGGCGATACGGTACCGAGGAAGGTTACCGAACCGGTAGCACCGCTGCGCAAGTGTACCAAACCTGCACGCGAATAGAAGTTCGAGATGATTGCCGAGAGGTCCATAGGGAATGCGTCCTGACCGGGAAGCTCCCCCAAACGGTTACTCATCTCACGGAGTGCCTGTGCCCAACGCGAAGTCGAGTCGGCCAGCAGCAGCACCTTCAAGCCCATAGCACGATAGTACTCGGCGATGGTCATACCGGTATAAACCGATGCCTCACGAGCCGCAACGGGCATATTCGAGGTGTTACAGATGATGGTGGTACGCTCCATAAGTTTGTGGCCGGTACGGGGGTCGTCCAAGTGGGGGAACTCGGCAAAGATCTCCACCACCTCGTTTGCACGCTCACCGCACGCTACCATAATAATAAGGTCGGCCTCGGCCTGTTTCGAGATGGCGTGCTGCAACACAGTCTTACCAGCACCGAAAGGACCAGGGATAAAACCGGTACCACCATCGGCAATGGGGTTGAAGGTGTCGATAGCCCTCACACCGGTCTCCATAATACGGCTGGGACGGGGTTTGGCCACATAGCCCTTGATAGCCTTCTTAACGGGCCACTTCTGCACCATAGTTACATTGTAGTCGTTGCCCTCCGAGTCGGTCAGCACAGCCACCACCTTGTTGACGTTATACTCGCCAGCCTCGGCCAACGACTTAACGGTGTAGGTGCCGGTCATAACGAAGGGTACCATAATCTTGTGGTTTACCCACAACTCCTTAACCTCGCCGAGCCAATCACCGGCAGTAACCACGTCGCCCACCTGGGCCAGAGGTTTGTACTCCCAGAGTTTCTCGAAGTCGATGGGGTCGGTCTGAGTACCACGCTCGATGAAGAGGCTCTCCATCTTTTCGAGGTCATTCTGCAAACCGTCGTAGTTGCGCGAAATGATGCCGGGGGCGAGTGTTGCCTCCAACATGTGGCCTGCGAACTCTACCTCGGTGCCAATCCTCAGGCCACGAGTCGAGTCGAACACCTGCACATAGGCGTTCTTGCCGTTTACTTTGATCACCTCGGCCATCAGCTTGACGCCACCAATGGTGATGTAGCAGATCTCGTTCTGCGACACTGCACCCTCGGTCTCGACAATCACGATGTTCGAGATAATACCTTGAACTTTACCTGTTGTTTTCATTGTGTTTGTTTATATTTTGTTTTCTCTTGTTTGCATCAGAAATCTCTCCTACTCGGCAGCATACCTGCTCTCGGCCTCGGCAATCTGCTCTTTGGCACCCAGCGAGCCCACCAATCGGCGGAACATCTCTTTGCCCCTTTCGGCATCGAGCATAGCCCAGCGGTGAACAAGGCCCAGGCGAGCCACATAGCTGAGCAGGTAGTTGATGTTGAAGTAGTCGAATGTAGCCAACTCCTCGGCCATATTCCAGCGAATAAGGTCGATGCGGTGTTCTTTGTCCAGCAGGTCCTGATTGTCGCCCAGAGCAGCAATAAGGTTGTCGATGTAGGTCAGCTCGCCCTTCAAACCGAAGTCCACAGCCGACGAACGGCTCAGCTGAGCCACCACGTCGCCCTCTCCCACAACCACCTCGCCAATGGTCATACCCCTCTGGCGTGCGGTTACGGCTGCGGTGATGTTGCGCAGGTTGCGGTCGGCCTCGGCCCACTCCCTCACAAACCTGCAACGGCTCTTGGCACAATAGCGATAGTAGGCACCAAAGAGCGAAGCCTCGAAACTACGCGAAGTGTCGATTCGCAGCAGACGCTCGTCGTCGGCATCCACCTCGCCACCGGCCACCTCGGCATAGAGTTCGATAACCTCCCTCAACTCGGCAGGCAGCACAGTTGGGCACTCCAACTCGGCCACCAACTCCTCGCGGCTCAGATTGCCCAGCGTCGAGAAGCCATCCCTACCGTTGCGCACATTCACCATATTGCACACATCCCAGAAGAGAAGGTGTGCGGCGAGTGCTTTGCGGTCGGCCTTGCTCAGAGCCTCGGCAATCTCCTCTATCACAACCCTTGCGTCGAACCCCTTAACATCGCCGTCGAGCGTGTATTCTCTGAGTCCTGCAACAAGGCAGTAGTAGTTTGTAGCCATAGTCGTTTAGAAGAGGATTTTAGTGATTTTCTCTTTCAGATACTCGCCCAACAGAGCTGCAAAGTCCTCGTCGGTGAAGCTGATGTAGTAGCCACCATCCTTGGGAGCCACCTTGAAGCCACTCTTAACCTTCTCCGAGTAGCCCACCTCGATACCCTCGGCCAACAGAGCCTTCACTGCGCCCTCGGCCTCGGCCTCGAATTTGGACTTCATATCGGCGGGCAGAGCCACTGCCAGCTCCACCTTCTCACCATTCCAGCCCTTAGCGATACCGAGCAACATCTCCTTCACAAATGCGGGGTCGATAGTTGCGGCGTGAACAGCCTCGGCAGTGCTCTTGGCAACCACCAGATTGGCGATGTTCTCCTTCAAGGCAGCAACAGCACCACGGGTAGCCAGAGCCACCTCGGTTTCGTTGTTCTTTTTAATCTCGGCAGCCTTCTGCTCGGCAGCCTTCACAATAGCAGCAGCCTTCTGCTCAGCCTCTGCTACAAGTGCTTTTGCTTTCTGCTCGGCCTCGGCCACAAGGCGCTCAGCCTCGGCACGGCCCTTCGACAAACCCTCTTCGTAGAGTTTCTCGGTCAGTTCTTGAAGTTTTTTGTTTTCCATAGTTGTTCGTGTTGTTTTATATTTTGTTTGTTGTTTTTTTCTTGTTTCGTTTGTCGCTTTTTTATAAAAAAGCTCCGCAAAAAACTTTTCTGAGATACTCGCTACGCTCATATCTCTTACACTCCATAAGTTCCACCTCTATTCACTGCTGAATTTCGGTATTATACGAACTGAAAAATCAAAAAGTCTGCGCCACTGCGCTCCAAAATTCTCAATTCTCAATTCTCAATTCTTTCTATTGGTGTTCGCAGCGGAGAAGGTCGCTCACAACCTTCACGGGCGAGAAGGTCGAGATGGGCACCTCCACAAACAGGGTGTTCCACCTTGCCATAGCACCATTCCACAAGCCGGGCAACTCCTGAGCCAACAACTCCCTGCCGCTCTTCGACTTGCTCGAAATAAAGCCGGTCTGGGGATCCACAAAGTCGGCAAAGTTGTAGTGCTCGCCCTTGTGGTTCTTGGTAGCGCAAACAATATCTACGGGATTGAAGTGGGTAGCCTCGGCCATCAGGTGTTTCTGCTCGGGCGAAATCTGCGACGACTCGGCAATCTGCAAAGCCACCACCCCATCGGCACTCTCGGCCCAGAAGGGACCACCACCGGGCTCGCCCTCGTTGCGCACCATACCACACACCCTCAGAGGCCTATTCAAGATTGCGAGCAACTCTGCCGCCAGAGCCTCGCCCTCCAATGCTTTCACACCCTCGGGGAGCCTTACACACAAGCCCTCCTCAACAAAGGCAGCCACCTCGTCGAGGTTTGCACTACCCGACTCAATCTGCTCCACATAGCCAAAAACTTTGCGCTGAGTAGCAACAAGCAGGCCCGCCAAAATCTCTTTATACTTGATTGTGTCGCCCTTCAAGCTATCGGGGGCAACATTGTCGATAGTCTTAACGAAGAGCACGTCGGCATCTCTCTCACCCAAGTTCTCGATGAGCGCACCGTGGCCCGCAGGGCGGAACAACAAACGGCCATCGTCCTCTCGGAAGGGTGTTCCGTCGGGATTGGCCGCTATGGTGTCGGTACTGCTCTTCTGCACCGACATAGAGATATTGTATTTTACGCCAAACTTGCTCTCATACTTCTCCCTCACGCTCTCGAACAAGCTCTCGAAGCCCTCGATGTGTTCGGGCGAAACGGTGAAGTGGATATTCACTTTGCCCTCCGAGGCTGCATACATAGCACCATCAACAAGGTGTTCCTCAAAAGCGGTACGAGGGCCATCGGGGTAGTTGTGGAAGAGAATGAGTCCCTTGGGCTTGGCACCATAGTCGAGCCCTGGGCCCACAATGGCTGCCACTTTCTCTTTGAGCGTAGCACCCTCGCCCACAAGTGCGCAGAGCTGCTCGGCAAAAGCAAACTTATCCAGCCCCTGCTCTACGGCCTCGACCACCTTGCCGCCCTTATCCTCGTTCACAAATGCAAACAAATCCTTGAACATACGGGTAGCAGCACCGCTTGCGGGGACAAACTTTTCGACTTTAAGTCCACCGACTGCCTCACGCCACAAGGCCCTATACTCCTCGGCCTGCTGGTCACCAATAGCCTTAATACCGTTGCAGACCGTAGCCGACGAGACGATTTTCAAAAATGGGAACCCTTTGCGGAAATTATCCAATTGGGCCTCGACCTTCTCTACCGAAAGGCCGTGTGCCTCAATCTGAGCGATGTCTGCTTTTGTAAACATTTATGGGCGTAGTTTAGATTGCACATTTAATCCCACAAAGTTACCCATATTTTTGAATACTTCAAAATATGGCGACCAAAATCCACCACCCACGAATGATTTATTTTGCCGATTGTGCATTTTTCGACTAAAAAATATAACTTTGCGGATTATTATGGCAACAATTCACAAAAACATATCGCTCCGCCGATACAACAGTTTCGGCATCGATGCCAGCGCCGACCTGCTCGTCGAGTGGAACAGCGTCGAAGATTTGGCCGACTTTATCGCTGCCAACCGACACCTTTTTGCCCCCGAGAGCCGTTGGGATATCCTCGGCGCAGGGTGCAACACACTCTTTGCGGCCGACTACAAAGGCACACTGCTCCACTCCACCGCCAAAGGTATTGAGGTGGTGAGCAGCAACGACCAGCAGGTAGTCATCCGAGCCTACGCTGGCGAGTTGTGGGACGATGTGGTGGCGTGGAGCGTAGAGCGTGGTCTGTGGGGCATGGAAAACCTCTCGGCCATTCCGAGTAGTGTGGGCGCAAGTGCTGTGCAAAACATTGGCGCCTACGGAGCCGAGGCCAAAGATTGCATCGTAGAGGTTGAGAGCCTGGATGTTGCCACCCTCGAAAAGGTGGTCATTCCCGCCTCGGAGTGTGCATTCGGCTACCGCGAGAGCATCTTCAAGCAGGCCCTCAAAGGCAAGGTAATAATCACAGCCGTACTCTACCGACTCGGCACAAGCGGCACTCCTCGTTTGGACTACGGCTCGCTACGCCCCGAGGTGGAGGCTTTGGGCGAGGCTACTCCTGCCAACATCCGCAAGACAGTGGTGGCAATCAGGGATAGCAAGCTGCCCAATCCCGAGGTCGTAGGCAATGCCGGCAGTTTCTTCAAAAACCCCGTATTGCCCCGCACACAAGTGGAGGCCCTCAAAGCCCAATACCCCACAATGCCCGTCTACGAAGTAGCCGGCTCGCCCGAGGTGCTCAAAATCGCAACCGGCTGGATGATAGACACTCTCGGCTGGAAGGGCAAAAGCTTGGGCAATGCCGGTGTGCACGACAAGCAAGCTCTGGTGCTCGTCAATCGTGGCGGAGCAACGGGGCCCGAAGTGGTGGCATTGGCCGAGGAGATTTGCCATCAGGTGAAAGAGAAATTTGGCGTAGAAATATCGCCCGAAGTGAATATTTTATAGACTGTTAGCACATTTGACGGTCGACCATCGACCACAAGAATAACGTATGGCAACCAATCTTAAAGAGAAGTTCGAGAAATACATCAGCGACCATCAGCTTGTTGGTCGCCAGAACAAAATTCTGCTCACTGTCAGCGGTGGTGTCGATTCGATGGTGATGATGCACCTGTTTGTGTCGGCAGGCTACCGCGTGGGTGTGGCCCACTGCAACTTCCAGCTCCGAGGCGTAGAGGCCGAAGAAGATGAAGTACTCGTAGAGCACCAGGCCACAAGGCTGGGCGTGCCCTGCTACAACCGACGTTTCAACACCCGCGAGGAGATGGCCGCAACGGGCGAGTCGGTACAGATGGCCGCACGAAGGTTGCGCTACGCTTGGTTTAGCGAGCTGTGCACCGACGAGGGCTACGACACCATTGCCGTTGCCCACCACGCCGACGACAGCATCGAAACATTCTTCATAAACCTGCTCCGAGGAACGGGGCTGAAAGGTCTGACGGGCATCAGCGTCATAAACGGTCGCATAATCCGCCCGCTGCTCTTTGCCACCCGCCACGAAATCTACGACTACGCCAAGGCCAACCACATCCCCTTCCGCGAGGATTCGTCGAACAAATCGACCAAATATCTGCGCAACAAAATCCGCCTGGGCATTGTGCCCCGACTGAGGGAGTTTGTGCCCCAATTTACACCCACGATGTGCAGCAACATCGACCGACTGACCGATGCGCAGAAATTTATCAACCACGCAATCGAAAAAATCGCCACCGATGCCGTTCAACACATTGGCAACGAAGATATTATAGTGCCCGAGAAAATCGACAAGGGATTCCCGTTGGAGTTTGTAATCTATGAGCTTATGAGCCAGAACTACGGCTTCAAGGGCGACGTTGTAGACTCGCTCTGCAACGCCCTAAGGGCAGGGTCCACAGGCAAGCGTTTCTACTCGCGCGATTGGGTGGCCTACATCGATCGTGGGCGCATTGCCATTTCGCGCATCGCCAGCGACGACATCTGCGAGGTGGCCGTAAATCTGGCCAAAAGCAAGGTCTACTGCGGCAACTCGGTGCTCTACATCGAGCACAAAGATATCGACAACATCGAAACGCTCATTCAGCCCGAAAATGTCGCTCTGCTCGATGCCGACACCCTCCGCGAGCCTCTCGTACTGCGCAAGTGGAGCGAGGGCGACCGTTTCATCCCTCTGGGTATGACTCACGAGAAAAAAGTGAGCGACTATCTGATAGATATCAAGATGTCGATGGCCGAGAAGGGGCGTCAGTTTGTGCTCACCTCAGATGGTCAAATAGTGTGGCTCGTAGGGCAGCGCATCGACGAGCGCAACCGCATAACCCAGCAGACCGAAAACGTGCTAAAAATAACCAAAGAGATAATCTAACCAAACACTCGTAACAGACTATGGCAAAAGGAGTTAAATTCCGCGATTCGTATGCCCAATACGAGCAGATTGTGGCCGACGTGAAGGCCGGCAAAGTGGCTCCCGTATACCTGCTTATGGGCGAGGAGGGCTTCTTTATCGACAGCCTCACTGACCTGTTGGCCGAGAGTCTGTTGGAGGAGCACGAGAAGGCTTTCAACCAGATTATTGTCTACGGCAAAGATACCGACGAGGGCACAATCATAAACCACGCAAGGCAGATGCCTATGATGGGGCGCAGGATGGTAATCATCGTCAAGGATGCCGCCTCGCTACGCAAAATTGACACCCTGGGGCTCTACACCGCTTCGCCCTCCCCCACCACCGTACTTGTGGTGGCCTGCAAGGGCAAAAGCGTGGACAAGCGTTCGCAATTCTACAAACACACAGCCGCCAAAGGTGTGGTCTTTGAGTCGACCAAGCCCTATGACAACGAACTCGGCCCCTGGTTGGGTGCGTGGCTCCGCAAGCACAAAGGGTGCGCCATAGAGGAGAAGGCTCTGCGTATGGTGGTGGACTACATGGGTGTAGACATCAGCAAGATTATCAACGAGATAGAAAAACTGCTCGTGAGTCTGCCCGAGGGCACCAAAGCCATCACCGCCGACCACATAGAGCAGAACATCGGCATAAGCAAGGAGTACAACAACTACGAGTTGGTGGAGGCCATTGCTCGCAAAGATTTCGCCAAGGCCATGAGGATTGCCGACTACTTTGCACGCAACCCCAAGAACAACCCTATGGTAGTGACCGTCTCGACACTCTTTTCGTACTTCCAGAAGCTCTTCATAATCAACTACAAAGAGTGGCAAACAAGGGTTAAAGGTATGCCCGCCACATCCACCCAGGAGCTTTCGTCGTTATTGAAGGTTCACCCCTTCCTGCTCGAAGGCTACCTGAGGGCCGCAAAGCTCTATCCCAACAAGAAAATCTTCATAATCCTGGGCCTTATCAGGGAGTATGACATGAAAAACAAGGGCATTGGCGGAGGTGGCGCAACCGAGGGCGAACTGCTCCGCGAACTCCTTATGAAGATAATAATGTTGTAGGGCCCACACAAAAGCCACAACGTCACCCCCGACAAGATGAACAGCAACGACAAGATATTTCTGGATGGTAAGATGACCACCTGGCAGCAGTGCGACCTCGGAATGGAGTCGATACTTGCGCGTAACTGCGTCTATACCACCATAAATACCTTCGGTCACAAGCCCCTGCATTTGCCCCTGAAACTACGCTACGCCGCCGAGTCGCACAAAGCCCTCTTTGGCACCAAGCCCGCGCTCGATGCAGCCCACATAGCCAAGCAGATAAACGACCTGCTCTACTACGGACTCTACCCCGAATGGGGCAACACCGTAGACCTCTATCTAATACCCCAAGACGACGGCTCGGCACGCACACTGCTTTGCCACCGTTCCACCACCCCCTATGAGGGTTATTCACTCCTGAGTATCAGGCCACAAGCCGTCGTTACAAACTACGAAATCCCCTTCGAGAAGCACCACACCACCATCTCGCTTGCTGCGGCACGTTTTGCCGACGATTTTGCCCGTCGCAACGGTGCCGGCATAGCCCTGCGAGGTAATCGTGCGGGTGCCCTGCTCTCGACAGGCGACAACCCACTCTATGCCCTGCGTGGCGACACACTCCTCACAACACCCATAGAGAAAGGCGCACGCCCCTCGGCCGAGCGCGAACTGATGGCCTCGCTCTGCCAAATGGCGGGTGTAAAACTCATAGAACAAGAGATTGCGACCGACCAACTCGGTCAGATGGAGGAGGTTTTTGCATTCACCCCCGTTGGTATTCAGATGATTGGCTCGGCCAGCGAAGTGAAATTCCACAGCATCGTAGCCCACGCCTTAGAACCCCACTTGGCTACTCTCTCGCGCGAAGGCATTGCTCTACCGTAGCCACCACATCGTCGTAGTCGAACCCACGACTCAGCCCAAAACGCATTAGTTTACCCTTCAAATCCCACAGATCTTTATGTGGGGTGCGGGCCGCCTTGCGCTCAATTATGCGGGCCAAATTCTCGGCACTTTCGCCCCTCTCAATCTGGCTCAGTGCTCGCTCCACAATCTCGGGCGCAACACGTTTGGCACGCAGCGAAAGGCGAATCTTATGTGCCCCCCAGCCCCCAAAGCGACTCTTCTCGCGCACATAGGCATCGGCATACCTCTGGTCGTCGATAAACCTCTCGCGCACAAGCCTTTCGACCACCTTGCGAGCATCGTCATCGGCCACTCCCCAGCGTTTCATCAGGCGCAGTGCATCGCCACTACAACGCTCGGCACGGGCACACTGGCGCATCAACGACGCGAGGGCCTGTTCGGGTGTTTTGGTGCGGGGTTGTGGGGTGCGTTCGCTCCCCACGTCGGTCAGGGTTTTACGCATCGGAGCATTCGGGGTTTGGAATTTATATCGGCCACAACCTCCACCTCGCAGAAGCCTCGGCGACGAGCCATTGCAGCCACATCGTGGGCCGTAGTTTCGTGCAGTTCGAAGTACAATTTACCGCCCGACACAAGCGCCTCCCAAGCCACATCGGCAATGCGCTCATAGAATACAATGGGGTTTTCGTCGGGCACAAAAAGCGCCATCGAGGGCTCGTAGTCCACAACATTGCGCCACATCGTAGCGCTCTCGCTCTGAGGAATATAGGGCGGATTAGACACCACCACATCGAGGCTCTCGGGCTCGGGCTCAAACTCTAACACATCGTCTTGAAACAGCTCTACCTTCAACCCATGTGAGCGGGCATTGAAGTGGGCAACTTCGAGCGCCTCGACCGACAGGTCCATGGCCTCCACCTGAGCCCCCTTAATCTTGTGGGCCAGCGACACGGCAATAGCACCACTACCCGTGCCGATATCCAGAATTCGGGGCTCTTCGAGTCTGTTATCCCCCACAATCATAGCCACCAGCTCCTCGGTCTCGGGCCTGGGAATAAGCACCCCCGAGCGCACCCAGAAGCGCAAGTCGCAAAACTCTGTCCAGCCGATGACATATTGCACCGGCTCGCCCGCAGCCAACCTCGCCATGTCGCCCTCGAAGCCCACCTCGGTAAGATCCTCGACCTCGACCGAAGGATTGAGCGTCAAATCGAAGTAGCCAAAGCCACAGACATCGTTGCAGTAGCGTTCGGCAATGGCAGCCGCCTCGCTCTGTGGATAAAGCGTGCGCAACGTGGTCAGCAGCTTGTAATATATAATGTATCGTGTAAGCATAGCACCACAAAGATATGAATAGAATTGAGATTTTGGGCACAAGCGGTTGATTTTTGGCACTTGTTTTGCCATTTATGGGGCGAAACAACAAGCAAATACAACCACAACCAAAAACACAGTACGGTTATGAAAAAAATTCTACTTCTTTGTGCTGCGGCACTGATGGTAGCCACAGCTGCAAACGCACAAGGCTGGGCGTGGGGCCCCAAGGTGGGTGCCACCTTCTCGACCATCAACGGTGTGCGCGATGTGAAAGTACGCGAAGGCGTTACTGCGGGCCTTTTCTTCGAGAGCGTGGCCTGCAACTGGTTTGTCATCGAGGCCGACCTGCTCTTCTCGATGCAGGGATTCAAGATGAACGACGAGTACGACTCGAAAGTACGCCTCAACTACCTGTCGATGCCCGTGGTGGGTAAATACTACGTCATCGACGGCCTGAACCTCCAAATGGGTGCCGAGTTCGACTACCTGATCCACTCGGGCATCAAGAGCGACAACGACAGCTTCGACATCGACGGCGAATTCAACCGCTTCAACATCCAGCTGATTGCGGGTATGGCCTACGACTTCGACTTCGGTATGGTGCTCGAAGGTCGCTACTCCTATGGCCTCTCGCCCCTGGCGACAACCACCAAGGATGTCTACTCGGGCATGTTGCAGGTAACGGCAGGTTGGCGTTTCTGACACACAGCACACCCGTCTTGTGTGTGCGAGCCGACCAACACTGAGGGCCTTGTTTCCTCCTCTGGTCGGTCGTCGGGCGGTCCCTCGGGCCGCCCCTTTTTGTGTTTGCTTGTTCGTTCGGATCAAAACTGAAGACAAACAGCTAATCACCATTGACCAATCACAACACTCCACTCCAAGCAATCGCCCAAACCAATAGTAATAGTATAAGCAAGGTCGCCATAATAAACCTCGGTCGGTGGCTTAATAGCAGACAACTTAATATCTCGTGGCGCCATATAGCCCTTAGATAGCCATTCCGCCACACTCAAAGATGTTGATTCTTGGAACATATCTGCCGAGGGATATAGGTAATTGTACTCTTGGTCAATCCAAAACAAGTCTTTCAACTCTGTTCCTGCTTGACGCCCCCACAATTCTTGATTAGCTGTAATAGATATATCACTTATTGTGGTAAATACATAGGAGGGATAGAGCAACTCATCGTCATACGTCAACGGGAATTGCCTGTCCATATATTCAAGTAACTGATTATTTTCATCAGCCCACTCAACCCATTGGGAATAAGAAGCGACGACATCCAAGACAATCTCAAAATCACCTTCATTGCAATCGACATTCCTACAAGCCAACGACTTTACATCAGCAGGAGGGAATAAGTGAACATCATACAAGAAATCCATAGCAGGAGGTTCTACACTACCATATCTTCCACATGACAGTATGAGTAACATTGGTATTAATATCTGTAAAACTCTAAAATTGACACGCATTTTCATTTTCTAAAAGCAAAGATCATTTTTATTCTATGTTCAAAATTATTCTCTTCATCAAGCCACTCTTCTGGCACCATTGAATACCATCCATTCCAACAAAAGTCTTCATCCTCGCCCCATCCCCAATTCATATGAATCTCTTTAGAAATATTATTTTTAAATTTAACATGATACACCCTTGAACACCCTAATGAATAACACAGCTTAGGAAGGCTGCGGACATATACTTTTAGTCAAAAAAATACACATCAAATAGAACTTGGCTGCAATATAGTCATAATTATTCTAATTTCCAAACAAACAACACTTATACATATTCGTTTTATACTCAAATTATAGATACCTTTGCAAGGGCAAACTACAACAAACAGAAGGAATAATGAACAACAAAACCACAAACACCCTACGTCAGATTCTCTATTGGGCAGCCGCCATAGGCTCGCTATGGGTTTCGCCCGCAGTGGCACTCTTTATGGGCATAGCGCTGGCCCTCACAATCGGCGCACCCTACCCCAAAGCCAACAAAAAAGTGTCAAAATACCTGCTCCAAGCAGCCGTCGTGGGACTCGGTTTCGGAATGAATCTACACTCGGCCCTGGCCGCAGGTCGCGAGGGTATGCTCTTCACTATCGCCTCGGTGGTGGGAGTGATGATTCTGGGCGTGACGCTGGGCAAGATATTGAAGGTAAACCCCAAGAATGCCTACCTCATCTCGTCGGGCACGGCCATCTGCGGCGGTAGCGCCATTGCAGCCGTTTCGCCCATCATAGATGCCGACGAAAACGACACATCGCTCGCCCTGGCTACTATATTCATCCTCAACGCCATAGCGCTCTTTATCTTTCCACCCATAGGCCACGCCATGGGGCTCAGCGAGCAGCAGTTTGGCACCTGGGCAGCTATCGCCATTCACGACACAAGCTCCGTTGTGGGTGCTGGTGCAGCCTATGGCCAAGAGGCCCTGCAAGTGGCCACAACCATCAAACTCACCCGAGCACTGTGGATATTCCCGCTGGCGCTGGTGTCGATTTTGGTCTTCCGCTCGAAGGGCAAGAAAATTGCAATCCCTTGGTTTATACTGATGTTCGTCGGCGCAATGTTGCTGAATACCTACCTGAATATCCCCCAGCAGATTAGCAGCATCGTTGTAATGCTCTCGAAGAAGGCTCTGGGTGTTACCCTCTTTCTGATTGGCTGCGGGCTATCGGTCGGAGCAATCAAGAAGGTGGGAGCCAAACCCCTCGTGCTGGGCATACTGCTCTGGGCCATCATATCGGTCGCCACCCTGCTGGTGGTTATGTAACAAAAAAAGTCGGGCGCAACACCCGACTTTTTCTTTGCGCCTTAAATAGGACTACAAAAGTTTGCTCATAAACTTGGCGGCGTCGACCACAAACCTCAGGTGGGTTCCGCTGCCGATAACTTTGCCCTCGCAGCGAGCCTCGACCGAGAACTCAATCTTGCGCCCCTCGACAGCCGTAACCACAGCCTCGGCCTCGATGGTCGCACCAACGGGCGAAGGCGCCAGGTGACTCGTGGCAATATGGCCCCCAACGGTGGTCTGGCCCGCCTCCAAATAGGGGGCTACTGCCGTCATTGCTGCATTCTCCATAAGCGCCACCATCGAAGGGGTGGCAAACACGTCGAGCCCGCCCGAGCCGACGGCACTCGCAACATTATCGCTACCAACAACCACTGTGCTGGTGTGGCGTGTTCCAATCTCTATCATAAAATTTGTGCGTTTGGTTTTAGGCAAAGATAGCGATTTGAGTTGAAAGTTGAAAGCTGAGAGTTGAAAGTTAATTTGTGGCACATTTGGGGGCGTTTTTGCGTTTTGGGGCAAATGTTTGATTTTGTGGGTGTTGCAAAATTGGCCTTTGGGGGCGCGAAAAAAAATGCATTTTTTTGTGATTTTTTTGTGCGAAAAATTTGCAGGAATGATTTTTTGCGCTACCTTTGCATCGCAAAACGAAACAGAAAGGGAGTTTAGCTCAGCTGGTTTAGAGCATCTGCCTTACAAGCAGAGGGTCGGCGGTTCGAATCCGTCAACTCCCACAAAGATTCAAGAGCCGAAACACAGAGTGTTTCGGTTTTTTGTTTATATGGTGCTACGAGCTTGCTCGAAATGCACTATATAAACAAAAAAGCGTCGCTACTGCGTAGCAGTACGGCTCTTGAATCTTTGATGACACTCCCCCTACGGATCACAAACGGAGCGCAGCGTAGTGCAGTAATCCGTTCTAAAACAAAGGTAGCCGTACCGAATACGGATTGGCATTTTTGTTTTGCCTTGGCGACCTACGGATCACAAGCCTGCCATCGGCAGGCGCAGTAATCCGTCCAACAACACAGCCTCGCGGCTCATTCGGAAAAAATCACTAACTTTGCTCCTATGAACAACCGCACAATAACAATCCGACCCGCACAACCACACGATGCCCACACAATAGCACAAGCCGTGGCGATGGCCATAGGCGACACGGGGGCGTTATGCAACTATTGCGGAGGCGACTATCTCGCCGTGCTGACCGAAATCGCCCACTCCGAAGCCACGCAGTACAGCTGGCAAAACGCACTCATTGCCGAGTGCGATGGTCAGGTGGCAGGAGCCATTGTGGGCTACGACGGAGCAAAGTTGCAAGAGTTGCGACAAGGCACCCTCGCCATAATCCGCCAGCGCACAGGGCGTGTGCCCACCATTGTAGACGAAACCGAGGCGGGAGAGTACTACCTCGACTCGCTGGCCACCCTGCCCCACTATCGCAGCATAGGCGTAGGCACTGCTCTGATTGAGGCCTTCTGCAAGCGAGCATTTGCCGAGGGAGCCGAGCGTGTGGGGCTGATTGTAGACACCCAAAACCCCGCTGCCGAGAGGCTCTACCTCGCCAGCGGCTTTGAGCCCGTGGGCGAGCGCACATTCTTCGGCCATCAGATGCACCACCTGCAAAAACAACGATAAAACCACTCAACATATGGATTTTGTACACTATGGCTCGGTCTCGAAGCCCTCGGTAATGCTCATCCCCGGCTTGGGGGTGTCGCACGAGATTTTCTTGCCCCTGGTAGGGCTGCTCAAAGAGCATTTCCACATTGTGACTGCGCAGGTAGACGGATTTACCCTCGGCAAGCAGACCGCCTTCACCTCGGTAGACGACCAGGCAGGCCAGATTATCGACTACATAAAGCAGCATCACGGCGGGCACATCGAGTGCATCTATGGGCTCTCGCTGGGCGGAAAAATCCTCTCGCGCATATTGGAGCGAGGCGAGGTGGCGATAGACCACGCAATTATGGATGCAGCCCCGCTGTGCGCACTACCCCGTTGGTTGGTGGGCCCTCTGCGCCATCTCCAATGCCTGAATGTGTGGAGTTGCTACCACCACCGCGATTTTTGGAGCCGAGTGTTCCATAGCCACTACTTCGACGTGCTGCTCGACGAGTGCCGAAAGATTTACCCACACGGAGGTGGCCGCGCAGTGCTCGACGGATATAAGTCGGTCTATACCAGCACGCTGCAATCCATCTCGGGCGGGGATATTCACTATTGGTACGGCACATTGGAGGCTTTTGTGGCCCGTCCACAGGCCAAACACCTGCTGAGGTTGTGCCCGACGGCAAAGGTGGTTGTGAGCAAGGGTATGAACCACGGCCAACTGCTGGTAGACCACCCCGACGAGGTTGCCAGACGCATTGTGGAGATTGTGGGGCAATAGCACCAAGCCGAGAGGGGCAAAACCACTCCACGCCCCTTTATGGGAGCAAAGGCACGAAACATTTCAAGAAAAAAGTAAAAATTTAGCGCCAAAAACTTGCAGGAATAAAAAATATGCTTACCTTTGCAACCGCTTTGAGACATTAAAGCGGATGGTGCCATAGCTCAGTTGGTAGAGCAAAGGACTGAAAATCCTTGTGTCCCCGGTTCGATTCCTGGTGGCACCACA
>JAZLDU010000047.1:0-71861 GCA_045614885.1 Tidjanibacter sp. | reverse complement strand
CATTTGCAAGGTGGTACTCTCTTTTATTTTTGGCAGTGCTGATAGGCACGCTCTATTTCAGCCACAAGACTACGCCAAGGCTACACTAAAAGTTTTTGGGGCCGCCTTTTTACAAAAAGGTGGCAGTTTCAGCGCCGAAGGCAAAAAGTTCCAGCACCGAAGGCAAAAGCAAAGCCAAACGCTACTTCGTGCTCAGGAGTGAGTCGAGGCGGGTGTGGAGTTCGTTGCGGAGGGTTCTCAGGGCGGTGAGTTTGCTCTTTTTCTTGCCCCACACTACTCGGGTGTGGCGAATGAGGTTGAGGGTCTCTTTGCCGTAGTCCCACGCGAAGATTATCGAGAGGGAGAAGACCAGCAGCCAGCCGAGTGCGCTCAGCAGGTGTCCGCAGCAGAGCATTACGATAGTGGGGACAATGCCGCAGAGGGGGTAGGTTACGAGCAGTATGGTGCCCAGATTTATCGAGCCCCAGAACTGTTTATCCTTTATTGCCAGCTTGTTGACCAGGGCGGGGATGAGGAATACCAGCAGCGAGTTGCTGAGGGCGAAGAGTGCCACAGGCAGGGCCACGAGCATCACAAGCCAGCGCCACAGCAGGCCGCCCTTGGTGTGGGGTGCTGCGAGGTGTTGTTCGGTGATGCCGAGCTTTTTGACGCCCTTGCGGAGCTCTTTGGCGAGGTGGTAGATTTGTTCCACCTCTTCGGGGTTGTCGACCTTGGCTGCGTCGAGGGCTGCCACAAGATTTTTGTCCGCAGCGAGTTTCTCGGGCAGGATTTTGGGGTTGTGGCCTCCGGCGAGGGCAAATTTGTCGCCATAGGAGCTGGTGCGGATGAAGTCGATCTCCTTATAGTTATCGAGGTCGGTGATGTTGAGCATCATACGCTCAATCTCGGCCCTCACAAGGTCGTTCACCTCGCGCATAGCCTGGCGGGGTTGCTCTTTGTAGAGTTCGTAGTAGGGCGCAAGCGATATGGGCTTGGCAAACATCACCATCATATCGCCCCTCACGCCAAGGTAGTAGGAGTAGTGGTGGGCCGAGGGCAATACAAAAATCTCGCGCTCGAAGCCGCTCTCCTCGGCAGCACCGAAGGCCATTTTAAGATAGGCCTGCGAGAAAGCGCCGAGCCAGCGTTTGTTTTGGTGCTGTCCTTCGGGGTAGAGCACCACGGTTTCGCCGTGGCGGAGCGAGTTGGCCACCTCGTCGAGCGTTCCTTTGTTTTTGCTCACCGCCGAGAGTCCGTCGACCTTCATACGATAGGTGGGCAGAGCACCCAGCCAGCGGATAGCCTTGCCCAAAATGGGATTCTTAAACACGCTCGCACGAGCCAGGTAGCGAGGCATCCTGTCCGAAAGTATAAAAACCAGCGACAGTGGGTCGATAAGGCAGTTTTGGTGATTCTGCACCAGCACCGTGGGGTTGCCATCGGTGGGCACATTGTCGCGCCCTTCGACGTAAATCTTGCGCCAATAGATATTGTTGTTCACAAAGCCAAGATAGCGGCGCAGCACTCGTGCCACAAAATCTCGATTACGAGGTTTAAGCTCTTGATTTTTCTCTTGGGCCATATCTCAGTGTTAGGTTTAGAAAGGTTAGTCCTATGTGTGTGTTACTCCATCTTCTCTATTGCTGCCACAACCAAGTCGGCACAGCCGTCGATACCCAGCTTGGTGGCATTGAGGCAGAGGTCGTAGCTCTCGGCTGCGCCCCACTTTTTGAAGGTGTAGTGATTGTAGTAGGCCGAGCGACGTTTCTCGCTCTGGGCAATAAGGCTCTCGGCCTCGCGGAGCGAAATGCCCCTCTCGCGAGCAATGCGCTCGATGCGCTCGTCGAGGTCGGCCGTAACAAATACGCTCAACACACCCTTCCTCTCCCTAAGCACATAGTCGGCACAGCGTCCCACAATGATGCAGGGGCCCTTGTCGGCCAGCGCCTCGATGGTCTGGCACTGTATGCCAAAGAGGGTGTCGTTGTTGATGTAGCCCGAGCAGAACGAGCCCGCAAAGCTGTCGACCGACAGTCCTCCGCCCAGCGACACCACGTTGGAGTCCTGTTCGTCGGCATCGGCAAAGAGCGACTCTCTGATGCCACTCTGTTTGGCCGCCTCGCAGATTAAATCTTTGTGGTAGATGGGCAGCCCAAGTCTGCGTTTCAACTCCTTGGCCAAGCAGCCACCTCCGGCACCCAACTGGCGACCTATTGTTATTACCACATTTTTCATAGCTTACATTATATATAATGTGTAACTCCTCTATTCTCTATTTATCCAGCTCTACGCCCTTGAAGCCCACTCCTTTGGGGTCTTTCTTGAACTTGCGTATCAGCGAGAACATCATCACCGCAGCCACAATGGTTGCAATGGTGTCCGAAATAGGCATTGCCATCCACACACCCTTAATGCCAAAGAAGATTGGCACCACAATTAGGCAGGGGATCAAGAACAACACCTGACGCGACAACGACAAGAAGATTGCCTTGCTCGCCATACCGATACTCTGGAAGAAGTTGCCCACAACCATACTCAGGCCCACAACGGGGAAGGCTGTCATGGCAATCGAGAAACCCTTAGCGGCAATATCGATCATCTTAGGCTCGTTGGCAAAGAGCCTTACGGCAAACTCGGGAATCAACTTACCCACCAAGAAACCGAGCGTGGTGGTAATCGTGGCCCACATAACCGTCTGCCAAAAGACCTTCAATACCCTGTCGTACTTGCCCGCACCGTAGTTGTAGCCCGCAATGGGTTGCATACCCTGCGTAAAGCCCATAACCACCATCACAAAGAGGAAGATGATGCGGTTTACGATACCATAAGCACCAATGGCCATATCGCCACCATTGGCCACCCCTTCGAGCTGATCGCCATAGCGACGCAGCTGGGTGTTGATCAGCAGCACCACAAAGCACGAAGCCATATTCATCAAAAAGGGCGAAAGGCCAATCTTGACCGACTCCTTGGCAATCTTGCCGTCGAAGGCGAGCACCTTGCCTTTCTCGAAGTGGAGCACCTCCTGTTTGTTGGAGAAGATCCTCAGCTGCCAGATGAGCGACACCGTCTGGGCCAACACCGTAGCAATGGCCGCACCCTTGATACCCATATCGAATACAAAGATAAAGATGGGGTCCAGAATGGCATTCAACACCACCGTCAGGATTGTTGCCCACATTGCAATCTTTGGCCTACCCGCAGCGCGCAGCACCGCATTCAGGCCGAGGTATAGGTGGGTAATAACATTGCCCAACAAAATTACGGTCATATACTCGCGAGCATACATAATCGTATTGTCGCTCGCACCAAAGAAGTACAAAATGGGGTTGAGAAAGAGCAGTCCGAAGACCATAAGCACAATACCCAACACCAAGTTCATCGACACCACATTGCTCAACACTCGCTTGGCCACCTTGTAGTTCTTCTGGCCCAGCAGCATCGACGTAAGCGCCGACGCACCCACGCCCACCAGCGAGCCAAATGCCGCCGAAATGTTCATCAACGGAAATGTCACCGCCAAGCCCGAAATAGCCATACTGCCCACACCCTGACCGATAAAGATACTATCGACCATGTTGTAGAGCGACGAGGCGGTCATGGCAATAATTGCCGGTACGGCATACTTGCGTAGCAGTTTGCCGATGCTCTCTTCGCCCAACTCGGTTGGCGCTATCTGTTTTGTTTCTGCACTCATCTGTCTTTCTCCTCCTAAATCCTAATCCTAAACTAACCCTAAATTCTTCTGTAATCCTTAGTCTACCTTACACTGCACCACCTCGATACCACTGCGACGCAGCAGGTCAATACCATCGGTATTGTGGTAGGGGTCCGAGTAGACCACCCTCTTGATGCCCGATTGAATAATCAGCTTCGAGCACTCCATACAGGGCGAAGCGGTAACATAGAGGGTGCTGCCGTCGCCACTATTGCTGCTCTTGGCCAGCTTGGTAATGGCATTGGCCTCGGCGTGGAGCACATAGGGCTTGGTGAGGCCCGTAGCGTCGTCCTCGCAGACGTTCTCAAAGCCCGAAGGAGTGCCATTGTAGCCGTCCGAGATAATCATCTTGTCCTTCACAATCAGCGCACCCACCTGGCGGCGTATGCAATAGGAGTTCTCGGCCCACACACGAGCCATTCGCATATAGCGACCATCCAATTGTTGTTGTTTGTCTTCTTTATATCCCATTTTTTCCTTTTTTGTTTCTCTTTTTCTTTTGCGACTTTTTGTAAAAAGTCGCCCAAAAACTTTTAGGAGATACTCGCTTTGCTCGTATCTCTTACACTCCAAAAGTCATCACTTTTGTTGAGGCTGAATTTCGGTAGTCCTTACTTGAAAATCGAAAACCCGTGCCAGCAGCGCTCTTCAATTTTCCATTTTCAATTTTCAATTCTAAAAAAGTTTCTTTTTAGAAGCCGTAACAATAAAATCTTTCAGGTAGAAGGGCTCGAAGTAGGCCACATCTTCCGTCTCGCCAGCCTGCAACTTGCGCTCGGCCTCGGCACACAAACCACGAGCCGAAGGAGCCACATTCACACACTGGGCCCACTCCAACACGTTGGCACACTTCTCGGCACCATTGCCAAAGATGACCAACTTCTTGCGCCACAAGAGCACCTCGTTGAAGCTCGTATCCTCGACCACCTCGGCCACCACGGGCGAAAGGGGCGCAAGCTGGGTGTCGAACATCTCGGCATATACCTCCATACGCCTTGCGTCAATCATGGGGCACAACACCGAGTTGTCCCAATCCTCAACATCCACAATGCCCGCCTCGTGCTCCTCGACCAAGCAGGCCGCAAGCGAACGCAGCGAGTCGATGGCCAGCAGTGGAATGCCCAAAGCGTAGCACAACCCCTTGGCAAACGACACGCCAATACGCAAACCCGTATAAGAGCCGGGGCCTTTGCCCACAGCCACCGCGTCGAGTTCGTCGGGGGCGATGTTGTGTTCGCGAAGTAGTTCCTGTGTGAATACCGCCACCTTGCGGGCGTGTTCGTGGCCCAAGTCGCTCTCGCGAAGGGCTATCATCTCGCCATCCCTCGCAAGTGCCACCGAGCAAATGTCGGTACCCGTTTCTATACAAAGAATCAGTGCCATGTTGTCAATTCAAAATTCAAGATTCAAAATTCAAAATTATTATTCTTGCTTTGAAGTTATAATAATCCTTGATAGTATGTTTGTTAATTCTCTGCAATCACTAAACATACTATCAAATTGTTTTTCTGTAATATAACTATTGTCTCGCAACAACTCCAACCAATACTCCGTTTCGTATGCCTCTTTAAGCGCTATGTTCAATTTGGCCACAAAATCTTTGCGAGATGCTGCTCTTTGGGCCTCACGAACATTTGCGCCTACACTTGTTCCACTTCGTAAAAGTTGTTGTGAGAGAACAAACTCTTTGTTGTCGCACAAAAAACGATACAACTTAACTGTTCTGTTTGCAAAATCATAACTCTTGGTCAAAATCACATTCTCTTCTTTCATATTCTGTCAATTTTGAATTTTGAATTTTGAATTTTGAATTTTGAATTCGTCACGTTATCGTTTGTATGCTTTTTTAATGCTGTCGAGTTCTCGTTTGGTGTCGCGGGCCTTGATGGTTTCGCGCTTGTCGTACTCGTGCTTACCTCTGGCCAAACCTATAACCAACTTGGCAAAGCCCCTATCGTTGATAAACACCCTCAGGCCCACAATCGTTACACCCTTGTCCTGCGAGGCTCGCTCCAACTTCTGCAACTCCCTGCGGTTGAGCAGCAGTTTGCGGTCGCGCCTGGGTGCGTGGTTGTTGAGGTTGCCCCAATCGTACTCGGCAATGTTCATTCCCTTTACGAACAACTCACCCCTGTTAAAGTAGCAGTAGCAGTCCACCAGCGACGCCTTGCCAAGTCGCAGCGACTTGATCTCGGTGCCCGCCAGCTGAATGCCCGCCACAAACTCTTCGAGAATCTCGTAGTTGAAGTAGGCTCGCTTGTTGCGTATGTTTATGCTCTTGTAATCACTCATAATATGTTTCGTTCGGTCTGCTCGGCCATCTTGGTACGCACGGCCAGCAGGTTGTTAATCTGCGTGAGTACCTCCATATACTCATCACTCTCGTCGTCGAGGGCTGCAAGCTCGCGCTGCTTCTCCTCAATCATCACTTCGATATATTTCGACTTGTAGAGCAGGATGGTCTTGGGGATAATCCTACCCAGACGCTCCTCCTCGCTCTCGATATAGATGTCGTGGTCTTTCCAGATGCGGCTCTGCTTGTAGTGGTCGTTCTCGGTGAGGATATCGACCGCCGCCGAGCTCGCCTCGGGGTTCTCCATTTCGATAAAGAAGTGCTCGGGCACCTTCTCGCCCTCGGGCAACAACTCGCGCTGCTGCTTGTAGCACTCCAAGATGGCTCTGTAACGAGCGTCGAGGAAGGTTACACCGTCGCCCTCGATGTCGTTGATAATCGTGTGGGCCACGTTGAAGTGGATGCGCTCGCGCCCATCGCGGTAGTCCAGCGAGCAGTGGCCATACTTAATCAGAAAGCCCACCAACTCTTTCTCCAACTCGCTCATACTGCTGCCCGCCTTGTATTTGCCGAGGCTCACAATGTCGGTCAGTTCTTTCTGCTCGACCTTCTGCTGCATCTGCTGATTGCGCACAAACTCGTTGGTGTTGGAGTCGTAGGTTGTGCCCATACGCTTGCGAATCACCTCGGCCGAGAGGAGTTCCACCTCGGTATCCATAATCTCGGCGCACTCTTTGATGAATATCGAGCGCTGAATGGAGTCGGGTATAAGGGCGATGCTTGCAACCATATCGGAGATCAGCTCGGCCTTGCGAATAGGATCGCGGCGCACCTGCTCGGCATAGAGTTCCGATTTGAAGCGGATGAAATCTCGCTCGTTGGTGCGGATATACTCCCTCACCTGCTCGGCCGTGTGCGAACGAGCATAGGAGTCGGGGTCTTCGCCCTCGGGCAGTACCACCACCCTCACGTTGAGTCCCTCTTTCAACACCAGGTCTACACCCTTAATGGCCGCCTTCACACCTGCGCTGTCGCCATCGAAGAGCAGGGTGATGTTGTTGGTAAAGCGAGCAATGATTCTCACCTGCTCGACCGTTAGGGCCGTACCCAGCGGAGCCACCACATTCTCGATACCCTTCTGGTGCATCTGCACCACGTCTACGTTTCCTTCGACAAGAATACAGAGGTTCTCTTTGGCAATGGCACTCTTGGCGAAATATATGCCGTAGAGGTTGTTGCTCTTGCTGTAAACGGGGCTTTCGGGCGAGTTGACATACTTGGCCTTGTTGTCGGCCGAGAGTGCGCGACCGCTGAAAGCCGTAACACGACCACTGATGGTGTGGATGGGGAACATAGCCCTGCCACAGAAACGGTCGTAGTAGCCACCCGTTTCACGCTTTATGGTTAGGCCCGTATCGACCAGATATTTCTCTTTGTACCCCGCCTTTAAGGCCGCCTGAGTCATCACATCGCCACGCCCGGGGCAGTAGCCCAAGCCAAACTTGCGGATGGTGGCATCGGTCAGACCTCGGCTCGCAAAGTAGCTGCGTGCCACACTCAATCCCTCGTCGGTCTCGAAGATAGACTTCAAGAAGTAGTCCGAGGCCCACGCATTGGCCACCAACATACTCTCCCTATCGTCGTTGCGCTGTTTCTCCTCGGGGGTTTCCTCGCGCTCCTCTACGGTGATGCCATACTTCTTGGCCACCCATTTAAGCGCCTCGGGATAGGTGAGCCTCTCGTGCTCCATAACAAAGGTTATGGCGTTGCCACCCTTGCCGCAGCCGAAACATTTGTAGAGCCCCTTGGAGGGCGACACCACAAACGAGGGGGTCTTCTCGTTGTGGAACGGACAGCACGCCGAATAGTTCACTCCTTTCTTTTTGAGTGAAACGAAGTCGCTAATGACCTCTACGATGTTTGCCGCAGCGTATATTTTGTCTTGCGTTGCCCTGTCTATCATAATGTTTGTGGCCGTAGTGCCCTAAATAATCGGTAAAATTACAAAAATCTCCAAAAACGACAAATTTCTAAGCCCCCTTGAAGGTCCAATGCTTCTGTACAATGTAGCTATAAACCACCGTGATAAGCGAGGTGATAATTTGTGCCAGCGGAGCGTAAATGCCACACCACTCGACAAAAATTTTCAGACACACATAGTTTATGGCCAGCGAGCCGAGGGTGCTCACCACATAGCGCACCAGGCTCACACGGTCGCCCAAGGGCGAGCCCCGGAACGATATGCGGCTCTGCAACCAATAGCCCGTAAGGAGGGTTATTGGGAAGGTTATGCAGAGTGCCGCAATGTGGCGCGAGATGTAAACCACCCCCAAATTGAGGTAGTCGAAGCCCAGCACCACGTCATACAACAGCGCATAGCAGAGCCAATTTATCACCAGGTTGGCTCCGCCACAAACGGCATAACGAAAGGTCTGCTGTGGCATCAACCCTCGCAGCGGCTTCACATAAAAGATGTCTATCGTCTTGGTTATTATCTCTGCTATCTTCATTCTTCTCCTTTGGTCTAATCTCTCCCGACGGGTGCCTATCGGGTGGTTTTTTTGGTCCCCTGCAATTCGTACATTCTGTCGCGCCAGAGGGCTGCTTGGGCAAAGTCGAGCGCCTTGGCCGCCTCCTCCATACGTCTGCGAGCGTCGGCAATGGCCATCTCCCTCTCGCCCGCCGAGTAAACCCCACTCACATCGGCAGCCACCGCAACACCACCTCCCAGCGGATAAGGCTCCAACGTCTGAGCCGAAGTGGTACCCGCAATCGTGGTGCGAGTGTAGCGTTTAATCTGCGTGGGCACAATGCCGTTGGCCTCGTTGTAGGCCATCTGCTTGGCTCGGCGGCGCACACTCTCGTTGATGGTCGCCTGCATAGCCTCGGTAATCTTCTCGGCATACATAATCACTCGACCCTCCACATTTCGGGCAGCACGGCCTGCGGTCTGGGTGAGAGCCCTCTCGCTACGCAGGAAGCCCTCCTTATCGGCATCCAGAATGGCCACAAGCGCCACCTCCGGAAGGTCGAGGCCCTCGCGCAAAAGGTTTACACCCACCAACACGTCGAACGAGCCCGCTTTGAGGTCTTCGAGAATCTGCACTCGGTCGAAGGTGTCCACATCGGAGTGGATATATCGGTTGCGCACACCCAGGCGGTCGAAATACTTCGACAACTCCTCGGCCATACGCTTCGTGAGCGTGGTGACCAACACTTTCTGTCCCTTGTGAACGCATTGGTTTATCTCTTCGAGCAGGTCGTCTACCTGGTTGTCTATCGGTCGCACCTCTATTTCGGGGTCCAAAAGGCCTGTGGGGCGGATGAGCTGTTCCACCACTGCACCCTCGCTCTTGTCCAGCTCGTAGTCGGCAGGGGTGGCCGACACATAGAGTGCGTTGCGGGCAAACTGCTCGAACTCGCTGAACGTCAAAGGGCGGTTATCCACAGCAGCAGGCAGGCGGAAGCCATACTCCACAAGGTTCTCTTTGCGAGCCCTGTCGCCACCATACATCGCCCTAATCTGGGGAATGGTAACGTGGCTCTCGTCGATGACCAGCAAAAAGTCCTCGGGGAAGTAGTCCATAAGGCAGAAGGGCCTATCGCCGGGTTTGCGGCCATCCATATATCGCGAGTAGTTCTCGATGCCGGAGCAGTAGCCCAGCTCTTTTATCATTTCGAGGTCGTACTCTACGCGCTGTTTTATGCGCTGAGCCTCGGTGTGGCGCCCCTCCTTCTCGAACTCATCTATGCGTTTAACCAAGTCGTCCTGAATCTCACGAATGGCTCGCTCGGTACGCTCCTTGGTGGTCACGAAGAGGTTTGCGGGGTAGATGGTAACCTCCTGCAACTCCTCCACCCTTGCGCCCGTAAGCGGGTCGATGCGGTAGAGGGCCTCAATCTCGTCGCCAAACATCGAAATTCGGTAAGCATCGCTGTTGGCATACGAGGGCATAATGTCTATGGTGTCGCCCTTAACTCGGAAGGTTGCGGCCTCCAAGTGTCGCTCGGTGCGGGTGTAGAGAGCATCCACAAAGCGGTAGAGCAGTTTGCGCTGCGAAATCACATCGCCCACACGAAGTGAGATGCTGTTGGCGTGAAAATCCTCGGGGTTGCCGATACCATAGAGGCACGACACACTCGACACCACAATCACATCCCTGCGCCCCGACAACAACGAAGCCGTCGTATGCAGACGCAACTTCTCAATCTCATCGTTTATGGCCAAGTCCTTCTCGATGTAGGTATCGCTCGCGGGCAGGTAGGCCTCGGGCTGGTAGTAGTCGTAGTACGACACGAAATACTCCACAGCATTGTCGGGAAAGAAGGCCTTGAACTCGCTATACAGCTGTGCTGCGAGGGTTTTGTTGTGGCTCAGAACGAGCGTGGGGCGGTTGAGTTGTGCCACCACGTTGGCCACCGTGAAAGTCTTACCCGAGCCGGTAACACCAAGCAGGGTGTTGTGATGACACACACCGCCACCTATCGAGCGCACAAGCTCCTCGATAGCCTCGGGCTGATCGCCCGTTGGTTTATAATCCGATACGAGTTTGAAGTCCATACAACTTGTTTGGTCTAACGACTAAGGGCTAAGAGTTATAGGAGATTTAGGCGATATAGGAGTAATAAGCACAATATGACTCCTATCACTCTTAGTTCTCTTATAACTCCCATAATTCTCATTTCGTCGGTTGTCGGTCGACGGTCGACGGTCGACGTTTTCGTAGCCCCGAGCGGAATCGAACCGCTATCGTAAGAACCGGAATCTCAAATTTTATCCATTAAACTACGGGGCCAAAACTCGCTGCCTTCCCACACAAAGTGTGGGAGCAGGGGTACAAAGATTGCACTTTTATTTGAAACATCCATAACTTTTGCGTAGATTTGCTTTCTGTAAGGGGGCCACAATGGCTCCCACATCCCAAACTATCGCACACACAAGACCGTATGAAAATTAAAACTATCAGCGGAGCAGCCCTCATTGTGGGCCTCATAACAATCCTCTGCGTGGCGCTGGGAGTAGTCCTCGGCCACCTCGTCAAAACCCCCTATTGGTGGTCGGGATTCTTCTTTGCTCTCGGCAGTGGCGTGGTGCTCTTCTTTGGCACTAAGGGAGTGATTTCCAACTTCTTCATCCAGCGCATCAAGCCCCTCTATCGTGTGGTTTTGGGGCGCGACATCAAGACCGCCGAGCTGACCGCCGAGTTGGAGCAGTACCCCAACACCGAGCGCACCGTTACGGCCGAGCTGAACCATTGGGCCGAGCAAAACCAAAAGGAGATTGCACGACTGAAAGAGAACGAGAAGTACCGCAAGGAGTTTGTGGGCAACGTGTCGCACGAGATCAAAACCCCCATCTTCAACATTCAGGGCTACATCTCCACCCTGCTCGATGGCGGTATGAACGACCCCGCAATTCTGCGTCGCTACTTGGAGCGCAGCGAGAAGAGCATCGACCGACTCATCAACATCACCAACGACCTCGAAGCTATCTCCAAGTTGGAGTCTAATGTGCTGAACCTCAACTATGAGCGTTTCGACATTGCGGCCCTCACACGCGACATTGTAGACACCATCGAGTTCGAGGCCACCAAGCGACAAATAACCATCCACATCGGTTGGGAGTCGTCGCTGCCCTACCCTCCCGTATGGGTTAAGGCCGACCGCTACTACATCGAACAGGTGCTCATAAACCTCATCATCAACTCCATTCGCTACGGCAACGAGGGCGGTTGCACCGACATTAAATTCATCGACCTGTTCGACAAAATCCTCATCGAGGTCAAAGACAACGGTCGTGGAATCTCGAAGGAGGATATTCCCCGTGTCTTTGAGCGTTTCTACCGCACCGACAAGGGTCGTTCGCGCGAGCAGGGCGGCACAGGCTTGGGCCTCGCCATCGTGAAACACGTCTTGGAGGCCCACGGCGAAACCATCAATCTGCGTAGCGAATTGGGCGTAGGAAGCACCTTTTCGTTCACTTTGAACAAAAGTTAAGAAAAAAACGCTACCTTAGCGCCAAAGTGTGTGGCCACTTTTAGAGCCACACACCACTACAACAGACACAAACTTAAAACCAAACAAGCAAACAATGACACTCTTTTCGGCAATAACCTGGAATGTAGACCCCACATTTTTCACCCTCTTCGGACTCGACATTCGCTACTATGGCGTTCTGTGGGCCGTGGCGTTTATGCTGGGCATCTACTACTTCACCAAATTCTGCAAACACGAAGGGCTGCCCGACAAGTTGGTAGACTCGATGTTCTGGTGCGCCACCATTCTCGCTATCGTGGGCGCAAGGCTCGGCCACTGCCTCTTCTACGAGCCCGAAGTATACTTGGCCGACCCTCTGCGCATACTCAACATCCGTGAGGGCGGTATGGCCAGCCACGGTGCCGCCATCGGCTTTCTGCTGGGCCTGACCATCTTTGCCGTGATAAACAAAATGCCTTGGTGGTGGGGTGCCGACCGCATTATGATTCCTGTGGCCATTGGTGGTGCAGGTGTGCGCATCGGCAACCTTATGAACTCCGAAATCTACGGCGGTCCCACCGACCTGCCCTGGGGCTTTATCTTCCAGAGGGCCGGCGAGACTCAGCCCATGCACCCAACCCAAATCTACGAGGCTCTGTGCTACATCTTGGTATTCGTGATTTTGCTCTGGCTCTACTTCAAGCGTGACGCAGGTCGCAAGCACCCCGGACTGATGTTTGGCGTGGGACTTATCGGTATCTTTGTTGCACGATTCATCATTGAGTACATCAAAAACGACCAGGTTGGTTTCGAGGAGGGTATGCGTAGCGCTATCGGTATGAATATGGGCCAGCTGCTCAGTATTCCCTTTGTGGTTATCGGCATTGTGTTGGTTATTGTGGGCCTGCTCAACAAACCCCAGCACATCGCCTGGGTGGAGGCCGCAAAAGCCGCCGAGGCTAAGCCCAAAGCCAAAAAAGTAGCACCTCCCAAAGCAAAGAAATAAACACTCCGACAATAAAAACGATTGTACTATGAGCAATGTAGTCAACAAACTGATATTCAACTGCCTTGTGCAGTATGGCAATGTGGCAATGCCCCAGGTGGGCTCGCTCGAAGTGGTGGCCGAAAGCGGCTCTAAAAACAACCAGAAAGGCGTGCGCTTCACCCCCCAAATCAAAGATAGCCACATCCCCGTAACCGACATTATTGCCGAGCAGGGCAACCTCTCCGACGAGGCCGCAGCAGCCATCTACAACGAGTGGCTTGCAGCAGCCCGCAGCAACGATGGCGACCTCAACATCGAGGGCGTGGGTGTGCTCACTATCAAAGGTAGTGTGGCCATTGCCGAGGAGTTGAACAAGGCCCTCAATGGCACCACCCTGCCTACCGCAGCAGCTCTGCCCCAGCGCAAGTGCAAACACTTGTGGTTGTGGATTTGGCTGGCTATCTTGGTAGCCGGTGTGGCAATATGGATTTTCAAACCCTGCTGCTGCAACTCGTGCAAGCAGGAGGTTGTCGAGGAGGAGTTTATTGTCTACGACGAGGTGGCCGAGCCTGTGGTTGAAGAGGTTGTTGAGGAGCCCAAGGCAACCCCTCCCGCAGCCAACAAGCGCTACAATGTGGCCGTAGGTGTATTCTCCATTAAATACAATGCGCGTGCGTGTGCAAAGCAGGACCCCCTGGGCATTGGTGCCGAGAATTATACCATCACTCCCTTCCCCAGCGGTTTGTGGGTGGTGATTGCCTACGCGAGCGACAACCTTGGTGATGCCGAGCGTATGCGCCGCGAGTATAAGAAAATCCAGCCCGACGTGTGGGTTTACCGCCGCTGGTAGAGAACAATAAGTGAAACCCAAAACAAAGGCGGTGGCTCCGAAAAGGAATCACCGCCTTTGTTATCTTTCGCAGGGTTTGGCTACGGAAACATTTCGAGCACTTGCTCGATAAGCTCCTCCGAGCACAATTTCGATTTATACTCCGAATTGGCTGCTGTGAACTCGAAGTAGTACAAATCCCTCGGGAAACGGAAAGCGTTCCAAGCAATGCCACTAACCAAGCCGTCGAGAATGGCAAACTGACCATCGAAATAGAGCACCTTGGCACTCACCTCCACAAGAGAGCCATTCTTCATCTGTGAGGTGGTAAGCGTGTCGGTATCTGCATCGTAACTCCACGAGCCATCCTTATACCAACCCACATAGCCGAGCGAATTCAGATAAGCCTCTGCATCAAACATGCCACAAGCCAAATAGTGATCCGTGTAAAAACTTCCTTCACCATTAGGACGCAGAGTTCCATATACCTGACCGCCACACCAGCCCCTTCCCCAACTCCAGCTATCGTCATATTCACTCTCGTCGGGTCGGTTACTCCTGTCTAATATAAAGCGTTCGTTGCAGTGGAATGCTTTGGTGTTCATCGCCTCCACAAAGGCCGCATCGTCGATATTGCCCCCCTTCTCCTTTACCATCAAGAGGTAATCGTTCATTATCTCGCCACCCCACAGCCATTCGGGCAACTCCACGCCACCATATTCGGTAAACAGGGTGTTGTTTTGCTTGTGTTGGAGCTGACGCTGGTAGGCCTCAAAATCTTCCTGCGTCATATTACCATCTTGGATGTCGTCGCTATTAAAGGGCTCGAACTCCAACAGATACAACTCGTTGTCAAAGGTGGTGTTCCTCTCGTCGTCCATCCACGCGATGCCCTCCAAGTGTCCCTCCAAGACGATAACCTTGTCATCGAAATAGAGCACCTCGGCAGAAAGGCCCAATTTGCCACCCATATTAGTAACCAACACATTAGACGAGTTGGAATACCTCCAATGGTTTTGGGTAAAGTAGCCCTCGTAGCCTTTGCTGCGGAAGAACTCGGCATCGTCGGGATTGGAAAACCCCGCAAAACTATGGAAAGAGTATTGAGCTCCGCTCGATGTTTGCGAACACTTCAAAAAGACCGAGCCCAAGACCGGACGTCCGTCGATGGTTTGCATATCTATCCAACAATCGTGGAAGCCCATAACACTCTCGGCAGAATAGGCAAATCGCTCGGTGCAGTGCAACTTGTTTTTGCCCAACTTGGCAAGTAGCTTCTGATCGTCTATCTCACCCTCTTGTGTGGCTATTAGTTCGATGATTGCTCTCATCTTTTCACCGCCACACTCGTCGGCAGGCAAGGCTATGCCCTTGTATGTCTGGACAACCTCTTCGGTACCGATTTCACCGCCCCCGTTCTCGTTGTTTATGGGCGGATTTTCAATAGGAGAATCTGCACAACTCTGCAAAACCAGACAGAGCAGAGCGTAGAAAATAATCATCTTTTTCATGACCAACACAGATTAAAAGTCAAACAACCAAGGTGGCTCTTCACCCCTCGCCCACAAATATATAACAAAATGTGGCGATTTCCAAATATATTTCACTGTTTTTCAAACACTTACACCACCTGGGGCCCCGTTTACCCCCCCCATAAACATCTAATAATCAACAATTTACGTTGTTTGAAAAATTTACACCACACAAAAGATTTCTTTTTCTCGAATCTAATAGGTATCTTTGTCGGAGTTATAGGAATTACTACAAACCACCACCCAAACCAGATGCAAATAAAACGTGTAATAGGCATAGGTAATGCCCTGACAGACTTTTTGGTAAACCTGCGCGACGACCAGGTACTCACAAAACTCAACCTCGGCAAAGGAAGTATGATCCTTGTCGACTCGGAGTTGCAACGACAGATTCAGGGCGAAACTGCCGACTTGCCCCACACCCTCTCGCTGGGTGGTAGCGCCGGCAACACCATTCGCTGTATGGCACGCCTCGGAACCGAGGTGGGCTACATCGGCAAGGTGGGCAAAGACTCTACGGGACACTTCTACGAGCAGGCGCTCGACAACCTCGGCATCAACCCCTATGTGGCACACGGCGTAAACCGTTCGGGTAGGTGTGTGTCGCTCATCTCGCCCGATGGCGAGCGCACAATGGTTACCTATCTGGGTGCCGCTCTGGAACTCTGCGAGGCCGACATCACAGCCGAGATGTTCGAGGGCTACGACTGCCTCTACATCGAGGGTTTTATGGTGCAGAGCCACGCGGTTATCCGCCACGCCATCAAGCTGGCCAAGCAGTGTGGACTGAAAGTGGCTATCGACCTTGCAAGCTACAATGTGGTGTTGGAGAACAGAGCTTTTCTGCTCGACATCGTAGACAAATATGTAGATATCATCTTTGCCAACGAGCAGGAGGCTGCCGCATTCAGCGGTGAGCAGGAGGCCGAAAAGGCGCTCGAATTTATTGCCGCAAGGTGTGAGCTGGCCATTGTGAAGGTGGGCACTCGCGGAGCACTCATCAAGCAGGCAGGTGGCGAGCCTATCCACGTGGGCATTATGGCCGCTGCCAAGAGGGTGGACACCACCGGAGCTGGCGACTTCTATGCTGCGGGCTTTATGTCGGGCTTGTGCCAGGGCCTCGACCTGCGTCAGTGTGGTACCATTGGTGCCATCACCGCCGGCAAGGTGATTGAGGTTGTGGGCACCACCTTTGGCGAGGAGACCTGGAAGGAGATTTTCTCGCTCATCGAGCAGGTTAAATCGCAAAAATATCTCTTCTAAAATGAGGGCCAAAATAGAACTCGAAAAGATGGAGTTTCACGCTCCCCACGGCTGCTACGACCTCGAAAAAGTGGTCGGCAACCGCTTTCACATAGACCTTACAATGGAGGCCGAGGTGGGCGATATGCCCACCACCGACGAGTTGTTGAAAAGTGTCAACTACCTGAGCGTCTACGAGCTTGTGGCCCAGGTGGTACAAATCCCCTCCAATACGCTCGAAAATGTTGCTTGGCGCATATTGGAGGCAGTGCACGGTGCTTTTCCTCAGATAGTTACGTCTACAATCAAGGTTTCTAAGCTCGCTCCACCCCTCGGTGGCAAGGTAGAAAAAGTGAGTGTAACGCTAACAAAATAAACACTTTGTGCAGATGTTCACAAAATGTTCATAAAGTGTTTAACTGCCGTTGATAAATCAAAAAAAATAGTGCAACTTTGCACCAACGAATGGCCCCTAATGGAGCCTGACTACTTATCGCCCTATAAAATAGGAAGATAAGTTTTTTTTACCGCTAACCGCGACCTACCACACTTCGACAAAAATCGAAAAAATATATAAGCACTATGGCAGAAAAGGGAAACGTAGCTTCGGGCCTCACAGAGTTGAAGTACGAAGATGTCTTGGCAAAGACCAAGGAGTATTTTAAGGGAGATGACCTGGCCGCAATGGTCTGGGTGAACAAGTATGCGTTGAAAGACTCTTTCAACCGAATCTATGAGGGCTCGCCCGAGGAGATGCACCACCGTATCGCCGCAGAGATTGCCCGCATCGAGAACAACTACCCCAACCCACTCTCGGAGCAGGAGGTTTTCGACCTGCTCGATCAGTTTAAGTATGTTATCCCCCAGGGTGGCCCCATGACCGGTATCGGCAACAACTTGCAGATTGCTTCGTTGTCGAACTGCTTCGTTATTGGTCACCGCTCACAGGCCGACTCGTATGGCGGTATTATCCGTATGGACGAGGAGCAGGTGCAGCTGATGAAACGTAGGGGTGGCGTGGGCCACGACCTCTCGCACCTCCGTCCCTCGGGTACCCCCGTACTGAACAGTGCTTTGACCTCGACCGGTATCGTTCCCTTTATGGAGCGTTACTCGAACTCTACTCGTGAGGTGGCTCAGGACGGCCGCCGCGGTGCTTTGATGCTTACCCTTTCGATCAAGCACCCCGATGCAGAGAAGTTTATCGACGCCAAGACCGTTCAGGGCAAAGTGACCGGTGCAAACGTTTCGATTAAGATTGACGACGAGTTTATGCGCTGCGTGCAGAGTGGCGAGAAATACATCCAGAAGTTCCCTATCGACTCCGACAAGCCTATGTATGAGAAAGAGGTGGACGCAACCGCTCTGTGGCAGAAGATTATCCACAACGCTTGGAAGAGTGCCGAGCCCGGCTGCTTGTTCTGGGACACCGTATTGCGCGAGAGTATTCCCGACTGCTATGCCGACGAGGGTTTCCGCACCGTTTCGACCAACCCTTGTGGCGAGATTCCTTTGTGCCCCTACGACTCGTGCCGTCTGTTGGCGTTGAACCTTTACAGCTATGTAGACAAGCCATTTACCCCCGAGGCTTCGTTCAACCACGAGAAGTTTGCCAAACACATCGAGATGGCTATGAGGATGATGGACGACATCATCGACTTGGAGTTGGAGAAAATCGACCTCATCCACAAGAAAATCGGCAAAGACCCCGAGGAGTTGGATGTTCGCCGCGTAGAGCTCTCGTTGTGGGAGAAGATTCGCGAGAAGGCTATCAAGGGTCGTCGTACCGGCTTGGGTATTACTGCCGAGGGCGATATGTTGGCTGCTTTGGGCCTTACCTATGGTACCGACGAGGCTATCGAGTTTGCTGTAAGCATCCAGAAGGAGCTCTGCTTGAACGCCTACCGCGCATCGGTTAAGATGGCAAAAGAGCGTGGCTCGTTCCCAATGTACGACAACCTGAAAGAGGAGGGCAACCCAATGATTGCCCGTATCCGCGAGGCCGACCCCGCACTCTACGAAGATATGGTTCGCTACGGCCGTAGGAATATTGCAATGCTCACCATTGCTCCCACCGGTACCGTTTCGCTTATGTCGCAGACCACTTCGGGTATCGAGCCCGTATTCCGCCCCGTATACAAGCGTCGTAGGAAGGTGAACCCCACCGACCAGAATGTTAAAATCTCGTACAAAGACGAGGTTGGCGACTGCTTCGAGGAGTACTACGTTTTCCACCACAAGTTTGTGGAGTGGCTCAAAATCACCGGCCACAATGTGGAGAACCTCAACGAGCTGAGCGATGCCGAGATGGACGCTCTGGTAGCCGCTTCGCCCTACAACCACGCCACTGCCAACGATATCGACTGGGTGGCTAAGGTTAAGATGCAGGGTGCAATTCAGAAATGGGTAGACCACTCGATTTCGGTGACCGTAAACTTGCCCAACAATGTTTCGGAGGAGTTGGTTGCCGATGTTTACAAGACCGCTTGGGAGTGTGGCTGTAAGGGTGTTACTGTATATCGCGACGGCTCGCGTAGCGGTGTGCTGATCGACACCAAGAGCAAAGGCAAGTCGGTTGAGGCTGCCGAGAGTAAAGCTCCCATCAAACGCCCCGCAGAGTTGGAGGCCGATGTGGTAAGGTTCAAGAACGGCAAAGAGGAGTGGATTGCATTTGTGGGCCTCCACGACGGCAAACCCTACGAGATCTTTACCGGTCAGATTGACGAGGAGTCGCTCTACATACCTAAGAGCATCAAGAAGGGTTGGATTGTGAAAGTTCGCGAGGAGGACGGTACCAAGCGCTACGACTTCCGCTTCAAAGACAAATACGGCTATCCCCACATCATTGGTGGTATCTCGCGTCTGTTCGATATGGAGTTCTGGAACTACGCTAAGCTGATTTCGGGCGTGTTGCGCAACGGTATGCCCATTGTGGATGTTGTGAACTTGGTAGACAGCTTGCAGTTCACCAGCGACGGTATCAACGTGTGGAAAGCAGGTGTGGCTCGTGCTCTGAAACAGTACATCAAAGACGGTACTAAGAGCAAGCAGAAATGCCCCAACTGCGGTAGCGAGAGCTTGGTTTACCAGAACGGCTGCCCCACTTGCCACTCGTGCGGTTGGAGCAAGTGCTCGTAGTCGAAAACAGTGATACAAAGGGCGGGACAAACAGCCCCGCTGAACAATAGAGAGGCCAGAGTGGTATTGCACCACTCTGGTCTACTGCATAAAATAGGTGCCCCAAAAAGTGTGTTGAACGGAGGGCAAGCGGTGATGATAGATGAAGAAACAGAGAGAGAAAAAAAGGTTATGACAGGATTAGGAAATAGGAGAGGTTTTGTGGCACTATCGCCACTATTTGTATTGCTGGTGGTATTCTTTGTGGGCTCGCTCTTGGCGGGCGACTTTTACAGAATACCTATCACGGTGGCCTTTATTGTGGCAGCCGTATATGCGGTGGCCATTTCGGGTGGGCGCAAGCTCATAGACCGCATCGACGATTTCTCGCGCGGAGCTGCCAATCCAAGAATTATGTATATGATTTGGATCTTTGTGCTGGCGGGGGCTTTCGCTGCTGTGGCCAAAGCTATGGGAGCTATCGACGCTACCGTAAATCTCGCCCTCAGCGTCATTCCGGCCAACTTTGTGCCCGCAGGAATCTTCTTGGCCGCCTGCTTTATCTCTATGGCTGTGGGTACCTCGGTGGGAACAATCGTGGCCCTCACACCCGTAGTTACGGGCCTGGCAACTCAGTTGGGGTGTGATACGGCTTGGATGGTGGCTATTGTGGTGGGTGGAGCCTTCTTTGGCGACAACCTCTCGTTTATATCCGACACCACCATTGCCGCAACCCAAACCCAGGGGTGTCAGATGAAAGACAAATTCCGCACCAACCTGCGCCTTGTGGCTCCCGCAGCGGTTATTGTGCTGGGATTGTATATCTTTATGGGTGCTGAGCTTGTGGAGGTCGATGTACCCCAAATGTCGCTTGGCGAGTCGCTAAAAGTTGTCCCCTATCTGGTGGTTATTGTGGCTGCTTTGGTGGGAATGAACGTGCTGGGAGTATTGTTGCTCGGCATTGTGGTAGCAGTGGCTATTGGTGTGGGTATGGGCTCCATTGAGCCTATCGAGTGTTTTGCCCAGATGGGCCTGGGTGTGCAGTCGATGGCCGAGCTGATTATCGTAACTATGCTCGCAGGTGGACTGCTCGAAATGGTACGACTGATGGGTGGTCTTGACTTCGTAATCGCCCGCATGACCAAGCGCATCAAGGGGCGCAAAGGTGGCGAGTTGGCCATCGTGGGGCTCACGGCTCTGGCCAACATCTGCACCGCCAACAACACCATTGCAATCCTCACCATGGGCGACATCTCGCGCAACATTGCTCAGAGCAGCGGCATCTCGCCACGTCGCTCGGCAAGCCTTATGGATACCGCTTCGTGCTTTGTGCAGGGCTTCCTGCCCTATGGCGCACAGCTGCTGATGGCCTCGGGCTTGGCGGCCATTTCGCCCTTCGGAATCATGCTCCACCTATATTATCCCCTGATGATTGGTGCGTTTGTAATAATTTCTATTATATTTGCCCCCAAGAAAGCTACAACAAACTAACAATAAACACACTCTAAACAACTATGAAAAAACTTACCATTCTTGCAACCCTCGCAATGGTTGCTCTGGCTGCAATCTCGTGCAACAACCGCGAGGAGCCCACTCCCCAGACCGAGCAGAAGGTTATCTCGGTAGCCACCTCGCTCTACAACTTCACCAAAGCCACCGACACCGCCTTTGAGGCCAACGACGCTATCGGTATCCACATCGTTACCGACAACACCTACCTCGACAACGCCAAGTATACCTACAACGGCAAAGCTTGGAAGGGTGAGCAGACCAACTATTGGTACAAAGACGAGAGCGTGCCTGCCAACATCTACGCCTACTACCCCTACACCAACACCGGTGCTTACAGCGCCGAGGGTTACTCGTTCACCATCAACCCCGACCAGACCACCCCTGCCGGCTACACTGCTTCGGACCTGATGGTTGCAAACACCACCTCGAAACCCACCGCCGAGGCTGTTAAACTCGGTTTCAAACACGCTCTGTCGAAGGTTGTTATCAACATCAACAGCGAGTTGGAGGAGACCGTATCGAGTGTTATGTTCTGCGACGTTTATGGCACCGCACAGGTAAGCCTCGATGGCACCACCGCAACCGCAAGTGGCTCGAAGGGTGATGTTAAAGCTCTGAACATCAAAGACAATATGTGGCAGTTGATTATCGTTCCTCAGGCCGAGGTTAGCCCCCGCCTGATCATCACCACCAGCGCACAGAAGCAGTACACCTTCGATATCGAGAGCGCAACCACCTTTGCGGGTGGCAAGGTTAGCACCGCCACCATCTCGCTCACCAAAGAGAGCATCTCGACCTCGTTCACTACCGAGGTGACCGACTGGACCGCCGACAAAGAGCTCAACTTCGGCCAGACCGGTAGCTCGGATGTGGTTGTTGCTGATGGTGTTACTGTTTACTTCAAACCCAACAGCAACTGGGCTCAGGCTAACGCTCGTTTTGCAGCCTACTTCTGGAATGAGAGTGGCGATATGTGGGTAAACTTGGATGCAACCACCATCAACGAGGAGAGCGGCTTCTACACCTGCACCACACCAAAGGGTTATAGCAACATTATCTTCTGCCGTATGAATCCCGACGTGGCAGATAACACTTGGGAAAACAAGTGGAATCAGAGCGCAGACTTGACTGTCCCCACCAACAAAAATATCATCTACATCTATCCTAACGATGATAAGGCTTGGGACAATGCTGAGGGTTACTGGATCTCTATCAGCGACTATCTTCTCAGCCTCGAATAGTAGCCTGTCGAAATAATAAAGAGAGAGCGGTGATTTCCGAAAGTGGAAATCACCGCTCTTTTTTGTTGTATCAACCGACCATTAGAAGGTCAATTCAGCATACGACGTGGCCGTTTCGTGGAGCTTCAAGCCCGCAAGCCTAATGCCCTCGGGCAAGCGGGGGCGAATCAGCTCGGCAAAGTGACGCACCATATTCTCGCACGTGGGCTGCCAATCGACAGCATATATCTTCGAGAAATGGCGGCCCAAAACCTCGATAATCTCCTCGCTATCGGGGGTGCGGCGAATCATAAACGAGTGGTCGTAGCGGCTCACAACAACCTCACCAACAGCCCTCTTCAAGTCGCCAAAATCTACCGCCATACCCAGCTTGGGGTGCTCCTCGTCGGTGCAGGGAGTGCCCTCGACGGTTACGAACAAGCGGTAGCTGTGGCCGTGAATCTCGCGGCAAGCACCATCGTAGCCCATAAGCGCGTGGGCCATCTCGAACGAAAACTCCTTGGTCAGTCGCAGCTTCTCCATAACTACAAATCCTCCTCCATCAAGTGGCGCACATCTACCTGGCGCGAAAATGGCTCGCTAAGACTAATGTTGGTCTCGGTGGCCACCACCCCGGGAATCTTCAACAACTCCGACAAGGTGCGCATAAAGTGGTCGTTATCTACGCAGTAGAGTTTTAGTTGCATATTGTACTTGCCCGTAATAAAGTGGCACTCCACAACCTCGGGAATAGCCTTCACGGCCTCCACAACCGCACTGTCGATGGTCGACGACTGCATACGCACGTTCACCAGCGCACACACATCGTAGCCCAAGCAACGAGGATTAACCTCCAAGCGAGAGCCCAGAATTATACCCTGCTCGTCGAGCTTCTTGACCCTCTGGTGGATGGCCGCTCCCGAAATGCCACACTCCCTGGCAATCTCCAAGTAGGGCATACGGGCATTACGGAGCAAAAGTTGCAAAATCTTGCGGTCTATCTTGTCAATAACTACTTTCGACATAGGCCTCTTAATGGGTGGGGAAATTGGTTTGTGGTTATCTCTAATCTCTCTCTCTTATTTAATCACGCCCAGCTCTTTGCCAATCTTGGTGAAGGCGGCAATACACTTGTCGAGGTGCTCGCGGGTGTGACCTGCCGACACCTGTACGCGGATACGAGCCTGGCCCTTAGGCACTACGGGGTAGTAGAAACCGGTAACATAGATACCCTCTTCGAGCAGTTTGGCTGCCATAACCTGCGACAGAGGTGCGTCGTAGAGCATTACGGCGCAGATGGCACTCTGGGTGGGTTTGATATCGAAACCAGCCTCCAACATCTTGGTACGGAAGTACTCCACGTTCTCTACCAAGCGGTCGTGAATCTCATTGCTCTCTTCGAGCATCTTGAATACCTCGATGCTGGCACCAACCACTGCGGGGGGTACCGAGTTCGAGAACAGGTAGGGCCTCGAACGCTGACGCAACATCTCGATAATCTCTTTGCGACCTGTGGTGAAACCACCCACTGCACCACCAAAGGCTTTGCCCAGGGTACCGGTGATGATATCCACCTCGCCACGGCAGTTGTAGAGCTCGGTTACACCGCGACCGGTTGCGCCCACAACACCTGCCGAGTGGCACTCGTCGACCATAACCAAAGCGTCGTATTTCTCGGCCAGAGCCAAAATCTCGTCCATCTTAGCCACATTGCCATCCATCGAGAAGACACCGTCGGTTACAATGATGCGGAAGCGCTGTGCCTGAGCCAATTTCAGACAGTTCTCCAACTCCTCCATATCGGCGTTGGCGTAGCGGTAGCGCACAGCCTTGCAGAGCCTTACGCCGTCGATAATCGAAGCGTGGTTGAGCGAGTCGCTGATGATAGCGTCCTGCTCGGTCAGCAGAGGCTCAAAAACACCTCCGTTGGCGTCGAAACAAGCAGCATAGAGGATGGTGTCCTCGGTGCCGAAATAGTTGGCAATAGCAGCTTCGAGCTCTTTGTGGATGTCCTGACAGCCGCAGATGAAGCGAACAGACGACATACCGAAGCCACGATTGTCGAGTGCTTTTTTGGCAGCCTCAATCAGTCGCTGGTTGTCCGAGAGGCCGAGGTAGTTGTTTGCGCAGAAGTTGAGTACCTCTTTGCCACCAACCTCAATTGCAGCCCTCTGGGGCGACTCGATAATACGCTCTACTTTGTAGAGGCCTGCCTCGCGGATGTCGGCAAGCTCTTTTTGGAGATGTTCTTTAATTTTACCGTACATAGTTATAATGATTTATTGGTTAGAATTTTCGTAGGGTTACATTCCGAAAGCAAATTTACTACTTTTTTCGCAGATTGTACTCCAATGGGGGTATTTTCTTGGGCTTGGCCCAATAAAATGTCGACAAAAAAAGAAAGCGAAGCCCCACAGAGGACTTCGCTTTTCTTTTTTACAAAAGGTGCAACTATTTGCGGATAGCAGCCACACCGGGGAGCTCTTTGCCCTCGATGAACTCCAACAGAGCACCACCACCGGTCGAAACATAGCTAACCTTGTCGGCCAAGCCAAACTTGTTGATGCAAGCCACGCTGTCGCCACCACCGATGAGCGAGTAGGCACCCTTGGTCTGAGTAGCCTCGGCAATAGCCTCAGCAACAGCCTTCGAGCCGGTCGAGAACTTCTCGATCTCGAACACGCCTACGGGGCCGTTCCAGAGGATGGTTTTGCAATCCATAATCTCGTCGTGGAAGAGTTTTTTACCCTCGGCACCGATGTCGATACCCTCCCAAGCGTCGTCGATATCTTTCACCGAAGCCTCTTTGGTGTTAGCCTCGTTGCTGAAATCGTCGGCGGTCAGAGCGTCGGGCGACATAACGAATTTGATACCCTTCTCCTCTGCTTTTTTGAGGATACCGAGTGCGGTCTCGAACATATCGGGCTCGCAGATCGACTTACCAACTTTGCCACCCAGAGCAGCCGAGAAGGTGTAGGTCATACCACCACCGATGATAATCTTGTCGCATTTCTCCATCAGGGTCTCGATAATCGAGATTTTGGTCGAAACTTTCGAGCCACCCACAATAGCCACAAAGGGACGCTGGGGGTTCTCCATAACAGCCTCGATAGCTTTCAACTCGCCCTCCATAACGTAGCCGAACATTTTGTCGTTGGGGAAGTAGTCGGCGATAAGAGCGGTCGAAGCGTGTGCGCGGTGAGCGGTACCGAATGCGTCGTTGATGTAGCAGTCGGCATACGAAGCGAGCTTCTTAACGAACTCTTTCTGGCTCTCTTTAACAGCTTTTTTAGCCTCTTTTTTCTCTTCGTCGGTAGCATCCTCTGCCAGACCGCGGGGTTTGCCCTCCTCCTCGGCATAGAAGCGGAGGTTTTCGAGCAAGAGTACCTGACCGGGTTTCAGAGCGGCAGCCATCTCGGCAGCCTTCTCACCCATGCAGTCGCCTGCGAAGAGCACCTCAACACCGAGGCGAGCCTCTACGGCTTTGATGATGTGTGCGAGCGAGTATTTCTCGTCGTTATTTTTCTTGGGACGACCCAGGTGCGACATAAGGATAACGCTACCGCCACCTGCCAAAACTTTCTTGATGGTGGGGATTGCGGCACGGATACGGGTGTCGTCGGTTACGTTGAACTCTTTGTCCAGGGGCACATTGAAGTCTACGCGGATAATGGCGCGTTTGCCCTCAAAATTGTAAGTGTCGATTGTCTGCATAGCAATAATCTTTATAATGTTTAACTAATTGTTCTCTCTTTCAGGCCACAAAAGTAACGATTTGAATTGAGAATTGAGAATTGAGAATTGAGAATTTTTCAGTAGCTTAGAAAAATTTCAATTTTCCATTTTCGCAAATGCGAGTAAGCGAGAGCAGAGCAAATTCATTTGCTCTGCCGAGCGGGAGCATTTTAGACAAAATTTATTTTGTCAATTCGACGGTTGACGGTCGTCGGTCGTCGGTTATTTCTCCTTGCTGTCTATCCAGATGGTTACGGGGCCGTCGTTCAGCAGGCTTACCTTCATATCGGCCCCAAAGCGACCGCAGGGAATGGGTTTGCCCACCGCCACAGCCATCTTGGCCTTGAACGACTCGTATAGTGGTACGGCCACAGCCTCGCCCGCAGCGTGGATGTAGCTTGGTCGGTTACCTTTGCGGGTGGCGGCTTGGAGCGTAAATTGGCTCACCACCAACACCTCGCCATCCACCTGACGCACGTCGAGGTTCATAACTCCGTTTTGGTCGTCGAAGATGCGCAGCTGGCTCACCTTCTTGACCAGATAGTCCACATCTTCCTCTGTATCGTCGGTAGCCACGCCCACAAAGACCAGCAAACCCTTGCCAATCTCGGCCACTTTCTGGCCCTCTATTACCACGTTTGCGTGTGCCACCCTCTGTACTAATGCTCTCATTTTTTCTTTTGTCTAACGTCTAACGACTAAGGGCTAAGAGTTATAGGAGATATAGGAGTAATAAGCACAATATGACTCCTATTACTCTTAGTTCTCTTATAACTCCTATAATTTTGAATTTTGAATTCTGAATTTTGAATTTTTTAGTGTGCTTCGAGCCAATTGTTACCCTCGCCAATATCTACCGTGAGGGGTACACTAAGGCCAGCAGCCACACCCACCGACTCCATCTCTCTGCGCAGAATCTCCTTCACTCGCTCTGCCTCGCTGCGGAGAGCATCGACAATAAGCTCGTCGTGCACCTGCAAAATCAGGCGAGAGTGCAATCCCTCGCTCTCCAAGGCGCGATGAACACCCACCATGGCTTGTTTGATGATGTCGGCAGCCGAGCCATGCAGGGGTGCATTTATGGCGTTTCGCTCGGCCAGCGAGCGCACGGTGGCATTGGCTGAGTTGATGTCGGGAAGATAGCGGCGACGGCCAAAGATGGTCTGCACATAGCCATTGTTCTTGGACTCGGCAATGGTGCGGTCGATATACTCCTTCACCCCTGGGTAGGAGCGGAAGTAGCCCTCGATAATCTCCTTGGCTTCGCCCATTGATATTTCGTTGCCCATCCTTTGGCGCAGACCGAAGGCCGAGATGCCGTAGATGATGCCGAAGTTGGCGGTTTTGGCCTTGCGTCGCTGGTCGGAGGTTACCTCCTCGGGGGCAACGTGGAAGAGCCTTGCTGCGGTGTCGCGGTGAATATCCTCACCCTTGGCAAAGGCCTCAATCATAGCCTCGTCGCCACTCATGTGGGCCATAAGCCTTAGCTCCACCTGTGAGTAGTCGGCGGCGATGAGCACATGGTCGCTGTCCGACGCCACAAAGGCCTCGCGTATTGGTTTGCCCAGAGCGTCGCGCACGGGGATATTTTGCAGATTGGGGTTGGTCGACGAGAGTCTGCCCGTAGCTGCCACCGCCTGATTGTAGGAGGTGTGTATGTGGCCCGTTGCGGGGTTTACAAGTGCGGGCAGAGCCTCCACATAGGTCGAGAGCAGCTTTTTGATGCCCCTATACTCCAAAATCATCGGCACTATGGGGTGTCGGTCGGCCAGGAAGGTGAGATACTCCTCCTCGGTGCTGTATTGCTTGGTTTTGGTCTTCTTGGGCTTGGGGTCTACCCTCAACTTCTCGAACAACACCACGCCCAGCTGTCGCGACGAGTTCACATTCAGTGTTGGCTCGTCGGCCAGGGTGCGAATCTGCTCTTCGAGGTTTATCATCTGGGCATTCAGCTGCTCGGCATAGCGCCCCAAGTGGTCGCAATCGACCTTCACACCCGCCATCTCCATATCCATCAAGGTGGATATAAGTGGGAATTCTATGGTTTTGTACAACTCCATAGCCTCCGCCTCTTCCAAGCGTGGGCGGAGGGTGTGGTAGAGTTGCAGTGTTATATCGGCATCCTCAGCACAGTAGGGGGCCACAAGATCCACCGCCACCCTATCCATGGTGAGTTGTTTGGTGCCACGCCCTATGAGGCTCTCAATCTCTATGGGTTGATAGCCGAGCAGGGTTTGGGCCAAGTGATTCATCGAGTGTCGGCCGTCGGGCTCCAAGAGGTAGTGCATAATCATCGTGTCCCAATAAGGGCCCTCGACCACAAGCCCCTCGTGGCGCAACATTTGCAGATCGAACTTGATGTTGTGGGCCACCTTGGGGGGGGTGGGGTTGGCGAGCAATGGGCGCAGAGCCTCCTTTGCTCCCTCAACCGAGAAGGGTATGTAGTAAGCCTTGTGGGGCGAGCCACACAGACCAATGCCCACCACACGGTCGGCAAAGTAGTCGAAACCGGTGGTCTCGGTGTCGAACGATAGCACCTCGGCCCTGCTTAGTTCGGCCACCGCCTCGGCCACCTTTTCGGGGGTGTCGCAGAGGGTGTAGCAGTGGTCTACGGTGTCGATAGTTTTGTAGAGTGGTGCGGCGGCCGAAAATAAGTCCATGGGGGCTGAATCGGCCAAAGTTGCAGCGGTGCTCTTCTGAGGAGCACTCTCAATGGGGTTGCCAAAGAGGTCGGTAGCCACGGGTGCGGCCGATTGGGCCTCCTTGTGGGCCGTAGCCTCGGGACACACCTGGGCATTGAATGGCGAGTGGCCACCCTGGTCCATCTCGCGGAGGAACATATTGAAGTCCAACTTGCGGTAAATCTCCCTGAGGGCCTCGCAGTCGGGGGCACACATAGCCAATTCGGCGGGCACAAAGTCGATAGGTGCGTCGAGCGAGATGGTGGCCAATACCTTCGAGAGCCTTAGTTGCTCGGCTCCTGCCTCTACATTTTCGCGCTGCTTGCCTTTGAGCTTGTCGAGGTTTTCCAAAATCTCCTCCACCGTACCCACCTCGTTCACGAGTTTTATGGCACCCTTCTCGCCTACGCCTTTCACACCGGGGATGTTGTCGGCAGCGTCGCCCCAGAGGGCCAGAATATCGACCACCTTGCGGGGGTCCGAAAATCCATAATGGGCCTCTATCTCGGCAGGGCCCACAATCTCAACACCCTCGCCACCCTTGCGCTGTTTGTAGATTCTCACATTGGGGGTTACAAGCTGACCAAAGTCCTTGTCGGGGGTAACCATATAGACATCATACCCCTCGGCAGCAGCTTTGTGGGCCAGCGTGCCTATAACATCGTCGGCCTCGTAGCCCGCAACCTCCAAGATGGGTATGCGCATGGCGGCCAAAATCTCCTTGATGTAGGGCACCGCTGCAATAATATCTTCGGGCGTTTCGCTACGGTTGGCCTTGTAGTCGGGGAACAACTCGTTGCGGAAGTTGCCACCCTTGGGGTCGAAAGCCACACCCAGGTAGTGAGGGCGCTCGTTGATAATGATGTCCCTCAGAAACTTGGTAAAGCCAAAGATGGGCGAGGTGTTCACCCCCTCGCGATTGCGCATTGGCCTACCCGCAAAGGCGTAGTAGGCACGGAAAATCTGTGCGTAGGCGTCTATCAAAAAGAGTTTTTCCACAGCGTGAGTCTATATTATTAGTAGATGGTGATTTCGTAGGGCATACGGGCCAAAACACCACCCTGCTCTACGGCCTTCTCAATGGCGTTGTAGTAGCGCAGAGCCTTGCCCAGCTCGCTCTTTTGCATCGACACTTTGGCGGTGAGAAGCTGGTTAATCATACGGGTAAGCTCGTCCTCCTCTTCGAGAATCTCGGTGATGCGGTAGTTGTCGCCCAGCTCGGCCTTCTCGGCAGCAATCACAAGGGCCTCTTTCAGGCCGCCAAAGCCGTCTACAAGGCCTATCTGCTCGGCATCAACACCTGCCCACACACGGCCCTGACCAATCTTATCGACACCCTCGGTGGTCATACCTCGGCCCTCGGCAACGTGGCCAATGAAGGTGCCATAGACGTCCTCGACCGACTGCTGTAAGAAGCCCAACTCGGTCTTGTCCAAGGGGCGGAACAACGAGCCCATATCGGCGTGGGGGTTGCTCTTGGCTACGTCTACGGTTACGCCAAGTTTATCTTTGAGAGCGTCGCGGCCGTTGGGAATCATACCAAACACACCAATAGAACCTGTGAGGGTTGTGCGGTTGGCAATGATGTGGTTGGCGGGCGAAGAGATGTAGTAACCACCCGAGGCGGCATAGTTGCCCATCGACACCACAATAGGTTTCTCGGCTTTGAGCAGTTGCAACTCGCGCCACATAACCTCCGAAGCCAGAGCACTACCACCGGGCGAGTTCACCCTAAGCACCACAGCCTTCACCGCCTTATCCTCGCGGGCACGACGAATCTGGTCGGCAGTGGTGGCACCACCAATAATTCCCTCGCCACCTACGCCGTCGATAATCTCACCATCGGCATAGATGATGGCCACCTTGTTGGGCGAAATCTTCTTCTCTACAAGGGTCGAGCAGTAGTCGGCCAGCGACACCAAGTTGGGCTCGTTACCCTCCACACCACTCTTCTCGGCCAGGTAGGCCATAACCTCGTCGTAGTAGGCCAGCTGATCCACAAAGCCCAGCTCTACGGCCTTCTCGGGCGAACTTACGGCCAGAGTGGAGGCGTGCTGATTGAGGTAGTGGGGCGAAAGGTTGCGGCCCTGGGCTACGTCGTTGAGCATAGCCTCCCACATCGAGCCAACCATCTTCTCGGTTTGGAGCCTATTTGCAGGGCTCATGCGGTCGGTAATATAGGGCTCAACGGCCGACTTGTATGTTCCGTGGCGAACAATCTGCACCTCTACGCCAAGTTTGTCGAGCAGCCCCTTGAAGAAGATATTCTGGCTGGCCAAACCACGCCAATCGAACGAGCCCTCAGGGTTGAGGAAGATGCGGTCGGCACCCGAAGCGAGCCAATAGAGCCCCTGGGTGTAGCTCTCGCTATAAGCCACCACAAACTTGCCGCTCTCCTTCTTGAAATCGTTTATAAGAGCACTGTACTCCTCAGTCTGAGCCGTACCCTCGATTGCACCCACACCCTCGGGCGAGATGTAAACACCCGCAATGTTGGGGTCGCTCTTGGCGGCCTCGAAAGCCTTGATGAGTTGCAGGGTGGTCAGATTCTGAACAACCTCGAACGAGCCACCGCTACCCGAAATAAACGAGGGCATACGGGGCGAATCGTAGATGTTGGTGCCAAAATCGACGTGGAGCACACTATTGGGCTCTACAACCACAGGCTCCGACGACATGCTCGACGAAATAGTAGCAACCATAATGACTATGGGCAGCAAAGCTACCACAGCAACAGCCAACAAGGCTGCCAGAAATGTCTTAAAAAATCCTTTCATACCTTTATATATTTGTTTTGTTTTTCTGCCACACTCCCACCCCTCGGGGGCTCCAAAGGGTAAAAATTTTGTTAGAATAGTACAAATATATGGTTTTTACGACAAAGAAAGGCTATATTTGTAGATTAAAATTAACCTCGTAGGCCACCAAAGGTGGCCGAGTGGGGAAAAAGTGTAAATCTAACCACACATTATATATGATAACAAAAGAGGAGATTGTAGAGATTCTCAAAGGTGTAACCCACCCCGAAACGGGCAAAAACCTCATAGAAGAGGGCATCGCCCAGAGAGTCGATTTCGAAGAGAACAAAGTGATCCTGACACTCAGTTTCAGGCGCAAGAAAGACCCCTTTGCACGCTCGGTAGCCACCCGCGCAAAGCTCGCCATTGAGGCCGCAGCCGAGGGTGCCGACGTGGAGGTGGTGGTAAAAGAGGGCGAGGATGCCCCCAAAGCCCGCCCCCACGAGGGAACAAAACAGGTGAAACACATCGTGGCCGTTGCCTCGGGCAAAGGCGGTGTGGGCAAGTCGACCGTTACGGCCAACATTGCCGTCGAACTGAGCAAGCTGGGCTACAAGGTTGGTGTGCTGGATGCCGACATCTATGGTCCCTCGCAGCCCAAACTTTTTGGCGTGGAGGACTACGCACCCTGGGCCGAAAAGGTTGATGGTCTGGACTATATCGTTCCGGCCGAGTCGAGGGGTATCAAAATCAACTCCATTGGCTTCTACATCGGAGCCTCGGATGCGCTGGTTTGGAGGGGCCCAATGGCCACAAATGCACTCAAACAACTTATTAACCAAACTCTGTGGGGAGTGTTAGACTTTTTGCTCATCGACCTACCCCCAGGAACGGGCGATGTGCAGATTGCTCTGACTGAGGCACTAAGCATCGACGGGGCACTGATTGTATCCACTCCACAGCAGGTTGCTACGGCCGATGTAGTGAGGGGTATGAAGATGTTCCAGGCCGAGGGTATCAACATCCCCATTCTGGGTGTTGTTGAAAATATGGCGTGGTTTACGCCTGCCGAACTGCCCAACAACCGCTACTACATCTTTGGTCGTGGCGGAGCACGCATTATGGCCGAGAATGAGGGGGTTGATTTCTTGGGCGAAATACCTCTAATTCAGTCAATTGCAGAGAACTCCGACAATGGCACGCCCGTAGCACTCGACACCAACGATGCCGAGGGTTATTATGCCGCAATTTGTCGAAAGGTTGTTGAGAAGCTGACAAAATAGTGTTAATAACGTCGGAATAAACGGTTGATTAAATTAAACAACTTTGGGGTGAGGAAATTTGGAAATTTTGGATTGTTGCATATACCAACGACGATTCCAAATTTGCAAGAAAAAAATTCTAAATTCGACCGCCAAAATATCAACACCAACAGAGGGGGAGAATGTTAATTTTTCGTGGGTGTTGATTTGTTGAAAACTTTACCAACAGGGCGTTGAAAACTAACCCAACATTCTCGTTTATCAACCACTTACCCCACCCCCGTCAAGTGGCAACTTTTAGGAACTTTTTTCCGCCGACACAAAAGAAAATTTACCAACACTTTCAACACGCTTTTATATTGTTTTTATTCTTTTAATTATATTTAATTTTATAAAAATTGAATAAAAAAATAATAACACATAGATGACTGTCGAAGAGAAAATTTTGGGCGAAAAGATTGCCGCCCTTAAAGCCGAAAAACGAGCAATCATACTCGCCCACTACTACACTCGTGGCGAGGTTCAGGCGGTGGCCGACTTTGTGGGCGACTCGCTCGCACTGTCGCAAAAGGCTGCCGAGGCCGATGCCGACATTATCCTCTTTGCCGGAGTGAGGTTTATGGCCGAGACTGCCAAGGTGCTCTCGCCCTCCAAAAAGGTGTTCATTCCCGTATTGGAGGCTGGGTGTTCGCTGGCCGACTCGTGCGACGCAGCCGACCTGGCCAGGGTGAAGGCCGAAAATCCCGACCATCTGGTCGTGTCGTATGTAAACACCTCGGTGGAGGTAAAGGCCCTGACAGACATCTGCTGCACCTCGTCGAATGCCCTTAATATAATAGGTATGCTGCCCGAGGATCAGAAGGTACTCTTTGTGCCCGATCGCAACCTGGGCGGATATATCAACAAAACCTTGGGGCGAGATATGAAACTCTGGGATGGTGCTTGTCTGGTGCACGAGGAGTTCTCGGCCGAGAGGATTGCCGAGCTCCGAGAGGCTCACCCTGCGGCCAAGGTGGTTGTTCACCCCGAGTGCAAAGCCGAGGTGGCTGCTCTGGCTGACTATGCGGGCTCGACGGCGGGTATTCTGACCTATTGTGGTCGCGAGGATGTCGAGGAGGTGATTGTGGTTACCGAGAGCGGTATCCTGTATGAGTTGGAGAGTCGCTATCCGGGCAAGAAGTTCTACCTTGTGCCCACCAAGGATGGGTGCGAGAAGTGTATTGCGTGCCGCGATATGAAGCTCGTGACGTTGGAGAACATCTACCAAACCTTGCTCGACGAGAGCCCCGAGATTACTATCGAGGAGGGCGTGAGAGCCGCTGCCGAAGGCTCCATCCGCCGTATGCTCGATATGAGTGTATAATGTCGACCGTCGACCGTCAACCGTCGACCGTCGAGTTGAGGATAATAGGATAAATAAGAGTTATAGGAGATATAGGAGAACTATGATTTTTATTGCTCTTAGAACTCTTATTACTCCTATAAGTCTTAGGCAGTAAGAGATACGAACAAAGTGAGTATCTCCTAAAAGTTTTTGGGCGACTTTTTACAAAAAGGCGCAACACAAAAAGAAAACAAACAATAACCTAAAATAAAAACAAAAAAACAAATGAAAAGACTGATTGTAAGTGCGTTGGCTATGTTGGTGGCGATGACCACCTTTGCCGATGAGGGTATGTGGCTGCTGCCTCTGCTCAAAAAACTCAACCTGAAAGATATGCAGGCCAAGGGACTCGAACTCACGGCCGAGGATATTTACAGCGTGAACAAGTCGTCGATAAAAGACGCAATAGTAATCTTTGGTGGTGGCTGCACCGGCGAGATTGTGTCGCCCAACGGTCTGCTCTTCACCAACCACCACTGCGGATTTGGTTCTATTCAGGCCCTCAGTAGCGTGGAGCACGACTATCTGAAAAACGGCTTCTGGGCAATGAACCAGAAGGAGGAATTGCCCGCACCCGGCTTGCAGGTAACCTTTGTGCGCAACATCGAGGATGTGACTAAACAGGTGCTCAAAGGTGTGAACGACCAGATGAGCAACAAGGAGCGTGCCGAGAAAATCGACAAAAATACGGCTGCTCTGAAAGCCAAGTTGGAGAAGAAAAACGAGGGTAAAGGCATCACTATCAAGAGTTTTTTTGGTGGTAATCAGTACTTTGCTTTTGTGACCGAGATTTATAAAGATGTGCGCTTGGTGGGTACTCCCCCCTATGCTGTGGGCAAGTTTGGTGGCGAGACCGACAACTGGATGTGGCCCCGTCACACCGGCGACTTCTCGGTATTCCGCGTGTATGCTGCTCCCGACGGCAAGACTCCTGCCGAGTACTCGCCCGAGAATGTGCCCTACCAGGCCCCCACTCACCTGACCATCTCTACTCAGGGTTACGAGGTGGGCGACTATGCTATGATTATGGGCTTCCCCGGCACTACTACCCGCTATATGACCTCGTATGAGATTGAGAAGATGCTCAGTGTCGACAATCCCAACCGTATCTACATTCGTGGCGAGAGGCAGGCTATCTTGAAAGTGAAGATGGCTGCCGACGATGCTATCCGTATCAAATACGCCTCGAAATATGCTTCGTCGTCGAACTATTGGAAGAATTCTATCGGTAAGTCGCGCGGCGTGGAGAAACTCGGCGTAAAGGGCCAAAAAGCAGCCGAGGAGGCAGCATTTACCGAGTGGGTTAACGCCAACCCCAAACGTGTGGCTAAGTATGGCCAGGCGCTGCCACTTATTAAGAAATATGTAGACGAGGCAACCCCCTATGAGAGCGATGCTCAGATTTTGAGCGAGACCATCTTCCGCGCTGCCGAGGTTCTGAACGCTTCGACCACCTTCTACAACGCCTACCGTCGTGGAAACAACTTCGAGGCTGCCGTAGAGAGGGCCAAAGCCTTCTATAAAGACTACGACGAGGCTACCGACCGCCTTGTTACCTGCCGTATGATTGAGGTGCTCCGCGAGATGATTCCTGCCGAGCGCAGACCTGCAACTCTGGCCGTTATAGACAGCGAGTGGGGTGGCGACGTGAAAGCCTTCACCGAGGATTTGTTTGCCAAGTCGGTATTTGCCAACGAGCAGAAGTTCTTGGGCGCAGCTGCTGCCAACCAGATTGAGGTATTCGAGAACGACCCCGCGTTGGTTATTATGAAAGATGCCTCGAAACTCTATAACGAGCTGCGTGCCAAGGTGGTACCCCTCAAAGAGGACTACGCCAAGGGCCACAGGCTCTACATCGCAGGCCTTATGGAGATGCAGCCCGAACGCTCGTTCTACCCCGATGCTAACTCCACCCTGCGCCTGACCTATGGCACCATACTCCCCTACTCGCCCGCCGATGGCGTGCTCTATCAGCACTTCACCACCATCGATGGCGTTGTAGCCAAAGAGGACCCCAAAAACCCCGTAGACTTCACCGTAGACGAGAAATTGAAGAAACTCTATGCCGAGAAGAATTGGGGCAACTATGCCGACAAAGACGGCCGCCTGCACACCTGCTTCCTCTCGACCAACGACATTACAGGTGGCAACTCGGGTAGCCCCATTATGAATAGCAAAGGCCAACTCATTGGCCTGGCCTTCGACGGCAACTGGGAGGCTATGAGCGGCGATATAGCCTTCGAGCCCAACGTTCAGAGGACCATCAACGTCGACGTGCGCTACGTTCTGTGGTGCATCGACACCCTGGGTGGCGCATCGTGGCTGCTCGACGAGATGACTATCGAGTAACCCCCATTTAGGCTTCGCCGAGAGGATTTTGTTTGTCGCTTTTTGTAAAAAGGTGGCCCCAAAAACTTTTAGTGTAGCCTTGGGCGCAGTCTGATGGGTGGATGAGGATTGCCTATCGGCAGCTGACATAAAATAAGAGAGAGGAGTGGTTTTCAAACAAGTTTGAGCCTACCCCTCTCCCTTATTTTATGCTATCCCCCCTGACGGGCGATAGCCCTCATCCCATCCAGCAGACTCCGAGAACGTCAACCGTCGACCGACAGAGGTCTAACGACTAAGATGTATAGGAGAACTAAGAGATCTAAGAGTTATACGATTCGTATTACTCTTATAACTCCTATATCTCCTATTAAAATCATTAAGGACTTTAAGGCCATTAAGGCCCTTAGGGTAGAGTATAGGCCGTAAGAGATATGAGCGTAGCGAGGTGCCGTCGGGCACACCGAGTGTATTGGTGGTTCTGAGCAGACTCAGTATAGAGATATGAGCGTAGCGAGTATCTCGTAAAAGTTTTTGGGCGACTTTTTACAAAAAGTCGCAAGGAATGAAATAATTCTCAATTCAAATTTTTACTTTTGTAGTTTGAAAACACAAATTAGTTAGAGTTATATGGAGGTAAAAGCACAAGAGCCCGCCAAAGAGCGCTCGCTCAACTTTATCGAAGAGATTATCGAAAACTATATCGCCGAGACCGGAAACGCTATCCAAACTCGTTTCCCGCCCGAACCCAACGGCTATCTGCACATCGGTCACGCCAAGAGTATCTGTCTTAACTTTGGCCTTGCACTCCGCTATGGCGGCAAGTGTAACCTCCGTTTCGACGATACCAACCCCGTGAAGGAGGATACTGAGTATGTAGACTCAATCAAAGAGGATATCAAGTGGCTCGGCTTCCAGTGGGCCGTAGAGCGCTATGCCTCGGACTACTTCGACCAGCTCTACGATTGGGCTGTGGAGCTTATCAAGAAGGGCAAAGCATACGTTGACGACCAGACTCAGGAGGAGATTCGTCAGGGCCGTGGCACTATTCAGCAGCCCGGTACCGAGAGCCCCTATCGCAATCGCTCGGTTGAGGAGAACTTGCAGCTCTTCGAGGAGATGAAAGAGGGTAAGTATGCCGATGGCGAGAAGGTGTTGCGTGCCAAGATCGACATGGCTCACCCCAACATGCTCTTCCGTGACCCCATCCTCTATCGTATCATCCACACCGAGCACCACCGCACAGGCAACAAGTGGTGCATCTACCCCATGTATGACTACGCACACGGTCAGAGCGACTCGATCGAGAACATTACCCACTCGATTTGTACTCTCGAATTCGACGTTCACCGCCCCTTGTACGATTGGTTTATCGAGGAGTTGGGCATCTTCCCCAGCCACCAGTATGAGTTTGCGCGTCTGAACCTCACTTATACCGTGATGAGCAAGCGTAAATTGCTGCAACTTGTTAAAGACCAAGTGGTTACGGGTTGGGATGACCCCCGTATGCCTACCATTTGCGCTCTGCGTCGTAAGGGCTACACCCCCGCTTCGATTCGTGCTTTTGCCGAGAAGGTGGGTGTTGCCAAGAGGGATAATGTGATTGACCTCTCGCTGCTCGAATACTGCGTTCGCGAGGATTTGAACAAGATTGCCGAGCGTCGTATGGCGGTTGTAGACCCCTTGAAGGTTGTGATTACCAACTACCCCGAGGGCCAGAGCGAGTCGTTCAGCTGCGTTAATAACCCCGAGGATGAGGCCGCAGGTCGTCGCGAGGTGCCCTTTGGTAGGGAGATTTATATCGAGCGTGCCGACTTTATGGAGGAGCCTCCTAAGGGATATTACCGTCTTCGCCCCGGTGGTGAGGTGCGCCTGAGGTATGGCTACCTTATCAAGTGTGAGGAGGTTGTTAAGGATGCTGAGGGCAACATTGTAGAGTTGCACTGTACTTATGATCCCGAGTCGGCAGGTGGTGGTTCTTCGGACGGCCGCAAGGTTAAGGGTGTTATCCACTGGGTTTCGGTGGCCGATGCTGTTGCTGCCGAGGTTCGCTTGTATGACAACCTGTTTGCAAAGGAGAGTCCCGATGATGTTGAGGAGGGTAAGACTTTCTTGGATTACCTCAATCCTGAGTCGTTGGTTGTTAAGACCGCCTACTGCGAGCGTTCGTTGGCCGAGGCTAAGGTGGGCGATAAGTTCCAGTTCGAGCGAGTTGGTTACTTCTGTGTAGACAAAGATTCGACTGCCGAGAAGTTGGTTTTCAACCGCACCGTAACCCTCAAAGACACTTGGGCAAAGATGCAGAAGAAATAATTATCTGCACCACCCTATCTAAAAAGAGGGGTGTTCCACGTGGAACACTCCTCTTTGTTTTATTGTGTATGCCAAAATTGTTCCACGTGGAACACTATCGGCCAAAGTAAATCAGAAGTACGTTGATGTCGGCTGGCGAAACGCCTGGGATGCGCGAGGCTTGACCAATGGTTGTGGGGCGAATTCGCGAGATCTTCTGACGGGCTTCGATGGTTATAGAAGTAAGGCCCATAAAGTCAAAAGTGTCGGGAATGCGAATCTCCTCCAAGCGACGCAACTTGTCGGCAGTCGCCTTTTCGCGCTCAATGTAGCCGCTATATTTAACCTCAATCTCGACCTGCTCAATGACCTCGCGATCAATTTGGTGGGTGGTGACGAATTTTTTGAGTGGCGCAAAATTTTCAATCAAGCCCAAAAGTGTAATTTCGTTGCGAATTAGTAGTTCGCTCAGCTTGCGTTTTTGAGAAAGTGGTGTGGAATTTACGCTTTTCAAATAGTCCAAAATTTCGAGCGGAGCGACTCCCTCTCTTTGAACGAAATTTTTAAGCGATTCTACAAGTTGTTTTTTTTGCTCAAAATCGGCCCACCTCTCGTCGCTTACAAGACCAATTTTGCGACCAATAGGAGTGAGCCTCAGGTCGGCATTGTCTTGGCGGAGCAGGATGCGATACTCGGCACGGCTGGTGAACATTCGGTATGGCTCATCAACACCCTTGGTTACGAGGTCGTCGATGAGAACACCAATGTAGGCCTCGTCGCGCGAAAGCACCAGGGGTTCCTCCCCTCTCTGCTTGCGAACAGCGTTTATGCCCGCAATGAGTCCTTGTGCTGCGGCTTCCTCGTAGCCCGTAGTTCCATTCACCTGGCCTGCAAAGTAGAGGTTTTCCACCACCTTAGTTTCGAGCGAGTGGTGGAGCTGGGTGGGTGGGAAGAAGTCGTACTCGATGGCGTAACCCGGGCGATAGATTTCCACATTTTCAAAACCCTCAATCTTCTCCAAAGCTCGGCATTGCACCTGCCATGGAAGGCTCGACGAGAAGCCATTGAGATAGTATTCGTTGGTGTTTTCGCCCTCGGGTTCGAGGAATAGTTGGTGGAATTCTTTGTCGGCAAAGGTGCGCAGTTTGTCCTCGATGCTTGGGCAGTAGCGGGGGCCAATACCTTTGATAAGTCCCTGAAACAGAGGGGAATCGTCAAAACCCTCGCGCAGAGTGTCGTGCACATCTACCGATGTGTAGACCAGGTAGCAGGGCTTTTGTTTTTCTACGGGTGCAATGCTGCTGAGGAACGAGAATTTTGAGGGTTCGGCATCGCCATCTTGGCGCTCGAAGCGCTCCAAGGGTAGCGAGCGAACATCTATCCTGACGGGTGTACCAGTCTTCATTCGGCCCGCCTCGAAGCCCAGCTCGACGAGTTGTTCGGTGATGCCGTGCGAGGCGCTGTCGCCTGCCCTACCCCCCTCGGCATTGTTGCGACCGATGTGCATCAGTCCGCCGAGGAATGTTCCTGCGGTGAGAATCACCGACTTAGCCCTAAACTCCACCCCCATCTGGGTACGCACACCAACCACCTCTACCCCACCCTTGGTTTGGGCGGTAAGTAGGTGGTTTACAGAGTCTTGCCAAAGGCGAAGGTTGGGTGTGTTCTCCAAAACCTCGCGCCAGAGGGCTGAAAATCGAGCCTTGTCGCACTGAGCTCTGGGGCTCCACATTGCGGCACCCTTCGAGCGGTTGAGCATACGGAATTGTATGGTGCTGCGGTCGGTAATAACGCCCATTTGGCCACCCAGAGCATCTATCTCTCTGACAATCTGACCTTTGGCCACACCACCAACGGCAGGGTTGCACGACATTGCCGCATATTTGGTCATATCCATCGTGATAAGCAGCGTGGCCGCTCCGAGGTTGGCAGCCGCAGCCGCAGCCTCGCAACCGGCGTGTCCGCCACCCACCACTATAACGTCGAAATAAAACCTCATACCCCCCTATTCTATTTTGGCAACCTTGCCAGATAAAAGTCCTCTTTGGAGCGCATTTGGGCCGCCTCGCTGTCGCTTTTATCCTTGTAGCCACACAGGTGGAGGATGCCGTGAATAATCACCCTCAGTTGCTCCTCTTCGGGGTTGGTGCCGAGCAGGTCGGCGTTGTCGGCCACGGTTTCGGGGTCGATGAAGATGTCGCCACCAACCACCTTTCGGCCCTCCAAGTCGCTGTAATCGAAGGTGATAACATCGGTGTGGTAGTCGTGGCCGAGGTATTGACGGTTTATGTCGATGTGGTAGTCCGACGAGCAGAAGATGTAGCCAATCTCGCCCACACGAAAACCCTCGTTGTGGATGGTTTGCCTAACCCATTGGTTAAGTTTTACACGCCCTTTGGGCATATAGTCGGTTCCTTCGTTGTAGAAATGAACTGCCATATAACTCTCTTATTTTTAGTTGTTTATCTCTCTTTTATTTGCCCCCCCCCCACTCTACTTTGCAAACCACACCTCGGGGTCTTGGTTGGCGGTGTGATACCACAGCTCGAAGTGGAGTTGGTAGTCGTCGGGGTTGTCGCCTCCCGAGAGGGTGCCAAGTTTTTGGTTGGCGCGGACACTCTCGCCAGCCTTTACGTTTACGGTTGCAAGGTTGGAGTAGATGGTGAAGTAGTCGCCGTGGCGCAACATCACACAGTTGTTCAGTCCTGCGATAAACATCACCCTTGCCACCTGGCCCTCAAAAATGGCCATCACATCGGCCCCCTTGGGCGCAGCGATGTTCACACCCTTATTCACTACCGTAATGTGCTTTTGGGTGGGGTGTTGATGGGTGCCGAAGTGCTCGATAATCACGCCCCCATCTACGGGCAGCAACATCTTGCCCTTGTTCTGGTCGAAACGCCCATTCAGCTCGGTTATGGCCCTGCGCTCGGCGTCGGTCATCTTGCGCTTGGCTTTGCGTGTCTCCTCGTCGATTATGCGTTGGAGGGCCTGCTGAGCTTTTTTCTTTTGGGCCTGCTCGGCCTTCAATTGCTTAGATATTTTCTTCTCGTTGGCGGCAAGTTTTTTGCCCGCCTCGTTGAGTTGTTTGCGCTCTTTGGTGAGGGTTGCAAGCTCCCTTTGGTGCTCGCCCTTGGTCTTGTCGAGCGAGGCTTGTTCGCGCCCCAAGGCTTCCACCTCGGCAGCCACCGTGCGGCTCAACTCCTCGATGTTGTTGGCTTTGGTTTTGATGGCCTTGTTGTAGCGCTGCATAAAGTTCAGACGCTGGGTGGCGGTGTTCAGGTCGCGGGCCGAAAAGAGGAAGAGTAGGGGAGTACCCACCTTATAGTTCTTGTATGCCACTTCGAGTGTCTTGGCATACTCCTTTTTGAGCCTCTCGATCTGTTTGTTCATCGAGGCAATATCGCCCTCTTTTTGGCCTATGTTTTTGGATATGAGGTCTATCTGTTTGTTTAGGTTGCCCACAATTTTGTCGCGGTTGTTGATTTTCGACTGCAACAGTTTAATCTCGGTCTGGTTGCTTTTCTTCGATTTCACGACCTCTTTGAGCAGCTTTTCGTTCTTGGCAATCTCCTTCTCGGCACGCTTGATTTCGGCATTGAGCGACTCGATGGTCGACTGTCCGACCGCCATTGCCACCGATGCCAAGAGGGTTAGTATGGTAAGTAGAATCTTTTTCATTGTTATTTGGCTTTTAGGGCCTCTATTTTGGCCTCGATGCGCTGTTGGTTGGCTCCGGCCTTAATGGAGCGTTTGTAGTAAATTTCGGCCATAAAACTCTCGCCCGTGGCGGCCAAAATGTCGGCATAGTGCTCCAAGAGGGTATCCGAAGCTGTGGTGTCGAGCGAGATGGCTTGTTTCATCAACCCCTTGGCCTCTTCGTTGCGACCGAGTAGGTGTAGAATCCACGCCTGGGTGTCGAGGTAGGTGGCATTCGAGGGCGAAAGTTCGCAAGCCCTCACGCTCATCGCCAAGGCCCTCTCCAACTCGGCCATTTGCTCGGCCGATAGGGTGGTGGGGGTGCCAATGAGCTCGCTTATGAAGTAGGCCCAATTGTTCAGCGTGAGTGCATTGTCGGCATTGTAGTCCAGAGCTTTGGAATACCACCTAAAACACTCTTTGGGCTTGCCTATGGCGTAGTAGTAGTCGCCCAGGGCGGCACAACCACTACTCTTGGCCTCGCCATCGGTGGCCACCTTGATATACTTTTTGTAGGCTGCAACAACGGTTTTTTCGCTCGCGTCGGCCTGTTGCAACTCGTAGGCTCGGTAGAGGTTTAGTCGCTCGTTGGTGGGGAATTTCTCGATGGCCAGATTGAGGTAGTGCATCACCGAGTCGCGACGACCGAGGTAGGACTCAATATCCACCACAGCCGAGTAGGCCTCGGCCCCTGCTGTGGGCTTTTGAAGCTCCTTTTTGTAGACCACCAACGCTTGGTCCAACTCGCCTGCCCTGATTAGATGGGTGGCGTAGCGCTCCGTAATCTCCCACGAGTCGGGGTGCTTGATGCGCAAAACAGAGTTTAGGGTGTTGATGGCGTAGAAGTTGCGACGATAGAACTCAATCTCCGAAATAGCATTGTCGTAGAGCGATATTTTGGTGTCCAGTGGCACACTGTCTAACCCAAAGATAGATTGCAACATAGCCAGGTATTTGCGCTCATTGCCCACCGCGAGATAGTATTTAGCCGCCGACAGCAGTGTGCCAAAGTGGTCGGGAGCCATACTTACCGCCTTCTCGAAATTAACCACCGCCAGCGAGTCGTTGCCCGTGCGGGCATAGAGGTCGGCCAACACTCGGTAGTTGTCGCTCTCGTAGGGGTGATTTGCCACCACCGAGAGGGTTTCGTCTATGGCCCTGTCGTAGAGTTTTAGATCGAGGAGCAGGTTGCGCTTGTCGTTCCACAACTCAGGCACAAAGCCCAACTTATACTCCGCCGAGTCGAGCACCGCCACAGCCATATAGGGCATATTGTTCTCGACATAGAGAGCCGCCGCCACACGATAGTTGTAGGGGTTACGCGAGTCGAGCCTGAGGAGTTTGTTGTAGTTTTGAAGTGCTGTTTTGTGTTGCCTACCCACAAGTTGAGTATAGGCCAACTGCCCCAAGTAGTCGATATTTGCGGTGTCGGATGCGTGGGCTATCTGGCTGTGAGTCAAAGCACTTGCAGGATTGGTCGAAATCTCCAAGAGCGAGATTTGGTGGTGTGAGGGGGCGTGGAGTGAGTCTATCTCCAACACTTTGCGGAAGTAGGCCAAGGCGGCCGAATCGCTACCACTCTCGGCACCTACCCTTACACCCTCGGTGTAGAGGTAGGTTGCGCGAAGTGTGTCGTTGTCGAACCATTCGGGGGCGTCAAAAGGGGAGTGGGTAACACTACTTTGTGGGGGCACAGCAATGGTGCACGAAAAGAGTGTTACAACCAAAATCAGACATCCCGCAATTTGTTTTATCATCCCCAGGGCGAATGGTTGGTGTGTTGTGTTTCTTTTTAGAGTGCCGAGTCGAACTGGCGCAAGAAGCGGAGGTCGTTCTCGAAGTAGAGCCTCAGGTCTTTAACGCCAAATTTGAGCATAGCGATACGCTCAATACCCATACCAAACGCAAAACCGCTGTATTTGGTGCTGTCGATGCCGCTGGCCTCCAACACGTTGGGGTCTACCATACCGCAGCCCAAGATTTCGAGCCAGCCGGTGCCTTTGCAGACATTACAGCCCTTGCCACCACAGAGGTTGCACGAAACATCCACCTCGGCCGAAGGCTCGGTGAAGGGGAAGTACGAGGGGCGCATACGAATCTGGGTTTGCTCGCCGAAGTACTCCTTGGCGAAGTAGAGCAACGACTGCTTCATGTCGGCAAACGACACTTTCTCGTCGATGTAGAGGCCCTCGATCTGGTGGAAGATGCAGTGAGCCCTGGCCGAAACAGCCTCGTTGCGGAATACCCTACCGGGGCAGATTACGCGGATAGGAGGCCTCTGGTGCTCCATGGTGCGCACCTGAATTGAGCTGGTGTGGGTGCGGAGCAGAATATCGGGGTTCTTCTCGATGAAGAAGGTGTCCTGCATATCGCGTGCGGGGTGCTCGGGGGCGAAGTTCAGAGCCGAGAAAACGTGCCAGTCGTCCTCAATCTCGGGGCCGTCGGCTACGGTGTAGCCCAGGCGCGAGAAGATTTCGCAAATCTCGTTTCGCACAATCGAGATGGGGTGCCTCGAACCCAACTCCTCCTCAAATGCGGGGCGGGTCAAATCGCCACTCGAAGCGCTTGCTACGGGGGCGTTGTCGGCAGCCTCTTTAAGCTCGGCGATGCGCTCGGCAGCACGGGTCTTAACGGCGTTAATCTTTTGGCCAAGAACACGTTTCTCTTCCGAGGGTACGGTTTTGAACTCTTCGAGGATGTCATTCAACTCGCCCTTGCGGCCAAGTATTTTCACACGGAACTCCTCGATTTCGGCAGCATTTGCGGGGCTGAAAGCCTCGATGCGTGCCAGCAGGTCGTTGATTTTTTCAATAAGTGCCATATATATTTTTCGGTTTTGTTTTTCGATTTTGACCACAAAGTTAAGAATTTATGTCTAATTATTTAGACATATAGGGCCCCATAACGCAAAAAAACCGCAACAAAGAGTTTTTGTTGCGGTCGAAATAGGGCGAAAAACCCGTTTTATTTGCCTTTGGGGGTTGCTGCTGCGACCACGATGGCCACGCCCGACGCCATCAGAAGTATGGGCAAAACGAGCTTTGTGAACGATATGTAGATACCGAAGATGTCTATCAGCAGAAAGATTGTTCCCACCACCGTAACAATTGAGCCCCAGGCATACTCCTTGATGGCCAAAAACCACAGTCCACAGACAATTACCAGTGTCTGCCACGAGAATAGATAGGAGAAGAAGTGGGGAGGGAGCAGATTGTAGTTGTGGCACAACCACAGAGCGCCACAAACAATTAGCGCACTGCCACCCCAAATGGCAGTCTGTTTGTTGTTTACGATAGCCTCGGCCGAAGTTTTTGCACCCTCGGTTGCGCCATCTTTTTTGTCGTTGATAATTTCCATAGTTTTATGCTATATTATTCTGTTCTACAAGATGTTATCCATACAATCATCTAAGGCATCCATGCTATCTTCCAGGCTCTCCATTTGCATCTCCATATCCTCCTCAAACTGCTCGGCCCACTCTTCGATGCGCTCAGCCCAGTTTTCGGCATTCTGCTCCACGCTGTAACCCCAGCTCTCCCAGTTGGAGAGGTTGGTGCCCATGCCAACCCACGCCCACACCGTAAGCAGCAGCCACAGTATGCCCGCGAAGAGCATTGTGCGACCACTCACCCTCTTGTGTCCCAGCAGGCAGATGAGCAGATAGGCCACCGAGGCCATAAAGACCAAAATAGAGCCACAAAGCAGTGCTGTAAACCCAATGGGCGACACTCCCGAAAATGCTACCCCACCTGTTAGGGCTGCGTCGGTTGTGAGTAGTACGATAATTCCAACAATGAGGCCCAGACCGCCCAAAATCCAACCCACAAGGAAGAGCACTGCAAGCACTTTTAGGCAGAAAACAACAATACGGCCCAGAGTGTGCAAACATCCTTGATTTTGAGTTGTTTGGGTGGTCTGTGTTTGGGTGTGATTGGTGCTCTTGGGTTGTTCGCAACCTTCGGGGTAACCGAGGGTAGCGATTATATTGTCGATGAGTGGCTTTTCGACCACCACGTCGGCCTTTTGCCTTTCGAGAATAAGCTCCACAATGCGGGCCTCGATGTCGGCCACAACCTCCTTGCCCTCGGGGGTGGTACCATAGGCCCTCTCCAAGGTGGAAATGTAGTCCGACAGAGCGCCACAAGCCTCCGCTGTAAACTCGAAGGTTGTGCCGGCAATTTTAACTTTCATTGGTTCGCTCATAGTGCTCTACTGTTGTTTGTTGCGGATGTTGTTTATCTGGCCCACAAGTGCATCCCACGACGCATCGAGCTGCGCCAGCGCCTCACGTCCCTCGGGAGTGAGCGAGTAGTACTTGCGTGGTGGGCCTTGGGGCGACTCCTCCCAGCGGTAGGTCAGCAGCCCTTGATTCTTTTGGCGCGTGAGGATGGGGTAGAGGGTTCCCTCCACAACAATCATCTCGGCCGCTTTGAGCTCGGCAATGATGCGGGGGGCATAGGAGTCCTCCTTAGCCAGAATCGAGAGTATGCAGTACTCCAAGATTCCTTTGCGCATCTGTGCCTTGGTATTTTCTACATTTATAACCATAGCTTACTGATTAATACTCCTCTCGGGAATCAACAACCACAACAAAGCGTAGATGATACCTGCGGGAATAAAGGGTGTTACGATCAGAATAATAGTAATAACCCTCATCATTGTAGGGTCGATATTGAAGTACTCGGCCAAGCCACCGCACACACCTGCCAACATGCGGTTGTGGCGACTGCGGAAGAGTTTTTTGGGTTCGTTCATTATCTCCATAGTTATCTCTGTTTTTGTGTGTTTTTAGTTCTGTTTATTGAGGATTATCAGGGCGGCAATAACACCCGGTACCCACCCGGCACAAGTGAGCAGAAGGGTGATCAAAAACGAGCCACAACCACGACTAATCACCGCCAGCGGGGGAAAGATAATCGCCAAAAGTACTTGCCAGAATGTCATAGTGTTACGAGTTTTTATTTGTTAGTGTCGATGGGCATAAAAATCCAAAGGATGATGTAGATCCAGAGGCTCAGGCCACCGAAAATCATCAGCAGCAGGGTGGCAATCCTCAGCAGCGTAGGGTCGATGTGGGTGAACTTGGCAATGCCGCCACACACACCACCAATAACCTTGTCGCCACTTGTGCGCATCAGCCTTTTGTGATCCTCCTCGGTGGGTTGCTGGCTGGGCTGTTTCAGCTCGCCAAACTCCTCGGGGCGACCAATGGTCTCCTGCACTCGGCGCACCAGATACATGTCGACCACACCGTTGGGGTTGCCTAACCACCCGCTCAACAAGTCAGCAATGCGCATCTCCAAGTCGCTCATCACCTCCGCAGCTCCTGCCTCGTCGATGCGGCTACGAATGTCGTCGAGGTAGTTGTCAAGGGCTCGGTAGGCTCCCTCCTCGATGGTGAAGGCTGTCGAGCCGATTTTTACGTCAATTCTTCTGTCCACAGTTGTCAAAAGTATTAGAGTAAGTAAATGTTTGGTAATGCAAATATATAAAATTTATTTAGTACCTTGCAATACATAGTACTAAATTTTTACAACAATTTGGTGGGATGGGAGTGTTTTGGTGTTTGTAGTATATTGATTTATAGTGTGTTGTGTTGTTATAAAAAATAATTTTCAATTTTCAATTTTCAATTTTCAATTTGGTGTATCTTTGCAAAAAGATTACTCCATTATGTATATAGCACAACAAAAACGCCGCGAAAATATCGCCGAGTATATCCTCTACCTCTGGCAGCTCGAAGACCTGCTCCGAGCCCTCAAATTTAGCCCCGAGGCTATCTATACCGCCCTCGTCGAACCCAACGACTGCGACGAGAGCGACAAACAACAGATTTTTATGTGGTATATGAGCCTTGTGGGACTGCTGCGCGAAGAGGGTAAAGACGAGCGCGGACACCTCTCACACACCCTCCACCTCATAACCGACGTCGAAAACCTCCACCTCCAACTGCTCCAACTCCCCGTGGGAGCCGAATACCGCAACCTCTGGGCACCCCTCAAAGAGGAACTCCCACGCCTGCGTATCGTGCTGGCACGCGACGGCGTGAGCGATATCGAACTCTGCTTCCGAGCACTCTACGCCACAATCCTCTACCGCATAAAAGGCGATGCCGACAAACAAGGTGCCATTGAAGATGTCGTAGCCCTCATCTCGCCCGTAGTCGCCCTGCTCTCCAAGATTTACGGCCAGGTAGAACGCGGCGAAATCGACCTCTTCGCCACTGAGTAGTTTTTTGCCTTCGGCTTTTTTGTTTTTGTCGCTTTTTGTAAAAAGCTCCGCAAAAACTTTTAGTGTAGCCTTTGCGTAGTCTTGTGGCTGGCTGAGGATTGCCTGACGACAGTTTACATAAAATAACAGAGAGGAGTAGTCTTCAAACATGTTTGAGCCTACCCCTCTCTCTTATTTTCTGCTATCCCCCTGACGGGCGATAGCCCTCATCCATCCCCCAGACTCCGAAAACGTCGACCGTCAACCGTCAACCGTCGGTTGACGGTCGACAAAAAAAGGCCCGGCAAAACTGCCGAGCCTTTTTTATATAAAGTGGTGTAGACTACTCTACGGGGATGTCTTTGTTTACGTTCTTGCAACCAACAAGTGCGTAGAACAACAGGTAAGCCAAGCAGCCAATCAGCAACCAGTAGCTGTTGAGCGAGCCAACGCTGTCGGCCAAGAGGTTCTGCAAGAAGGGAACGATACCACCACCGCAAACCAGGGCCATAAAGATACCCGAAGCCATAGGAGTATATTTGCCCAGACCCTCGGTCGAGAGGTTGAAGATTGCGCCCCACATAACCGAGGTGCAAAGACCTGCCAATGCCATGAAGAACATGCCCAGGGGTACGGTAGCCTTAACGATAGGAATAGTTACGAGGGTAGTCTCGGGGGTGTAGATAATGCCCAGCATAAGAGCGATACCCAGAGCCGAAACAGCGATCATCATAGCCTTGCTCGATACTTTTGCACCGATACTTGCACCAATCAGACGGCCTACCAACATCAAGAACCAGTAAACACCAACCACGGTACCTGCGATAGCGGGACCTACGGTGGGCAGACCCGACATATAGAGGTTTGCGGTGTTGGGGATACCAACCTCGATACCTACATAGAAGAAGATAGCGATTGCGCCAAGGATGAAGTGGCGGAACGAGAGAGCGCTGTATTTGTCTTTTTTGCCCTCTGCTTTTGCAGCGATGCGAGCAGCTTTCTCCTCTGCGGTCTCCATATGGGGCTCGGGGATTTTGGTGAGCATGATAACCACGAAAGCAACAGCGAAGATGGCCATAGCGATAATCATAGCGGGAGCAGCGTCCTGAACCGAAGCGGTCTGTACGTTACCACCTACCAAGTAACCCAGCAGGATGGGAGCGATAGTACCACCGAGCGAGTTGAGCGAGCCACCGGTCTGTACGAGCTGGTTACCACGGTTGCCACCGCCACCGAGGGTGTTCAGCATGGGGTTAACAACGATGTTGAGCAAGCACATCGAGAAGCCTGCAACGAAAGCACCTGCAACGTATACTGCAAATGCGCTCTCGGGCGAAGCGGTACCGGCCAAGAATTGGATACCAACACCGGCGAAACCTACACCTGCTGCCAACAGCGAGGTGAATTTGTAGCCTTTACGTTTGAGGATGATACCTGCGGGGATACCCATACAAGCGTAAGCGATAAAGTTGGCGAGAGTACCAAGCTGCGAGAGAGCGTTGCTAACGCCAAACTGGTTCTTCAAGATTACACCCATCGAGCCTGCGAAGTTGGTCACGAAGGCGATCATAAAGAACAGCATAAACATTACTGCGATAGGCAGCAAAAGATTTTGTTTTTTCTGTGTCATTTTGTTTGTAATTATTTGGTTGATATGTGTTTGCTTGCTTTGTGGCTTGGTGTGTGGTTGTGCCCTTGGTGCCACACCCAAAGGCCATTCCACTCCAAAATACCCCCAAAGGTACTAATTTTTCCGAAAATCAGCACTTTTGGACATTATTTTTGGTTTTATTATTTTACTCCTTTGCGCCAGATGATGATGCCGTTTATCGAGTTGATAGTGTACATCGAGTACTTGATGAGCATCAGTCCGCCCAACATTTCGCCCTGGGCCATAACCACTGCCCACAGCACTACATTCAGGATGTTGCCGGCCAGCCAGAAGAACCACTGCTGCCAGAAGGCCAAGGTCATCAGTATCTGTCCTACGATAAATACGGTGGTCACAAAACCATCTTTGAGGGGCTGCGAGGCGTTGGTGTAGTGGCTCAAAACATACCACAAAACAACCACACCAACGGCGGTGCAGAGTGTTGTGAGGATGAGCTGCTTAGTGGTCATCGAGCGCGACTTAACCTTCGACTTCTCACCCTCGTCTTTGCGGTGGCTCCACATCCACCAACCCACAAACTGCATGGGCAGATAGTAGAGTGCGTTGAGAGCTGCCTGGCCATAGTTGCTTGTTTTGTAGGCAATTATGGCATAGAGGGTTACGTTTACAGCGCCAAACATAAAATTCCAAATGCTGCGCTTGGCGCTCAATACGGTACCTGTCACACCCATCATCAGGGCCACGGTGCCGAGCAACTCGAACTGCCCCTTGATGAGCGAGTAGGCGAGTGCCGAACCTACGGTTAGGATGATGATTGTCAAATCAAATGGGCGTAGTGTTTGTTTGTTCTTCATATTGTTTTTTTGTTTGTTTCTTTTTTGCACCTTTTTGTAAAAAGCTGCACCAAAAACTTTTCTGAGATACTCGCTAACGCTCATATCTCTTACTGCCTATTCTCTACCCTTATTTCCCCCTCTAAGTTAGAGGGGGTGTCACGAAGTGACGGGGGCGTGTGTTTATCTCTTACGGCCTATGCTCAGCCAAAAATTTTCAATTTTCAACTTTCACTTAGAATAGTTCTCCGTCGGCGGGTTGGCGAGTGAGCCCCAGGTGGCTATATGCCAGCTCGGTGGCCTCCCTGCCTCGGGGAGTGCGCCTCAGGAAGCCCTCCTTGATGAGGAAGGGCTCGTAGACCTCCTCAATAGTGCCGGCCTCTTCGCTCACGGCGGTAGCAATGGTGTTGAGGCCCACAGGACCACCACCAAACTTCTCGATTATGGCGTGGAGAATCTTGTTGTCCATCTGGTCCAGACCGCGCGAGTCGATGTTGAGCGCCCCGAGGGCGTGGCGGGTGATTTCGAGGTCGATGGTGCCATTGCCCACAACCATCGCAAAGTCCCTAACCCTGCGCAGTAGCGAGTTGGCAATTCGTGGCGTGCCCCTACTGCGGAGGGCGATTTCGAGAGCACCTTGGTCGTCGATGTCGATGCCCAAGATGCGTGCCGAACGCTTCACAATGCCGCTCAATACCTTTGTATCGTAGTACTCCAAGTGGCAGGTGATGCCGAAACGCGCCCTCAGTGGCGAGGTGAGCAGACCACTGCGGGTGGTTGCACCGATGAGCGTGAAGGGTGCAAGTTCAATCTGAATACTCCTTGCCGAGGGGCCCTTGTCGAGCACGATGTCAATTTTGTAATCCTCCATAGCCGAGTAGAGATACTCCTCCACAATGGGGCTCAGGCGGTGAATCTCGTCGATGAAGAGTACGTCGCCCGCTTCGAGGTTTGTCAGCAGGCCTGCCAGGTCGCCCGGCTTGTCGAGCACAGGGCCGCTGGTCACTTTCAGCGTGGTGCCCATCTCGTTGGCCACAATGTTGGCCAGGGTGGTCTTGCCAAGTCCGGGAGGGCCGTGAAACAAGACGTGGTCGAGCGATTCGCCCCTCATCAGGGCCGCCTTGATAAAAACGGTCAGGTTGTCGACAATCTTCTGCTGGCCGTGGAAATTCTCCAACTCTTGGGGGCGGATTTTGCTCTCAAAGTCGGCGTCACTCTCTATATTCCTAATACACGATTGTACCATTTTTGATCCTTTGATTTGCGGAGCTCCTGCTCCTGATTTTGTTCATATTTTGTCCTGACGATTTCGCCCATTGTGCGGCCGCTGATTTTACTTTCGAGCCACGAGAGTAGGTCAATGTAGTAGAATGTGCGTCGCTCGTAGGGGTGCCTTTCGTAGGGTTTGAGTCGTTCGTAGAGTATTTTCAGCTCCTTTTTCAGGTCGAGGGCATTGACGTTGCCAAAGCTCTTGAAGAACGAGAGCAACTCGGCCTTCATCTCGGTCATATCCCTCATCTTTACAATAAACGAGTAGACCGAACGAATCTGGTAGTCGATGTTGAAGTCCATACCCGCATCGTGGAGGGCCATAAGGTTCAACATTCGGGCATAGCATTGCAGGTCGCGACGGATGTTGTGGTCCTTTACGGCAATGATGTAGGAGAGGTATTCGATACACTTCTCGTAGTTGCCGTCGCCAAAGTAGAGCGTTGCCACCTTGAAGTAGAGGGGCAGCTTTTCGTGAAGGGTGAGTCGGTTGCCATACTTTTTCAGGTAGGAGTCGATGCTCTTGACGAGCCACAGACCATCTTTGTAGGTGCCCGCCATGATGCACTTGTTGAGCTGACCGGTGAAGAGAATCTGCTGGGTGATCATCGCAGCATTGTCGTTCAGTCGGCTAATCTCTTGGCTTTCGTGCTCAAACTCTTCGAGGGTGCGGAGGAAGGCTGTCTGCTTGTGCATCAAATACATTCCGTCCAAAACGTGTGCATAACCACGCATGTAGCCGTCATACATCACCACCTTCATCTCGGGGTTTTGGTTGAAGTGGTTTACCCATTTGAGGGCGTAGCGATACGAGAGGGTGGTCTTGTGGCTGATGTAGTAGTACCACGCCTTGCACTGGTAGAAGTAGAACTTCTCGGTGAAGTTGAGCGAGGCCTCGTCGTAGGAGTCGATCTTGGGCTTGAAGAAGTTTTGGAGCCTATCGAGGTCTTTCTGCGAGCGGGCAAAACCGATGTTTTGGTGGAGGGCATAACACTGCACCGCCAGAAGCGATAGCTGTGCGATGTTGTTTACCATTGTGGAGATTTCGCTACTATCGCGTGCGGTCTTGGTGGCTACCTGGTTCATCTCGCTCGAATAGCTGAGCACTTTGAGCTGTCGTTTCAGGTCTACGATGTCGAGCAGGGCCGACCACTGCTCCAACTCTCGGGCCTTGCTTTCGCAGCGTGCGAGGAGCTTTTGGGCCTCGGCATAAAGTCCTTTGTCGAAGAGGATTTTTACGAAGTCTATCTGCTCGCGGATTTGCAACTCGGCCGAGTGCTGTACGTTGAGCATTCGGAGCGAGGTGAGAATCTGCTTGTAGAGGTGTGCTTTGAGGTTTGGCAACTGCTGCTTTGTGATGTTGGGGCAGAGGTCGAGAGCGCGCTCTTCGTTGTATGTTTCCATCGAGTCGAGCGCGTCGAAGAGTCGCAGGAATTTGGCGTCTTCGTTGCCTTCCAAACGAGTTGCGTAGAGCTTAAAGTTGCGCTTTTCGGCCTTGCTCATTAGCTTTACAAGGTCGAAAACACCCTCTCGCTTTTCGTTTTTCTTGTTTGGTGTGTTGTTTTTCATTTTTTACTCTTTTTGTTGGGAGTTGCTACGTTGCCCGACGAGTGTTGAGTCTTGTGGGGTGGGTTGCAAATGTCGCTCACACACCACTATACGATGTGGGGAGTGCTCGAAAAGTGCTACGATGCCCAACCACACCACAAAGCTACAAATTTTTGCCGAAGGTGCTACAATTTTTGCATTTTTTTGCACAGCCCACCTTGCAAAACCCATCATAAGTCCCAAAACTTGCTTATATTTGTAGAGCATAGGCAGTATAGCGATATGAACGTAGTGAGTATCGCCTAAAAGTTTTTGGGCGACTTTTTACAAAAAGTCGTAAAAAGGAAATAATAACAAAAAAATGGCAGTGATGGAGATTTTGGCGCTTTTGTGTGCGCTGATTGGAATTGTTGGATGTGTTGTTCCCGTTTTGCCCGGAACGCCCATCTGTTTTGTGGGCATACTTTTGTGTCAGTGGGCCGGTGCGGGTTTTGCCACCGAGACGCTTATTTTGTGGGCTGTGGTGGCTGTGGCCGTAACGGTGCTCGATAACTTTCTGCCCGTCATTATGACCAAGCGCTTTGGGGGCTCCAAGGCGGCAAGTCGAGGTGCTTTTGTGGGCATTGTGGTAGGACTTTTTGCGGGTCCTTTGGGGTTGATTCTGGGTCCCTTCTTTGGTGCTCTGATTGGCGAATTGACCAACGATGGGCGTGATAGTGCTCGTGCTTTCAAGGTGGCTTTTGGCTCGTTTGCGGCATTTATTTGTGGCACGGGCATCAAACTCGCCGCCTCGATCTATATGACCATCGAGATCTGGAAGGCAATCTTCTAATCCTACACCAATATACAATGGTGTAGAGCATAGGCCGTAAGCGATATGAACGTAGTGAGTATCGCCCAAAAGTTTTTGGGCGACTTTTTACAAAAAGTCGCAAAACAAATAAAACAAAAGAAAAAAAGGAGAGCATTTTTTGCTCTCCTTTCTTATTGTAAACCTCCACCGATTAGAATGGCAGGTCGTCTACATCGTCCATTGCAGGGGCTGCGGGGGCTGCTGCGGGTGCGGGCTGTGCTGTATAGGCGGGCTGCTGGGGTGCGGCATAGCTCTGCTGAGGAACTGCATAACCTTGCTGCTGTGCGCCATGGCCACCTGCGCTCTGCTGCTCACCGCCCTCGGGACGACGGCCCAAGAGCTTCATCTCGTCGGCCAAAATCTCGGTCGAGTAGCGCTTGTTGCCACTCTGGTCGGTCCACTCGCGGGTGCGAAGGCGACCCTCGATATAGAGTTGCGAACCTTTGCGCACAAAGCGGTCTACCACGTCGGCAAGGTTGCGCCACAGGGTGATGGTGTGCCACTCGGTGTGGTCGGTGGTCTCTTTGGTATCTCGGTTATAGAAGCGCTCGCTTGTTGCAAGCCTTACTCGTGCGGTCTTTACGCCACTTTCGAGGGTGCGTACCTCGGGATCTGCGCCCACATTGCCCACAAGTATTACTTTGTTTACCATATTTCTTCAATTAGAGTGTTTTGAGTAGTTCTGTAAAAAGTTTTGTCATATTCTTCTCGGCCAATTTGCCATTCTCCTGCACCTCTTCGTGCGAGATGCTGGTGTTCTCCATGGTGTCGGTGATGATCGACACACCAAAGACGGGCAGATCCATGTGCCTTGCGGCAATCACCTCGGGAGCGGTGGACATACCCACAGCGTCGCCACCGATAACCTTCACCCACATATACTCCTTGGGGGTCTCGAAGGTGGGGCCAGTAAGTGCAACGTAGCAACCGTACTGCAACTTGATGCCCTCACGCTCGGCAATCTTGGTAGCCTTCTCGATAAGTTCGGGGTTGTAGGCATCGTTCATTGCGGGGAAACGGGGGCCGAGTTCGTCGATGTTGCGACCAATCAGTGGGTTAGGAATGAGGTTTATGTGGTCGTTGATAACCATTACGTCGCCCACCCTGAATGTCGAGTTCATCGAGCCTGCGGCATTCGACACAAACAGAGTCTTAATGCCCAGCAACTTCATAACCCTCACGGGGAATACCACCTGCTGTGCGGTGTAGCCCTCGTAGTAGTGGAAGCGGCCCTGCATAGCCACCACCTTTTTGCCACCCAGAGTGCCAAAAATGAGCCTACCACTGTGGCCCTCGACGGTCGACACGGGGAAGTTGGGAATCTCGGAGTAGGGCAGTGCTGCCTCAATCTCGATTTTCTCCACCAAACCACCCAGGCCGGTACCCAGGATGATACCCACCTCGGGCTCGAAGCCCACTTTTGCCTTTATGTATTCGGCCGAAGCCTTAATCTGATTTATCATAGCGTTGCTCGGTTTTTACATTTTCTCCAACATACCAATAATGAGCGCACTCATACGCTTCTCGGCCTTAGCACCCTCTTGCTGCACCTCTTCGTGGGTAGATTTCTGACCGCTGAAAGCCGCATTGGTGATAATCGAAATACCAAATACGGGCAGGCCCATGTGCCTTGCTGCAATCACCTCGGGGGTGGTAGACATACCCGCCGCATCACCACCGATGGCCTTGAAGTAGCCATACTCCTTGGGAGTCTCGAAGGTGGGGCCGGTGGTGCCCACATAGCAACCATACTGCAACTTGATGCCCTTCTCGGCTGCCACCTCGGTAGCCAGCGCATCGAGAGCTTTGCTGTAAGGCTCGCTCATATCGGGGAAACGTGCACCCAGCTCGGGGCAGTTGGTGCCGATGAGCACATTGGGAATGAGCTTTATGTGGTCGGTGATGACCATCAGGTCGCCAACCCTGAACGACGAGTTGATACCGCCGCTGGCATTCGACACAAAGAGAGTCTGGATGCCGAGGAATTTCATCACCCTCACGGGGAATACCACCTGAGATGTGGCATAACCCTCGTAGTAGTGGAAACGGCCCTGCATTGCAACCACCTTTTTGCCGCCCAGAGTGCCGAAGATGAGCCTACCTGCGTGGCCCTCGACGGTCGAAACGGGGAAGGCGGGAATCTCGTTGTAGGGAATCGAGTGTGCAATTTCGATGTGGTTTACAAGTCCGCCCAGACCGGTACCCAGAATGATACCCACCTCGGGCTCGAAACCCGCAACCCTCTCTTTGATATAGTTGGCCGAAGCCTTAATCTGCTCAATCATAGTCTTTTATTGCTTGTTTTTAAGTTCACTTATCACTTTGCTTACGAATTGCTTCTCGTCGCCGTCGCGGAAGTTTAGCTCGATGGGCAACACATACAACCTCTCCTGCAACTCCTTGGGGATGTGCTTGCGCGAGGTGAGCTTCACGCCATCCTTCTCGGTGGTGATTACCACAGCCTTCTCGCCATACGACTCTATGAGCCTTTGCAGGTGGCGGATCTCCTTCACTCGATAGGTGTGGTGGTCGCCATAGGCAATCTTCTCGACCACCTCGAAGCGGCTTTCGAGCGACTCGAAGAAACGAGAGGGGGTGGCAATACCGGCCAGAGCTACAACTTTGCTGCCACGAGGCACCACAGTAGGAGCAACATCCGAAAAAATTGGTTTCAGATGCCCCTGCTTGGTGTCGGTGAAGAAGATAGATTGGTAGGGATAGGGCCTCAGCTCCTTTTGGGCAATGTTGCGCTCGATGGGCGTCATTGTCGCGGGGGTTTTGGTCACAATGAGGATGTTGGCTCGGTAGAGCTGCGAAGGGTTGTCGCGCAGAGAGCCTGCGGGCAACATCTTGTTCTGGAATGGGGGAGTGGCGTAGTCCGACAACACAATGCTCACCTTGGGGGTGAGGCTGCGGTGCTGAAATCCGTCGTCCATAATCACCAGATTGACTTCGGGGTGCTCCTGCTGAATACGCCTTATGGCCTCCACTCGGTTTTCGCACACCACAACTACCGTGTCAGGAAATTTGCGCTTAATCTGCTTTGGCTCGTCGCCCACGTTGAGGAACGAGTCGCCCACCTGCACCTCGTGGTAGCCCTTGGTGCGCCTGCGGTAGCCGCGCGAGAGTACAGCGATGGTGTATTGGTCGCCGAGTTTGTCGACCAGAAATTCCACAGTTGGGGTTTTGCCGGTACCGCCCACAGCCACATTACCCACGCATATTACGGGTAGGTCGAACTGTGTGGACTTTAAGATTTTGAGGTCATAGAGCCAGTTGCGCACTGCCACTCCTGCGCCATACAAAGCTGCTGCTATGCTCTTCAAAACTCCCATTTGTGTTGTTTGTTCTAATGGTTTTGTGCTCTTGCCGCACTCTTATAGAGTGCTAAATCGCTCAAAGTTAGTACTAAAATAATTTATTTCCAAATTGTTACCTCCGCTTGCACAAGTTTGCTACTCTTGTGCGGCCATTTTGCGGGCCTCGGTGAGCGCTGCTACAAGCAGTTCGGGGGCGTTGCAACTCACCAGATAGCGACGCTTGGAGGTGTGTATTGCCACCCCTTTTGAGCGGTTGGTGGCATAGAGCCTGTGTGCCCTGCCGGTTCGGAGGTCGAGGTATCGCCCCAGATAGCCCATAAAGCCGTAGGAGCCCACCAAAGGTATCTTGTTTTTGAACCCATCACGGCCCACAAACTCCACATCTGCAATACTTTCCAGCGCAATGTAGGTTGTATCGACCAAACACCTCAGTTCGAGGGTTGTGTCCGTAAGGATTATGCGCGTGGGGATGCTCAGTCCACACAAAATCACAAGGGCCAAAGCCACCGCAATCACCCAGGCGGCCAGATAGTAGGCCCCGGAGCTGTGGAGCAATAGCCACGCCGCCACGCCACCTATCACCAACAACCACACCACCGTAATAACGATGCCTCGGTTGTCGAGCCCTCCGTATCTGAAAGTCAATTTCATTCGCTTCTATCCCTATTGTTTGGCCTTTTCCTGCAACCCCATTAGGGCCTCGGCAATGGCCAAGTCCTCGGGGGTGGTGATTTTAATGTTGCTGCGCTCGCCTTCGTAGTAGCCGAGTGTGATACCGAGCCTTTCGACCACCGTTGCATCGTCGGTAAAACGCTCCGAAGGGTGTGTGTCGTATGCCTCGCCCAACAATTTTTTGTCGAAAATCTGCGGGGTTTGAATGGCCCTAAGTCTGCTTCGGTCAATCACTTCCAATCCGCCCTCGCCCTCAATCCTGAACGAATCAACGGGGGCGACTATGGGGATTGCCGAACCCTTCTCCTTGGCCACCTCTACGCCACGCAGAATCATCTGCTCCGACACGAGTGGGCGCACTCCGTCGTGGATGGCCACCAAGTCGCAATCCTCGCCCAAGGCGGCGAGTCCGTTGCGCACCGACTCAAACCTTATGGCACCTCCGTTGCACACTTTGTGGGTGCCTTGTAGTCCTCGTTCGGCCACAATTGCGGCCCATCTTTCGTGTTGGTCGGCTGGCAGAACAACCACAATCTCGCTGGCCACTCCGAGGAAGGCTCGGAGGGTCTGTTCGAGTATGTAAACGTACCCTATTTTTAGGAATTGTTTGGGCACCGACGCACCCATTCTGTTGCCAACACCACCGGCAACAATCACAACGCCCAAATTTGTTGCTATTGAGTTGTTTGCATCCATAATGCTGTGGTTTTAGTTGCTCAAAAATATGGTACGTTTACTCTCGTTTATACTATCCAAAAACTTTGCGCTACTCAATTTGGTCGAGAGCCTTCCACATAGCTCCGCTTTTTACCTTCATTTGGAGCGAATCCTGGGCACTCAACACCACCACAGGGCGGGTTGAGGGGTAGAGGTCGTAGTTGCTAATCCTATTCTCGGGGGCAACCTCGCCCGAAAGCTCAGCCACAACCTTTGCCTTGATGTTGTCGAAGGCCTCCTGGTTGGCTTTCTTGATTGGCTCAACGGGGTTCGAAGGAATCTTCAAGGGGTCTATCGCCTTGCCGTTTTTGTAGACACGGAAGTCGAGGTGGGGACCGGTCGAAGCACCCGTGCTACCCACGTAGCAGATGGTCTGGCCCTGCGACACACGCGAACCCACCTTGATACCCTTGGCATAACCTTTCAGGTGCAGGTACGAGCTTGTGTAGCCGTTGGTATGTTTGAGTTTCAGCACATTACCGCCACCCTTGCCATCCCAATACTTGGCCGTAACCGTACCATCGGCAATAGCCACAACGGGCGTGCCGGTAGGTGCAGCGTAGTCTACGCCCAGATGGGGACGACGCACCTTATAGATGGGGTGCAGACGGTTGGGGTTGAATTTCGAGCTGATGCGGGTGAATTTCAGAGGGGCTTTGAGGAACTGCTTGCGCATACTGTTGCCACCCTCGTCCCAATAGCTCAACTTGCCGTTCTGGTCGAAGGGAATAGCGTAGTAGTCTTTGCCTGCGTGGTTGAAGATGCAACCCCACACGGTGCCAACGCCCACCAGGTCGTCCTCGATGTAGCGCTCGTCGAAAATGGCCGTAAAGGTGTCGCCCTCGTGGAGTGCAAAGAAATCCACACTCCAACCATAAATATCCTCAATCTCGATAGCCAAAGCCGGGTGGATATTGTTCTCCACCAGGCAGTTCCAGAGCGACGATTTGATTTCGGCCGTAACTTTGCGCCTTACAAAACGCTGCTCCTTCTGCTCCACTTTTGTAGTAATGTTGCCCTCGGCATCGAGCGACACATATACCACATCTACCCTGTTTTTCTCGAACACAAAGTGCCTCAGGTGGCTACCCAGCGAGTCGCTCTGCGAGAAGATGGCATACTTGTCGCCAACCTTCATGTGGCGGAAGTCGTAGCTTGGTTTGCTCTCGGCTGCGATGCGGTTGATGTTCACCTGCGAGGTGTAGCCTTCGAGGATGTGGGAGAGGGTTTGCCCCTCTTCCACTTTGCCCTCGTAGATGTCGAACTTGCTGCGGTCGAAACCATAGAGATACTCTACGGCCACAACCTCCTGCTCCACAGGCTTGGGTGCTCGCCTTGTGCGGCTGCACTTAACGCCACACATTACGGCGATGATTATGGCCGAGAGTGCAATTACGGGAATCTCCCAGCGCACTTCGTAGTTTCCAATCTTTATAGTTTTCATTCTATCTCTAATAGTGTAAAATCCTCACATCCCATTAGTTGAGGGTGGGCAGGAACGAATAGTTCTTCGAGTAGTAGAGCATCTGCTCAACATAGTTGTCGGGGTACTCGATCTTCACGTCTACCACTTTGCCATCCTCCTCTACGAGGGTGTAGATGGGGTTGATGAAGCCCGAGTAGGGCTGGATGTTGAGTGCTGCATAGCGGTCGAGTACCTCTTTGTGCAGCTCGGGGTCGATCTTCACAGCATATTTCTCTACCAGCTGACGGCCGGCCTCGAAGTCGCCCTCCGACTTGATGCGCTGAATCTCGTAGAGCATCTCGCCAAAGAGCTCCCTCAGACGCTCGAAGTCGTTCACAACAACGTATGTTTTGCCATCCTTCTTCACCATCTCGATTACGTTCTCGGCCTTGCCGTGGTCGTAGCACCACTCGGCAATCAGCTTGCGGTTACGCATGTGCGACTCCTCTACGTTTTTGCCCAGCTCGATGCGGGTAAACTGAGTCATCATACCATTCATAATATATTTGGCATACTGAGCCTTGGCTGCATCGAACGAGGGTACCAGACCAATCTCCACCATCTTGGGGTCGCCCAGGTAGTAAAGACCAAAGAGGTCGGCCCTGGTCTCTTCGAGGGTAGAGCTGTACTGCTTCAACTCGCCACCCTTAACGTGGGGAGCCAGCTGGCCCGAGCCGTGGCCCAAGCACTCGTGCAGGTCGGTGTGGAGGTTGTCGCTCAGACGGCCATACTTCTCCATCAACTCCCTATCCTCGGCACGCAACACAAACTCCTTGTCGAAGCCGCTACCCTTGCCACTCTCGGCATAGGCTGCGGTGATATTGTCGATAGTAACCGATTTCGAGCCATAGTCGCGGCGAATCCAGTCGGCGTTGGGGAGGTTGATACCGATGGGGGTTGCGGGGTAGGCGTCGCCTGCGAGGGTTGCAACGGTGATAACCTTGGCCGAAACACCCTTAACCTCGGCTTTGCGGTATGCGGGGTTGATGGGCGAGTTGTCCTCGAACCACTGAGCGTTGTCGCTAATCACCTGGGTACGTTTGGTGGCCTCGTTGTCTTTGAAGTTCACGATCGACTCCCAAGCGCCCTTGCGACCCAGAGGATCGCCATAGTCCTCGGTGAAGCCGTTCACAAAGTCAATGTGGCTCTCGGTGTCCTGCACCCACGAGATGTTGAACTTGTCGAAGAGGGCCAAATCGCCACTCTTGTAGTACTCGATGAGGGTGAGAATGGTGGTTTTCTGAGGCTCTTTGGCCACGCCGGCTGCCTTTTCGAGCCAGAAAACAATCTCTTCCAGAGCATCGGAATACATACCGCCCACTTTGTATGTCTGCTCGTAGATTTTGCCGTCTTTCTTCACGAGTTTGCTGTTGAGGCCATACGAAATAGGGGTTTTGTCGTTGGGTTTGTGCATCTTGGCATAGAACTTCTCGGCCTCGGCCTGAGTTACGCCCTCGTAGTAGTTCATCGACGAGGCTTTCAGCACGTCTACGCCGTCGGCCTGAACGAGTTTCGACTGGTAGAGCGACTCGTCGAAGATGGCGGGGGTGATGGTTGCGAGCAGATTCTCTGCCGAGCCAAAACCGTCGGTGGGCAGCTGCGAAGCGTCGCTGTTGGGAATCAGCTCACCGAGGAAGTACTCCTGCGAGAACTCGGGCGAGAATTTGTCGTTGCCGTAGTGGTGGTGGATACCATTGGCAAACCACACTTTTTTGAGGTATTTCTCGAAGGCTTTCCACTCGGCGCACTCTTTGTCGCCCTTGTAGGTGGTGTAGATGGCTTCGAGGGTGCGGCGGATGGCCAGGTTGTATTTGAAATTCTGGTCGAAGAGGATATCGCGACCGCTGATGGCAGCCTGGTTGAGGTAGTAGATAAGCTCTTTCTCTTCGAGCGAGAGCTCCTCAAATCCGGGCACTTGGTAGCGGAGTACCTTGATGTCGTCGAAGTTGTCGATTTGCCAACGGAATTCGTCGGGTTGATTGTTGGTGCACGATACTGCCAGAGTTGCGATCATTGCGGTGATGGTTAGAAGGGTTTGTTTTTTCATAGTTGATTTTGGATAAAGTATATTTGGGAACAAAGTTAAGTATAACTTTTCGATTTTTCTATATGAAATATAGAACGAGGGCCAAAATAGTGGTCGAATGTTCTGCAAAATGGTCTGTGTCAGGGCCAAAATGCGAGAAAAATTGTGGTGGGCGGTACAACTTCCAAAAAAAATACCTACTTTTGTGGGTTATTATGGGTGAAGTGTGCCCCCACAAGTGCACACGCATTGTTAAACCAAAGGCAAAAAGATATGGACGATGGGTATTCCAGTAAAAATTGCAGCAGCCTCAACTCTGAGCGCTGTGCCGATGGTTTATGGCCTGCGCACAGCTAAGGAGCTCAGAGCCGAAATCTCGATTCTCTCAACCGAGCAAGTCGTAGACGCATTTGTTGCAGGGGCGGTCGATGTGGCCCTTCTGCCGGTGCATTGTGTCCCCACCCTCGCAGGGGCAAAAATCATTACCAACTTCTGCATCGCACCCGCAAAGGGGGAGCAGACCGCTGTGGCTACCGAGTGGAGTGTGGCTACGGATGCTCCCGTAACAGCCCTCTGGGTGGCACGCGAAGGTGTTGAAGCAGAGGTGATTGATGCTATTGAGGAGGCACTGACTCTCGGCATTGAGCGCATCTACGAAGCACTGATGGCACAAAACGAGTGCCCCAAGGTGGAGGACTACACCTACCTCACCTCGCAAGTTGACTATCTGTTTGATCTAACAAAACATAAGGCGTTGGAGGCCTACTGGAAAAAACTTAAAAAGGCCACCTCACACGCCAACCCTGGCTGACTGAAATAAGGAGCCGCAGGGGGTGTAAGACACTCGGCTGACGGCCGTCCATTCGGACAATTTAAGGAAAACACGTTCACCTCTAAATCCGAACAGCCAGAGAACAATGATCACAATCTATCTGAAACAATACAACAAAATAGTGCGCGAAGCCGATATCAAACTCTTTGACGAACTCGGCTACGACGATATTTTGTGGATCGACCTGCTCTCGCCCACCATCCAGGAGCGCAAGGCGGTTGAGAACTTTATGGAGATTAACCTGCTCACAAGGCAGCAGATCGAGGAGATTGAGTCTACCTCGAAATACTCCGAGACCGAGAATGCTATCTTCTCGAATACCAACTTCTTCGTACCCTCGCAGGGTGGTGGCTTTACCGTTGAGCCTGTGTCGTTTATCGTGAGTGAAGGCTTGCTGATTACCACCCGAAATGCCGAGTTCCGAACCTTCAACGAGGCCTCCAAAAGGTTGCAGATGAATGCCCGTGCTTATAGCACGGGTTACCACTTGCTTATATCTATCTTGGAGGTGCGAATCGACGCCGACGCCGACTTGGTAGAGAATGTGGCCAAGCAGATTGCTGCCCTGAGTAAAGAGATTTCGGTCGATGGTCAGGTCGATAAGCGCGATATTACCCGCATCAACAGCTTGCAGGAGCAGACGATGTCGATCCGTGAGAACATCTTCGACCGCCAGCGAATCCTTTCGGGTATTCAGCGAAGCGAGCGATTCCCCAACGATATCTATCCCCGCATTCAACTTATGATGCGCGACGTGAGCTCTCTGATTTCGCACGCCGATTTCAGCTTCGAGCGTCTGGACTATTTGCAGGACACTGCGTTGGGCCTTATCACCATTGAGCAAAACAACACCTCGAAGGTCTTCACACTTGCTTCGGTTGTGTTTCTTCCCGCAACCTTGGTGGCGAGTGTCTATGGTATGAACTTCAAATGGCTGCCCTTCCTCGACTTGGATTATGGATGGCTTATTGCAATGGGTATGATTGTTGGTTTTTCGGCTCTAACGTACCTTCTTTTTAAGCGTATCAAGTAGCGAATTTGCTTGCAAATATAAAAGCACCTAAACTTTTGAGGTTTAGGTGCTTTTGTTTTGTAGATGTACCACTTTTTTAGGGTGGTGTTGGTTGCAACTTTTTTGCTAATACACAAATATAAAGGCAAACATAAATGTCGAGTTGCGGTTGTCGGGTACAGAGATGTATACGTTCCCATTTGCGGTGGTTGAGATGCCATTGTGGGTTTGGGTGATGCCCATAGTGTAGCGAGTCTCGGCACCAATGCCCATCGAGGGCCAAAACATCCAACGAGCACCCATCGTTACGCCAAATTCCCAGGGGTGGAAGCTCTCCGAGTCGAATTTGCCACTGCCCTCTACCACTTCATTGGGGTTGAGGATCGAGGGAGTGGTGTAGTCGTAGGAGGCGCCCGAAAACCAGCCCAGCTGCAAACCACCTATGAACGACAAGTTGTATTTTGGCAGACTATAGGTTGCCATCAGGGGGAAGTTTACATAGTTGTAGTTGTAATTCATCAAGGTGGACAACTCGTTGTTTATGCAAGTGGTTCCCTGCTGGGAGTAGCCAAAGCCGGCATTGATACCCCAATGGTCGTTGATGTAGTATGTAACATCGAGGCCCGAGTAGATACCTGGTTTTGCCGTAGTGTTGTCTACACCAATGAGTTGCGAAAAGTTTACACCCTCCACAAAGGAGAGGTTGAACCTACTTTGACCGCTTGCGGATGTTGCCATTGTCAGGGATGCTACTGCCATCCAAAAGGCGAAAATTCTCTTTTTCATTCCGAATAGATAGATTTGTTTCTACAAAGATACAAATAATCCCGAAAGGTGAGCACACCTTTCGGGATCGAGTTTGTGGTTATGTTGTTCTGAAATTAGAACTCGTAGAATACGCCAACCTGCAAAACGCCCTGTTTGCCCCAAGCCTCGGTGATAACCTCGTCGTTGTTGTTCTTCACTGCGGGGAAGACGTTGGTCAGACCGATGTTGTAGCGGGCGTCAACGCCAATGTTGTCGGTCAGTTTGTACTGAGCACCCAGCACGAGCGAGAAATCCAAGGTGTTGAAATCCTCAACTACATCCTCCTGAGTGTTGGTGTTGTCGCCGGTAACGATCTTGGTGGTGGTGTTCATGCCGGTAGCAAAGCCCAGCTGAGGACCTGCATAAGCACGGATGGGGCCAACGTGGAGTTTAGCCAAGATAGGAATGTTTACATAGTTTGCTGCCCAAGCCTGTTTGGTGGTCGACGAGCCACCCAGCAGCGACGAGCTGCTCTCAACCTTGGTGTTCACACCCTGCATCGAGAAGTTTGCCTCCACCTGAACACCCAGTATAGGCATAACCATATACTCGGCATAAACGCCTGCGTTAAGACCAAATTTCATCGACTGGCTGGGATCTACGGTTGCGAGGTCGCCCCAGTTGAGGCCGCTATCCTCCGAGACCATGCCGCTGATGCTTGCAAGGTTGCCGCCAACCTTCACACCGAAGTTAATCTGAGCAAATGCGCTTGTTGCAAGCACCATTGCTGCCAATGTTACGATAAGTTTTTTCATTGTAATAAAAGTTTTTAGTGGTTGTTTGTTTTGTTGTTTCGACCCTCGCGTTGGGGGCAAGAGCCATGGCGAATATACAAATTATTTTCTATTGGTCGCTCTTTTGTGGCCTAATTTTCTTTTTCCGCCCCCTTTTCGCCCCTTTTACCAACAAAATAGGCCCACCAATGATTCTCGGTGGGCCTATTATATAATAGGTATACTATTACTATTTGAGCGTTTTGATATCCTTCACCCTCAACTGTGGCGTTGTGGTGCCTCGGTAGTGGTTCTCCACGATGGTGTAGCATACATCGATGGGCCTACCGTTGCGAATCCACTCGTAGTGGGTGGGCTGCTGGAAGGCGATAGCTCCAATGGTGGTGTTGGGCTTCTGGCGCTGGGTGAGGTCCATCTTCAAGTGCTCGGCCTCGGCACCCACCAACTTGGCATCGCCCCTGTTGCTCACACCCCTTGTGGCAAAGACGGGAGCGTTGTTGCCGGGACCGAAGGGCTGGAAGCGCGACAAAATGGCCCTGAACGAGGGGGTGATGTCGCTAAATAGCAGCTCCGAGTCGATATCCACCTGAGGAACCAACAGCGAGGGGTCTATGTGCTCCTCCACATAGGCGTGGAACCTGCGAGTGAACTCCTCGATGTTCTCGGGCTTCATCGTCAGGCCCGCAGCATACATGTGTCCACCGAAGTTTTCGAGCAGGTCGGAGCACGACTCAATGGCCTGATAGAGGTCGAAGCCGGCCACACTGCGAGCCGAACCGGTAGCAAAGTTGTTGCTCATGGTGAGCACCACGGTTGGCTTGTAGTAGGTCTCGATAAGCCTCGAAGCCACGATACCAACAATACCCTTCATCCACTTGGGATTGTAGATGACGATACTCTTGTGCGACTTCATCTCGGCACTATTCTCGATGATGTCGTGGGCCTCCTGAGTTACGTTGCGGTCGATACTCTTGCGGCTCTGGTTGAACTCGTCGATAATATCGCCACACTTCTCGGCGGGCTCCTCGTTGCGCTCGTTAAGCATCTCCACAGCCTTGTGGCCACCCGAAGGTGCTGCATCGGGATCGTTGGGGTCTACCTTCATACGGCCCGCAGCGTTAATGCGGGGGCCAACCTTGAAGACGATGTCGTCGATGGTGATGAGGTGTTTGTCCAGACCACAGATGCGGATGATGGATTGCAGACCTTTGCGGGGAGCGTCGTTGAGTCGGCGCAGACCATAGTAGGCCAAGATACGGTTCTCGCCCGTAAGTGGCACAATGTCGGCAGCGGTGCTCACGACAACCAAGTCGAGCAATTTCTCGACCTCGCTGAAAGGAATACCCTTCTTCTGGGCATAACCCTGCATCAGCTTAAAGCCCACACCGCAACCCGACAGTTCGTCGAATGGGTAGTGGCAATCCTCCCTTTTGGGGTCCAACACCGCCACTGCATTGGGAATCGAATCGCCCGGCAGGTGGTGGTCACAGATAATGAAATCTATCCCTTTTGTGTTGGCATAGTCAACTTTCTCAACGGCCTTGATACCGCAGTCGAGTGCGATAACCAGGCTTACACCCTTACGTTCGGCGTAGTCGATACTCGATATCGACACACCATACCCTTCCGTATATCGGTCGGGGATGTAAAAAGTGAGGTTTTGATGTCCTCTGCTGCGCAGGAATGTATACACCAGCGCAACAGCCGTACAGCCATCTACATCGTAGTCGCCGTACACCATAATCTTCTCATTATTGCGCACGGCCCTATCGATACGCTCCACAGCTTTGTCCATATCCTTCATCAGGAATGGGTCGTGGAGGTCAGAGAGCTTGGGGTTGAAGAACCTCGTTGCCTCGTTGTAAGTTTCTATGCCACGTTGTACAAGTAAGTTGGCAAGCACAGGGGGGATACTGAGTTGCGAAGCCAGGTTTGCCACCTTTTCGCTCTCGCCCTGCGGCTTGATTACCCAACGTTTGTCAATTGGCATAATCTTTTAGTATTTATTTTATTAACGTCTATTTTCTTAGCCAGGTTCGACAGGAGCTTTTGTTTTACAATCTCCATGTCTACTTTCTCACCGAGTTCTTTCTCCATAGAGGTTGCGGTACGATCCACAAACCCACAAGGGTTGATGTAGTCGAAATACCTCAACTCGGTGTTTACATTGAGTGCGAAGCCGTGCATAGTCACCCACCTCGAACTCTTCACTCCGATAGCACAAATCTTGCGCATCGGACGGCCGGGCTCTACGATCCACACACCTGCTGCACCCTCTACGGTCTGACACTCGATGCCCCACTCGGCCATGGTGTCGATAACTGCCGCCTCGATAGCACCGATGTAACTCTTCAAGCCGATGCCCAACTGTTCGAGGTCGAGGATGGGGTAGCCTACAATCTGCCCGGGGCCGTGATAGGTAATGTCGCCCCCTCGGTCGATGTGGTAGAACTCCGCACCAATACTTTTCAAGAACGTCTCAGCGACCAAAAGATTGCTCTCGTGGCCACTTTTGCCGAGTGTATATACGGGGGTGTGCTCGACGAGCAACACCAGCTGTTCGGGCTTTTCGCCCCTGGACTTTGCGGCTATCGAGTCGTTGAAGAGCCTCTGTTGCAACTCCCAGCACTCGCCGTAGCTCATCGTGCCTACATCGACAACGCTCATCTCTCTCTCCATAGCCAACGCCCTTATCTTCGTTTTTTATTTACACGCCTCCACTGCTTGGTCGGCCAGATACGACGACCTCACCAGCGGTGCGCTTGCTACATATTTGAATCCCATCTCCAAGCCCTCCTTCTTAAATTGGTCGAACTCTTCGGGGGTTACATACTTGTCCACAGGGTAGTGCTTGGCCGTGGGCCTGAGGTACTGTCCGAGGGTTACAATCTCCACACCCGCCTTACGCAAGTCGGCCAACGCCTCCAACACCTCTTCGTGGCTCTCGCCCAGACCTACCATCAGGCCGCTCTTGGTGGGAATACCACTCGCTGCAAAGTAGGCCAGCGTTTTGAGCGAGGTGTCATACTTGGCCTTCGAGCGCACCAGAGGAGTAATCCTGCGGATGGTTTCGAGGTTGTGTCCCAAGATGTGTGGCTTGGCCGCAATCACAATATCCATCAGCTCCTCCTTGCCGTCGAAGTCGGGCAACAAAACCTCTATGGTTGTATCCGGATTAGTAGCTTTGACTGCCTCGATAACCCTGCTCCAATGCTCGGCACCTGCGTCGGGCAGATCGTCACGATCCACCGAGGTGATAACCGCGTGTTTCAACCCCATAAGCCTAATCGACTCGGCCACTTTTTGTGGTTCGTTGGGGTCGATGGGCAGAGGTTTGCCTGTGGGTGTAGCGCAAAACTTGCAACCTCGGGTGCAGATGTCGCCCAAAATCATAAAGGTTGCGGTCTTGCGACTCCAACATTCGGCCTTGTTGGGGCACTTGCCACTGCTGCAAATTGTGTGCAAACCGTGTCGCTCCACAATGTGAGCCACTTCGGCATATCCCTCTCCGTCGTGGAGCTTGATTTTCAGCCACTCAGGCTTCAATTGTCTTACAACCTTGTTCTTAAAATCGGGCATCTTATAAATACTACTTTTCCAATTAGGGCAAAAGTACACATTCAATTCGGATTTTCAAAATCCCCACACCTATTTTTATATATATGGGCCAATTTTGTCGATTTTCCATCCGTCGACCGTCGACCGTCAACCAACAAAAAACAGCCCCACTCGGAAGCGGGGCTGTTTGCAAAGGTCTGCGGAAGCAGAGAGATTGACTACTCGTCTTTCTCCTCCTCCTGGTATGCTTTCAGCAGTTTCTCCTGAACATCGGCAGGTACCTGCTCATACGATGCAAACTGCATGGTGTAGCTTGCGCGGCCCAGAGTCAAAGCGCTCAGGGTGGTCGAGTAGCGATACAACTCTGCCAGAGGCACCTTGGCGCTCAGGCGGCTGTATTTACCCTCGGCGTTCATACCCATAATGGTTGCACGACGGCCGTTCAGGTCACTCATGATATCACCCATGTTCTCGCTGGGTACGAATACCTCTACGTCGTAGATGGGCTCCAAAATCTTGGGACCTGCGTTGCGGAAGGCCTCTTTGAAGGCGTTGCGAGCAGCCAATACGAACGAAATCTCATTCGAATCTACGGGGTGCATCTTACCGTCGTAGATGATAACGCGGATGTCGCGTGCATACGAACCGGTCAGAGGACCCTCGTTCAGTTTGTCTTTGATACCCTTCAAGATTGCGGGCATAAAGCGTGCGTCGATAGCACCACCAACGATTGCGTTGCAGTAGATCAGCTTGCCACCCCAATCGAGAGTGTACTCCTCTTTGCCTTTGATGTTTACGATCAACTCGCGACCGTCAACTTTGTATTTGCCGGGCTCGGGCATACCCTCATAGTAGGGCTCAACGATCATGTGTACCTCACCGAACTGGCCCGAACCACCCGACTGTTTTTTGTGGCGGTAGTTGGCAGCAGCAACTTTGGTAATGGTCTCGCGATAAGGAATCTTGGGAGCCGAGAACTCAACGTCGATCTTGTGTGCATTAACAAGGGTTTTGAGCAGGTTGATGTGGGTCTCGCCCTGGCCCTGTACGATGGTCTGTTTCAGCTCTTTCGAGTACTCTACCTTGTAGGTCAAATCCTCCTGTTTGATGCGGTTGAGCAACTCGCCAAGTTTCTCCTCGTTGTTCTGGTCGGTAGCCTTGATGGCTGCGCGGTAGCGAGGTGCGGGGAACTTGATGGGCGAAATCTCGGCAACGTCGCCAACGCCCAGAGTGTCGTTTGCTTTGGTATTTTTCAGCTTAACGGTGCAGCCGATGTCGCCGGCAACCATCTCGCTAACTTTCTCACGTTTCTTGCCTGCAACAGCAAAGATCTGCGAAATCTTCTCTTTGTGACCGTTGCGGGGGTGGGTAAGCTCCATACCCTCGGTAAGTTTACCGGTAACTACGCGGAAGTAGCTAACCTCGCCCACGTGCTGCTCAACAGCGTTGCGGAATACAAAGATGGAAGTGGCAGCATTTGCGTCGGCCAAAACCTCGTTGCCCTCAACGTCGGTCATCTGGTGAGCGGTCGAAGGATCGGGAAGTACGTTGATGATGAACTCCAAGAAGCGTTTGATACCAAAGCTCTTCTTGGCCGAGCAGCAGAATACGGGCATAAAGTCGCGACCTGCAACACCATCCCTGAGGCCCTGACGAATCTCATCGGGCGAGAGGTCGTTGGTCTCGAAGAACTTCTCCATGAGAGCCTCGTCGTTGATGGCAGCAGCCTCCAACAGCTCGCTGTGGTACTCCTCTGCACGGTCCATCTCCGAAGCGGGAATCTCGAGCTCCTCCTGATTGCCGTTCTCATCTTTGGCCTTGTACATCTTCATGGTGAGCACATCGATGATGGCGTCGAAGCCCAGACC
>JAZLDU010000046.1:0-14181 GCA_045614885.1 Tidjanibacter sp. | reverse complement strand
GACGATGCAGCCACTTCGCCCCTTACCCCCATCTACTGCGGCTCGACCGAGGTGCCTGAGTGTCTGAGCACCGAGACCGCAACCATCCTCGAATACAGCGACAAGTCGATGTTCTGGGTGACCAACCGTATTGCTCAGTTTGCCTACCTGCGCTACGACTACATCGGTGCCGAGGTGCGCAACGTGATTGACGAGTGGGAGAACAAGATGTTGGTAGAGGTGTTGGCCGAGGATGAGCAGCTCTCGAACAAAAAGACCGACAAGATGAAAAAACTCGCTACCAAATGGTCGGTAGAGAATGCACAGGCTCTGTGGCAGAAATGGAGCAATCTGGATGATTACCTGATGGTTAAATACATCGACGGTAACATCAAAAAGCAGGCCGAGGATGGCTCGTTTCTCACCAATGGCCACAGCCCCGCACAGCCTGCATCGCCCAGCCAGCCCGGTTATAGCGAGAAATTCCTCCGTGCCATCGCAGCCGACAATGGCGAGGTGTTGAAGGTGGTAAAATAATCACAGCCTAAGAGAGAAAGATTAACCTAAATAGAGATTCTGTAAGATGAAAAAATACGATATCGTAGTTATCGGTAGTGGCCCTGCTGGCCACGTTGCCGCACTCAAAGCAGTCAAAAAAGGCAAAAGCGTTGCCGTAGTGGAGCGTGCCGAGTTGGGTGGTGTGTGTCTTAACTGGGGCTGCATCCCCACCAAAGCGATGCTCAAAAGCGCACAGGTGTTCCACTACATCGAGGCCGCAGAGCAGTATGGCATCGAGTTGGAGGGCCACGCAAATCCCTCGCTCGACAAAATCGTTGCCCGCAGTAGGGCTGTGGCAGCTCAGATGAACAAGGGTATCGACTTTCTGTTCAAGAAAGCCGGTATCGACGTGTTGGTGGGCAATGGCCGCATCGCCTCGAAAGGTGTTGTGGAGGTTACCGCTGCCGACGGCTCGACCGAGAGCGTAGAGGCCGACCACATTATCCTTGCTACCGGCTCGCGCCCCAGGGAGATTCCTATTATGCCCGTCGATGGCAAGCGAATTATCTCGTCGAAAGAGGCCCTGACACTGAGCGAGTTGCCCGAGAGTATGATTATCGTGGGCTCGGGTGCTATTGGCTGCGAGTTTGCGTGGGTTTACGCTGCTCTGGGCGTGAAGGTAACCGTTGTGGAGTACCTGCCCAATATGCTGCCCCTGGCTGACGAGGAGGTGAGCCGCACTCTGGAACGTGCATTCCGCAAGATGAAAGTTACCGTGCTGACCTCGACAGGCGTTAAGGCCGTGAGGGTAGGCGAGAGTGGTTGCGAGGTAGACGTAGAGGGCAAGAAGGGCCTCGAAACCCTCAATGCCGAGGTTGTGCTGTCGGCCGTAGGTGTTAAATCCAACTTGGAGGGCTTGGGCCTCGAAGAGTTGGGCGTGGCTATCGAGCGCGACAAAGTGGTGGTTGATAAATACTTCCGCACCAACGTAGAGGGCGTTTATGCCGTGGGCGATATTATTGCCACTCCTGCATTGGCCCACGTTGCTTCGGCCGAGGCTACTGTCTGCATCGAGGCAATCTGTGGCCACGAGCCTGCACCTATCGACTACTCAACCATTCCCTCGTGTGTCTACACCACTCCCGAGGTGGCAATGGTTGGTCTGACCGAGAAACAGGCCATCGAGCAGGGCTATCAGGTGAAGGTTGGTAAATACCAATTTATGGCTTCGGGCAAAGCTACTGCTGCCGGCGATAGGGATGGTTTTGTGAAACTAATCTACGATGCCGAGACCGAGAAACTGCTTGGTGCTCACATTATTGGTGGTAGCGTAACCGAGATGCTGGGCGAGCCTACGTTGGCTAAGCAGTTGGGCATTACTGCTCGCCAGATTGCTCAGACCGTTCACTCGCACCCCACAATGTACGAGGGCTTGTTGGAGGCAACCGAGGCTATCTTGGACTAATCGAGATTATAGACTCATAAGTAAACACGTCGGGCAGTGCGTGCTGTCCGTCTTTTTTTTATTATAAGAGTTATAGGAGTTATAGGAGTTGTAAAGCCTTTAATGACTTTCAATTTTCAATTAAATCTTCACTACTCTTACGCTCACTGCGCTATCGGCAGCGCCAATGGCTTTGGCCAGGGTGTCGGCCTCGGACTCCTTGGTGAAGATACCAATGGTATAGACAATTGCGCCTACCTCGGTGGTGAACTTCGAGATCTCTTTGCGAGGAGCCTTATTCTTGATTACTGAGCTGACGGCCTCGCTAAGTCCGTAGTTTGCTCCCCTAATCTCAATCTTATACATGGCGGCTTTGGGGGCAGTGGCTGAGCCTGTGCGGTCCACAAAGTCGTCGCGACGCAGGCAGTTTTGCCACATTACCAGTGTGGGCTGTTTGAATCCAGCATTGCGGAGTGTTTCGATGCCCTGCTGTGCGCTCTTGGCAGTGGGGTAGAGGCCGGCATAGATATAGGTACGACCATCGGCCCTGCGCTCGGAGTAGAGTGGTGCAGCCTTGCGGAAGGTGTTGATGGAGGGAAGGCTGGCGTAGTTGCCGAGCAGAATGGCATAAATCTCGCCCTCGGCAGGAATCTTAATGCGAGGAATGTTGCCCGCACCGCTATACTTGTTCTGCTTGTGGATAGCCACCTCGCCATACTTGGCCGCAGCCCATTTGAGCTTGCCGATGGGGGCAAACAGGGCCTCCTCGGGGTTGATTTTGGCCATCTCGGCAATCAGCGAGTCGGCACACTTCTCGCCACACATACGGCGAGCGAGTTTAATCTCCAAGTTCATCAGCGCAGCCTTGCGGTAGGGGTACATCGCAACATCCAAGTCGGTGCATTTGCCGCGCAACTCCTCCATAAAGGTAGCCTCAATCTGGTCGTTCTGCTCCACAAAGTATGCCTTTTCGTCGGTCATGCGGAGCGAGTCGGCAAACCAAATAAGAGCTTTGGATTTGCTCGTAAAGAGCTGATCGCTGCGATCGGCAATGGTGGTGGCGGTGGCAAGCATGGCTGTATTGGCCGTATTGTACGCCTCGCGAGCCTTCTGTGCGTCGGCAAGGTTTGTGGCGTTGTCGAAGGCCTCGATGCTTTGCTGTATGGCAGCGTGGTGGGTTGCGTACTCCTTGTATGCGTTCTCTATGTCCCTCTCCGTGAGGGTGTAGCGTTTGAGCGCAGTGATGAATGTATGGCTCAGTCCTTTGGCCACCTCGTCGCTCTGTTGCTCGGCCACTTTTGCTTCCTCTGCGGCTTTGGCATCCTCCTCGGCCTTTGCAATGGTGGCCTCGATGCGTGCGATAGCCCCCGAAATGCTCTCGGCTTGGCGACCAAGTTCGTGGAGAACTACGGCCAAAGAGTCGTTCGGAGCACTATTGTACAGTTGTTGGGTTTTCTCTATTTGAGCGGCCACACGCTCGCTACGCAGGGCGAGCTGTTTGAGCTGTCGGTCGGCAAACGACACGTTCACTTGTGCCGACACGGTTGCAAGTGATGTGGCCACCGCAACCACACAGATTAAGATGCGTTTTGTTATCTCCACCATTTCATCAAGAAGAATTGCAAAAGTCCAAAGATTTCAAGACGGCCCAGCAACATCTGCAACGTGCACACAATCTTTACCACAATGGGCATGGCCGAGAAGTTGGCCAGCGAGCCCACCTCGCCAAAACCGGGACCAATGTTGCCCGTAGATGCCACCGAGGCTGTAAAGGCGGTCATGGTGTCGAGTCCGCATGCGGCGTTTATGAGGGTGCCTGCAAGGATGATGCAGCCGTAGATTACAATATAGAGGATGGCAAAGTTCACAACACTCGCATCCTGAACAGCTCCGTTGTTTTTGATACGCACAATGGAGTTGGGGTGTCGCTGCTGGGTGATGCGGGCACGAATAAGTTTGCCTGCCACATATACGCGGTCGCTCTTCAAACCACCACTCGTCGAGCCGGCCATACCGCCCTGCATCGAGAAGTAGATGAGGATGCATACGCACAGCGAGGGCCAAATGTTGGTGTCGGCCGTTGCAAAACCTGTGGTCGTAACTATGGCAACGCCCTGGAAGAGTCCCTGGCGCAGCGCTTCGCCAATAGAGCCATAGGTGTTGTTGGCCCAGAGCGAAATGGTCATTATGGCACACAGAAGGGCCGTAGATTTGACGTAGAACTTGGTGTTCTCCGAGCGGAAAACACTGTTTTTACCACCAATAATCGTGGCGTAGATGATGCCGTAGTGGATACTGCTCACAAACATAAAGAAGACTGTAATCAGCTCTATGCTAAGGCTATCGAAGGCACCGATACTTGCATTCTTGGTACTGAAACCACCCGTAGCAATGGTACTCATGGCGTGGTTGGCGGCATCGAACCACCCCATACCCGCAATCTTCAATGCAATGGTATTTATGATTGTCATACCGAGGTAGACACCCAACAAAATACGCATAATCTTCGACGAGCGGTAGTGGTAGTCATCTTTGGCCATCGACGATATTTCGAGGTTCGACACGGCCATACGACTGCGCCCCATCATAGGCATAATCACCAGCGCAAACATCACAATACCGATACCACCAATCCAGTGCATTGCACTGCGCCAGAAGAGTATTCCCTTGGGCAGAGCCTCTATGTCGTTCAGAATGGATGCGCCCGTGGCCGTAAAGCCCGAAACGCTCTCGAACCAAGCATTTATGATGCTAAATTCGCCGCCCCAAAGCACAAACGGAAGTGTGCCAACCAAGCACGAGGCCAACCAACCACCAATCACAATCGAGTAGCTCTCTTTGGAACTCAGTCGGTCGGTCTTGCCAACAAATATGAGCGGGAAACCACCAATAATGGCCGTAAAGATAAACGACAGCAGCAGTGGCGCAAAACCTCCGTCAATGCCGTTGAAATAGGAAATTCCTGCCGACAGCAGCATAAATGCCGAGTCGAACAGCAGCACCATTCCTATATATTTGAACACTACTTGTAGCCTCATACGTTGTTGTGGCAGTGTGGGTTATTGTTGCTTTTTGATGCGGCCCACCAGCTCGGTGATGTCGTCGTTCAGTTTGGTAAGCTCGCTCTTGTCCTCGATCTTTACCTGATAAGGGGCATTAGAGGCGATGTGGTTGCCCAGAGTTTTGCCTATACGCTTCACGGGGCGAATGTAGTAGGTGTCGATGAAGAAAAAGAGCATCAGCGTAACCACCAGAGCCACCATCAGCGTAATAATGCTGGGGGTGATGGTCTTGTAGATACTCTCTTCAAGACTTGCCGTGCGAGCCGAAATGGAGGTGTTGGGCGAGGTCATATAGTACTTAATAGCACTATCCAGAGCGTAGTAAGCCTCCAAGTAGGAGGTCATAAACCAGTGGCGGTCGGCAGCCTCAGAGTTGTCTTGCGAGTGTAGCTCGACAATCTTGTGGTAGTTCTCATTAGCCTCGTAGATGCGATTTACCGACTTGGTGTTGATGGCCGCATCGGTGGCCTTAATCAGGGCTGCATTGAACTCATACACACCGTTGTGGTAGTTCTCCGAAGGGGTGGCATTGTTCAGAATGACCATATCCAGCACCGCACTATTCTGCTTTTGGAGTGCGTTGAGCATATCGGTTGCATACTCGGTACTCTGCATACCGGCATCTATGATGTTCTCGGTGGCTTTGCGCAGTCGGCCCATCTCGGCAATGTTGATGATACCCGAGCCAACAAGCACACACGAAAGGGCTATGAAACCCCACGAAATCCTCTTGCGAATTGTCCTCATAACACTTTTATATAAAAGAATTAACCCACAAATGTACTAAAAAATTTCGGTTGCCAACATCTCTTCGCAATCATTGTCTACCTCGGTGAGCCTGACACGCACCGTGCGGTTGATTTGATTGCGGTTGTAGGGCATTTTTACCTTTATGTAGTTCTCGGTGTAGCCCATCATCCAGCCCCCTTTGAGGGTGCTCTCGAAGAGTACGGTGGCCTCGGTGCCCACATATTTCTGATAGAAACTGCGGTGGAGGCGGTGGCAGAGCTCGTCGAGGCGCGCTGCGCGAGCGGTTTTGACCGAGTCTTGTACCTTGTTTTTCATCTCCCAAGCGGGGGTGTTGGCCCTAGCCGAGAAGGGGAAAACGTGTAGATAGGCGGGTTCTATGCCCTCCAAAAAGTCGTAGGTGGTCTGGAAATCCTCGTCGCTCTCGCCGGGGAAGCCCACAATTACGTCGATGCCGATAAATGCGTCGGGCATAGCCCTACGCACAGCCTCAATTCGTTGGGCAAACATTGCGGTATTGTAGCGACGGCGCATCTGTGCCAAAATTTTGTCGCAACCGCTCTGAATAGGGATGTGGAAGTGTGGCTGAAACTTGGGCGAGCGAGCGCAGATGTCGATGATTTCATCGGTCAGCAGGTTTGGCTCAATCGACGAAATGCGGTAGCGCTCAATGCCTTCGACTTTGTCGAGTGCCCTCAGCAGGTCGGCAAAACTCTCGCCCGTAGTGCGGCCAAAATCGCCCGTATTTACGCCCGTAATTACAATTTCGGTGTGTCCGCCAGCGGCAATCTGCTCGGCTTCGCGCACAAGGTCGGCTATGGGCATATTGCGGCTGCCGCCACGAGCGTTGTGGATGGTGCAGTAGCTACAACAGTAGTCGCAACCGTCTTGAACTTTCAGAAATGCACGGGTGCGGTCGCCCGACGAGAAGGCTGCAAAAAACCTTGTTAGCTCCTCGGTCGAACAACTCGTAACCTCCTGCCTTGTGCCTTTGGCTCCAAGCTCTACAACCTTGCGGTAAAGGTCGCCTTTGTCGTTGTTGCTCAACACGATATCTACGCCCTCGATGGCTGCAATCTCGTGGGGTTTGAGCTGTGCGTAGCATCCCGTAACGGCAATTATGGCCGAGGGATTCAGCTTGTGAAATCGGCGGATAAGGTTGCGACACTTCTTGTCGGCGTGCTCGGTAACCGAGCAACTATTTATGACGCACACGTCGGCCTCGGCAACCTTCTCGGTACGCTCGTAGCCACCCTCGATGAACTCGCGGGCAAGGGTAGAAGTCTCGGAAAAGTTGAGCTTACAGCCAAGTGTATGGAAACTTACTTTCATTTTGGTGTTATATTTGGCGCGAAAATAGGATTTTTTTGCGACTTTTTCAGTAAATTTGCACACTTTTATATAAACAATACCGCTTGGTGATGGATTTTTTTAGCGCAGTGGCAACATACAGCTTTCTCGGCAATGCTCTTTGGGCCGCAATTCTCTCGGGCATAGCCTGCGGAATTGTGGGCACTTATGTCGTTTCGCGCCGTATGGTCTTTCTGAGTGGCGGCATCACCCACGCCTCGTTTGGCGGTATAGGCATAGCCTATCACTTTGGCCTAAATCCCATTGGCGGAGCTATGATTTTTGCGGTGCTCTCGGCTCTGGGAATAGAGTGGGCAGGTGCAAAGGGACGCATCCGAGAGGATTCGGCCATCGGTATTGTGTGGAGCCTCGGTATGGCCATCGGTACTCTGTTTATCTTTGCTACGCCTGGCTATGCTCCCAATCTGATGAGTTTTCTGTTTGGCGACATACTTACGGTTAGTCGCTTGGACCTTGTGGCAATGGCCGTTGTGGCGCTTGTGCTGGTGGCGGTTATGTTGCTCTGGCGCAGGCCTGTAATCTATGCCTCGTTCGACCGAGAGTATGCTCGCAGTCAAGGTGTTAAGGCCGATGTGATACTCGCATTTATGACCGTAATGACGGCCGTAACCATAGTGCTGTCCATCCGAGTTGTGGGCATAGTGTTGCTCATCTCACTGCTAACGGTACCCCCAACCATCGTGGGAATGCTCACTAAATCCTACTCCAAAATAGCCCTCTGGTCGTCGGTACTCGCTGCGGTGGGCAATGTGGTGGGTATATGGGTGGCCTACAAAATGGACTTTCCGGTGGGCGCAACGACAATAATTTTGCTCACTTTGACGCTTTTTATTGTAAAACTGCTAACTTTGCCAGCGCTTAGGGGCCGTTTGCGCTCTGGCGGCAGACATTAAACACGCTTTAACACACACGAGATAGGTGAAAACTATACACAAATTTACACTCCGAGCCTTTCTGGGCCCAATGTTGCTCTCGTTCTTCATCGTGATGTTTATCCTGATGATGAACTTCGTGTGGCGTTATATCGACGAACTTGTGGGCAAAGGCCTTAGCTTCGACGTGATTATCGAGCTGCTCTTCTATGCTACGGCCAATATGATGCCCCTGGGTATCCCCTTGGCTACGCTCTTTGCGGCCATTATGACTATGGGTAACCTCGGTGAGCACAACGAGTTGCTGGCTATGAAGTCGGCAGGTATGTCGCTGCTGACCATCTTCCGACCGCTGATTGGTGTCGTTTTGGTTGTGGCTGTGGGTAGTTTCTATGTGGTGAACGACCTTGTGCCATACTCCAACAAGAAGATGATGGCCATACTCTATGACATCAAACAGCAGAAAGAGAGTATGGAATTCAAAGATGGCATCTTCTTTAACGGAATCGACAATATGAATATCCGTGTGGGCCACCAAGATCCCGAAACTCAGCTGCTTACCGACATTCTTATCTACGACACTCGTGACAAGAATGGCAATATGACAACCACCGTGGCTGATTCGGGCTATATCTATATGTCTGACGACAAGAAGTTTTTGATGATTAAACTCTACAACGGTCAGACCTACGAAACCACGCGAAACTATAAGTGGAATACCGAGAATGCTATTCGCCACCAGATATTTAAGGTGCAGAATGGCGCTCTGGCAATCGATGGCTTCGACTTTGCCCGAACAGATATGAACCTGTTTAGCAACCACCAGACCAAAAATGTGTCGGAGTTGCAGGTCGATATCGACTCGCTGAGGATTGAGGCCGATCGTGGCTCGGCTCGCTCCTATGAGCCTCTGCTCAAAAACCACCTGATGACTCGCGATCAGAGCGTTTGGGGATTGTTCGATACGATCCAGGTCGATTATTCGTATAAGAGCGAGCAGGATCTGATTGCTGCGCTGGCCAAGATGGATACTCGCACACAGCGAGATATAATTCAGATGGCAAAATCGACCGCCCGCCAGTCGCGTAACTCGCTCAACCGCAATGAGGATACGGCCAAGAGTGCGCTGAATAATCTCTATCGTTCGCAGGTGGAGTGGCACCGCAAAGTGTCGTTGCCGCTGTCGGTAATCATCTTCTTCCTGATTGGTGCGCCACTCGGTGCTATTATCCGTAAGGGTGGTTTGGCGATGCCTGTTGTGGTGTCGGTATTGTTCTTTGTGGTCTACTACATCATCAGTATTGCGGGCGAGAAAATGGCCAAAGAGGGCACTTGGGATGCTGCCTTTGGTATGTGGTTCTCGGCCATAATACTACTACCTATTGCGCTCTACCTTACATATATAGCCACCAACGACTCCAACTTGTTCAATGTCGATTGGTATGTTATTCAGTACAACAAGGCCAAGGCCAAAGTGCAGAGTCTGGTGGGCAAAAAGTCGAATAAATAATCTCGAAACGATATGAAATTAGCAAAAGAACTGCGCATTGTTTATATGGGCACACCCGACTTTGCGGTTGCTCCACTTAGGGCACTCGTGGAGGGTGGCTATAATGTTGTGGCTGTGGTTACTACGCCCGATAAACCATCGGGTAGGGGCCTGAAAGTGAACGAGAGCGCCGTGAAACGCTATGCCGTAGAGGTGGGACTGCCACTGTTGCAACCCGTTAAGTTGCGCGACGAGGAGTTTGTGGAGGCTTTTCGTGCGCTGGATGCCGACTTGGGTATCGTGATTGCGTTTAGGATGTTGCCCGAGATTATTTGGAGCGCACCCAAAATGGGTACGTTCAATTTGCACGCATCGCTGCTGCCTCAGTATCGTGGAGCTGCGCCCATAAATCGTGCAATTATGAATGGCGAAACGGTTACGGGAGTAACAACTTTTTTGCTCAATCCACAGATCGACGAGGGTGCCGTGATAGGTCAAGTAAAGGTTGATATTAAGCCTGCTGACAATGTTGGTACTCTGCACGATAAGTTGATGGTTGTCGGTACCGATTTGGTGCTCGAAACTGTCGAAAAACTTGCGTCGGGATGCGTGGAGCCAATCGAGCAGACCGCAATGGAGTGTGGCGAGTTGAAGCCAGCACCAAAGATTTTCAAGGAGGATTGCCACGTTGATTTTGGCCGTTCGGGCGCTGAAATTATCAATCTTATTCGCGGTCTTTCGCCATATCCTGCGGCTTGGGCGCAGCTTGCCGAGAATCTTACTGCCAAGGTGTTTGAGGCTGTATTTGAGCCTGCCGAGAATGTGGGCGAGGTCGGTACGGTTGTTTCCGACGAGAAACGCTACATTAAGGTTGCTTGTGCTGATGGCTATATCTCTATAAAAGAGTTGCAGCTCTCGGGCAAAAAACGAATGAGTGCCGAAGAGCTGCTTAGGGGTTTTAGGAATATCTGCTCCTACAAATTTAGCTAATCCTTTGTTACATAATTCTTTATGTTGGTGGCGACGCACTCCACCAAATCTTCTATTGACTCTGCTGCCGACCAGCCGTTGTGGGGTGAGAGAAGCAGATTGTCGGGATTTTTTACGCTCAGTAGGGGCGAAGTGAGCGGCATTGGCTCGGTGGGGTAAACGTCGAAGGCAGCACCCGCAATGCGCTCCTCGTTAAGTGCATCGGCCACGGCCTGCTCGTTTACGATGCCACCTCGTGCTACGTTCACAATCAGCGCATTAGGCTTCATCAGTGCCACTTGCTCCTTGTCTATGAGATTGTTGGTTTGTGCGTTCAGTGGGCAGTGAACGGTAATAATATCGGCCCAGCTAAGCAGTTCATTCAACTCTTTGCGTTCGTATTTTTCGTTGCGGGCAACGCCTGAGGTGGAGTAGTAGGCCACCTCGCATCCAAAGGCAGTGGCCAGCTCGGCAACCTTGCGACCGATGTTTCCAAGGCCAATAATGCCCCATTTTTTGCCCCAAAGTCGGTGGGTTGGGCGGTCGAAATTGACAAAACGGCCCGATGCGGAGTAGCGACCATCTTTGACGTAGCGATCGTAGTATAAAACTTGCCTTTGTAGAGTTAAAATCGCGCCCAGGGTGGCCTCTGCAACGGTGTGTGTAGAGTATCCGACAGCGTTGCGTACCTCGATATTATGGCGTTTGGCGGCCTCTAAATCTATATTATTTACACCTGTTGCCGATACGCAGATAAGGCGGAGCGAAGGTAGTGCGCTCATCTCCTTTTCGCCAAGCACAACTTTGTTGACAATGACCACCTCGGCATCGGCACATCTTTTGACCACCTCTTCGGGGCGAGTTTCGTAGTATCCCGTATAGTCGCCAAGGGCTTTGATGGCGCTCAAATCTGCACCACCAAGCGAGTATTCATCAAGAAAAACAATTTTCATTGTATTAGAGTTTTAGGTTATTCGACTTAAATGTTTACTTTATATTTACATTTCGCCCAGCAAGTCGCGGATAACTACGCTTGCACAAGCGCATCCAAAGACGGCAGGAATGTAGGAAATTGTGCCCACGTTGGATTTTTTGTTGGTCTCCTCGGCCAAGATCATTGCACCCTCGCGCACGGGCTCTGGCGAAAAAACTGCATAAAAACCACTACGAATGCCGAGTTTGTGGAGCCTTTTGCGCAGCATATGGGCAAGTGGGCAGTGGTGGCTCTTGCCAATATCCTTGATTTCTATCTGCGTGGGGTCGGTTTTGGCCCCTGCACCCATAGAACTCACAAGCGGAATGTTGCGTTCGAGAGCTCCGGCAATCAGGTTTACCTTGGGCGAAAGGGTGTCGATGCAATCTATAACGTAGTCATAATGAGCAGTATCGAGTAATTCGTAAGTCTTCTCGTCGCGAATATAATCGGTTATGACGTGTAGTTCGATGTTGGGATTTATGTCGCGCAGTCGCTCGGCCATCACTTCGCTCTTGTGGTGGCCAATGGTCGAATGGAGTGCCAGAAGTTGTCGGTTGATGTTAGATTCGCCAACGGTGTCGGCATCGGCAATAGTCATGTGGCCCACGCCTGCACGGGCAACCATCTCGGCCGCATAAGCTCCCACGCCACCAAGCCCTACGACCAAAACGTGGGCGTTTTGCAGGATGTTCAACTTCTCTTTACCCAACAAAAGTTCGGTTCTTTCCGTCCAACTCATCTGTTAAATATGCGTTTATAGTTATTGTAAATATCTTTTTTTAGACACTCGGTCGATACGTTGCGCAAGTGTGTAACCTCCTCATACAGAGTGGCAATGCTTGTTTTTGAATCGTCTGTTTCGAGGAATAATCTATCGATCGGGCAAGCCTCGATTGTGCGCAGGGTTTTGGGTGAGCGAAGCGCTCCGAAACCGAACGAGGTGTAGTATCCGGCCTTCCAGATTTGCTCGGCTTGCTCGGTGGAGCCAATGAAGCCGTGAAAAACGACGGCGCGAAGAGGGTAGTGGGCGAGTGTGGCCACCACCTCTGCGTTGCTCTGGACGCAATGCACAACAACGGGCAAGCGTCGTCGGGCGGCAATTTCGAGCTGGCGCTCAAATAGTTCTTGCTGTGTGGCAAAGTTGCTTGTGCAAGCCTTGTCCAATCCTATCTCGCCAATAGCCAGGCAGTTGATGCTCTCCAAGTCGGCCAAAAGTTTCTCTGTGTCGGGCAAATCATCGACATCCCACGGGTGTATGCCCGCCGAAAAAGGCTCGGTGGGTGGTGTGGCGTCAATCCCCAGGCGGTAGTTGCGCACTTCGAGGTTGAGTCCCAGCGGATTGTGGGTGTGTATGTCTACAAAATGCTCCATGGTATGCTTGTGCAATCACAAAGGTATGAATTTTCTCGATGAAAAAAGGTGTTAAAATAATAACAATTTATTTTACCTATTTATAAAAAAAAGTTATCTTTGTGCGATTTATGGCTTAACCCGAACAATCGAAACAACAGTATCAACTAAATAATCTATTCTTTAACAAACCAAATTATCTTCACAGACTATGTCGAAAGTCATTAAATTAAAGAAAGGTCTCGACATTAAACTCGTTGGTGAGGCAGAGAAAGTGGTAGTGGAACTCCCTCTGGGTGAGCGCTATGCAGTTTCTCCACTTGGCTTCGAGGGTGTCGTGCCCAAGTTGTTGGTGGCCGAGGGTGATAAGGTTATGGCAGGTAGCGCTCTGTTCTACGACAAAGCTCACCCTGAGGTAATCTTCTCGTCGCCCGTTAGTGGTACCGTTTCGGCAATTCGTCGTGGCGAGAAGCGTAAACTTCTGGCTATCGAGGTGGCTGCCGATGCAGAACAAACCTACAAACCATTTAACGTAAATCTGTCGAAGGCCTCGCGAGAGGAGGTTATTGCCGCACTCCAAGAGAGCGGTCTGTGGCCTATGTTCGTACAGCGCCCCTATGGCATTATCGCAAACGCTGCCGATATGCCTAAGGCTATCTTTGTGTCGGGATTTGATTCGGCCCCTCTGGCCCCCGATATGAATGTGGCTCTGAAAGACGACTTGAAGGCTTTGCAGGCTGGTTTCGACGCACTTAAAAAACTGTGCCAGAGTGTAAATCTGGGCCTCGAAGCAGGCAAGCAGAGCATTTTGGAGGGTATCGAGGGCGTTGAGAAACACTACTTCGCAGGTGCACACCCCGCAGGTAATGTGGGCGTTCAGATCCACCACATTAACCCCATCAACAAGGGTGAGGTTGTTTGGACCGTTGCTATTCAGAACGTGGCCATCATCGGTCGCCTCTTCACCGAGGGCAAGGTTAATATGACCAAAACCTTCGCTGCAACCGGTTCGCAGGTGGTTGCTCCCCAGTACATCAAGTGCTTGGTAGGTGCTCAGGTGAGCGATGTTCTGCTGCCCGCACGCATCAAACCCCAGTCGAATGGTAGCAAGTTCCGCCTCATCGAGGGTAACGTGCTGACCGGTAAGAAAGTAGCTGCCGGCGACTCGCTCGGCTACTACTCGTCGCAGATTACTGTGATTCCCGAGGGTGGCGAGTTGGAGCTCATCGGTTGGTTGGCTCCCCGTCTGCACAAATTCTCGGTTTCGCGCACCTACTTCTCGTGGCTGATGCCTAAGAAACAGTACAACCTCTCGACCGGTGTGAACGGTGGTCCCCGTCCCTTCGTTGTAACAGGTCTGTATGAGAAATACCTGCCTATGGATATCTATCCTATGTACCTCTTCAAGGCAATCTTGGCAGGCG
>JAZLDU010000045.1:0-9004 GCA_045614885.1 Tidjanibacter sp. | reverse complement strand
TTCAATTTTCCATTTTCAATTTTCAATTCGGATGTATTCTGCGTAGGTGAGGCGGGTGTGGGGGTTCGAGGAGCGAATCTCTTGGCGGATGGCCTTGGTGCCCCACCTGAAAATCCACCAGCGGTAGGGCACGCGATGCACCACCTGGTAGAGCGTATCGCGCGAGGTGAAGCTCCACCTGAGCGAGTCGCCCAGGGTGGTGGCCTCGATGCTCACCCAGCCGTCGCTCCATTGGTAGCGGGTGGTGGCTTGGGGCGCAAGCGGAGCGTGGCCCGTGCTGTCGTCGGCCATGGATGCGGGGATTGCAAGCAGGGTGGTGTTGAGCCTTGTGAACGAGGCTGCTACCGAGAGGGATTGGGTGCGTCGTAGCTTGATACCCAGCGACTTGATGCGCTCGGCATAGTCGGGGCGAAATTCGCTCAGCTCGCCCGCCGACAATCGTGTGCGCCCCACCGAGAGGTGCTCAGTAGGGGGTGTTGGGGTGCTCTGTTGCAACTGCTCCGCAAGGGTGGCAGTGTTCTCTCTAAGGCGGCCGATTTCGCGCCTCTGCACTCCGATAATGGCGGCACCGAGAAGCACAACCAAAGCCCCCAGCGCCCAAACAAAAATTCTCTTCATAATCACACGCTTTTTTGCCACAAATATATCACCCCACACCCCGAAAAAGTTTCTACACTTTGTAGAATAAATCGCCGCCGGGTACACATATTGCAACGGGCCATTTTGTTTACAAAGAATAAATCACTAATTTTGTTGTAAAATTAGTGTGGGCGTTTTGCCCGAAGGATTAAAATTTGGCCGATGAATCTTGCTCGACAATACGATGTGATCATTATAGGCGGAGGTGCTACGGGAGCCGGTACGGCTCGCGACTGCGCCTTGCGCGGTTTGAAGGTGCTGCTTGTCGAGCGCAAAGATTTCGCTACGGGAGCCACGGGCCGTAACCACGGACTTCTGCACAGCGGTGCTCGCTATGCCGTTACCGACCAGGTCTCCGCAGCCGAGTGCGTGGCCGAGAACAAAATCCTACGTCACATTGCGCGACACTGCGTAGAGCCCACCGACGGCCTATTTGTTACACTGCCCGAGGACGATTTGGACTATCAGACCACCTTTGTAGAGTCGTGTCTGAGTGCGGGCATAGATGCCGAGGTCATATCGCCCGAGGAGGCTCGCAGGTTGGAGCCAGCCGTAAACCCCACGCTGATAGGGGCCGTAAAGGTGCCCGATAGTGCAGTGGACCCCTTCCGCCTTGTGTCGGCCAACCTGCTCGATGCACGACTGCACGGAGCCGAGGTGCTCACCTATCACCAGGTGGTGGGTTTTGTGAGAAACCAAAATCGCATAGAGGGCGTGGAGTTGCTCGACACCACCACGGGCCAAAAGTTTACGGCCTATGCTCAGGTGACGGTCAATGCTGCCGGCATCTGGGGCCAAGCGGTGGCTGCTATGGCGGGGGTGGAGGTGAAGATGTTACCCTCTAAGGGCTCGCTGTTGGTCTTTGGCCACAGGATTAACAATATGGTCATAAATCGCTGTCGCCGACCTGCCGACGCAGATATTCTGGTGCCTGGCGATACGATCTGTCTGATTGGTACTACTTCCAAACGAATTCCCTTTGAAGATATAGACAAAAACGAAGTTACCCCCGCCGAGGTGGAGGTGCTGCTCAACGAGGGTGCTAAACTTGCCCCCGGGTTGCTCTCTACCCGTATTCTGAGGGTTTACTCCGGTGTGCGACCGCTGGATGCGGCAGGCGACGACTCCTCGGGTAGGGGTGTGTCGCGCGGCATGGTGGGTATCGACCACGCCGAGAGGGATGGTTTGGAGGGCTTCGTAACCATCACGGGTGGCAAGCTGACCACCTATCGACTTATGGCCGAGTGGGCTACCGATGTGGTGTGTCGCAAGTTGGGCCGAGTGGCTCTTTGCACCACCGCCACCACACCCCTGCCAGGCTCGCGCGAGGAGCCCAAGCCTATGGGCCGCCGAGGACGCAGGGAGTATCTCTCGCTCAGCATGGGCGAAAAGGGGGCCGAGAGCCGACATGGCGACCAGAAGAAGGAGATTCACTTCGAGGGGGTTGCCAGCACCGCTTTGGTGTGCGAGTGTTCGCAGGTGTCGGTGGCCGAGGTTAAGTATGCCATCAACAATCTCGACGCAGTTACGCTGGTCGATCTGAAACGACGTACCCGAATGGGTATGGGCACTTGTCAGGGCCACCTGTGCGCCCTGAGGGCTGCGGGCATCTTGGGCCAGAGGATTGGAGGCGACAACGCCTTGAAAGATGTGGCCTCGTTTATCGACGAGAGGTGGCGAGGTGTGCGCCCTGTGGCCTGGGGAGAGGGACTCGTCGAGGCTCAGTTTACCCAATGGCTCTACGAGGGCGTGTGTGGCCTGGGCTCTATTGTAGAACGTAAAGCAGAGGAAGATAAGATATGAGATTTGACACCATCATCATAGGTGGCGGACTGAGTGGCCTCGTGGGAGGTATTGCTCTGAGCCTTAGGGGAGAACGTGTGGCGATCTTCTCGTCGGGCAAGAGCGCTCTGCACTACTCGTCGGGCTCGCTCGAATTGTGGAACAAGGGGGCAAGGGATATGGTCACTATGGCCGACGAAAACCCCGCTCACCCCTACGCCAAGATTGCCGCAGAGTCTTTGGGCGACTACACCGAGCAGCTGAAAGAGATTTTTGCTCGCTCGGGCGTGGCTCTGTGTGGCGATGGGCAGTCAAATCACAAGCGAATAACCTCATTGGGGGCGCTCAAACCTGCCTGGCTCACCATGGCCGAGTATGCCACCTTTGAGGATGTAGACCAACTCAAAGGGTGCCGTATTGCGGTGGGAACAATTGAGGGTTATCTGGACTTCTATCCCGAATTTGTGGCCTCGTCGCTCGGTGAGTATGGGGCCGAGTGTAGCACCTTCGAGGTGAATGTGCTCGACATTGAGGGTTTCCGCAAGAGTGCCACCGAGCTTAGAACGGTGAACATCTCGCGCATCCTTTCGGGCGAGAGGCTTGTGGCTTTTGCGGCCAAGGTGAAAGAAAAAATAGCAGATGATGTAGATTTGGTGCTGCTACCCGCCGTCTTTGGTTTCAACGACCCCGATGCATACAAAGTGCTCAGCCGAGAGGTGGGGTGCAAGGTTAGGTTTGTGCCTACGGTGTCGGTATCGGTGCCGGGCATGAGGGCACAGCGACTGCTCACCAACGAGTTTACAAGGCTCGGCGGTACCTTCATAGGCGACGACAAGGTTACATCGGCCACAATAGCCGGCGGCAAGGTGCGCTCGGTGCGCTCGGCCAACCACGGCGACCAAGTGTTTGGTGCCGACAACTTCGTATTTGCTACGGGTAGTTTCTGGGGCAGGGGCCTTGTGGCAACCCACCTGCGTGTGTATGAGCCGGTGGCCAACCTCGATGTGGTCTTCGAGGCCGACAGAGAAAAATGGTCGGCTCCTCACATACTCGCTCCACAACCCTTCCAACGCTTTGGCGTTGCTACCGACAGTATGCTTCATCCGACCATTGGCGGCAGGGTGGTGGAGAATGCCTGGGCCATAGGCTCGCTTCTGGCAGGTGCCGACTCGGTGGGCGAAGGCTCTGGCGGTGGCGTGGCGGTGATGACAGCACTCGCGGTGGCCGACCAGATTGGCAACAAAGAACAAAAGTAGAATCCGACAAATAACTCAAAACATAAAATAAAGATGAAACGTATATCAAAACTTCTCTTGATTGCTGTGGCCGCAATGGGCCTTGTAAATGTGTCGTGCTCTAAAAATCCCGGCATTCGTGGCGTGGAGCACGTTGTAGTAATCGGTCTCGACGGCTTTGCGGGCAACACCGTGGAGGCGGCCGAAATGCCAACCCTCAAAGCTATGATGGCCGAGGGTGCGTGGACCTTGCAGGCTCGCAGCATTCTGCCCTCGTCGAGCGCCTGCAACTGGGCCTCGATGTTTATGGGCGTGGGCCCCGAGATGCACGGCTACAACACCTGGGGTAGCAGCAAGCCCGACTTCCCCTCGATCTATCTGGGCGAGCACGGTATCTTCCCCACCATCTTCACCATCCTCAAAGAGCAGCACCCCGAGGCAAAAACTATGGCAATGTATGAGTGGCACGTTCAGGCCTGTCTGATCGACTCGATGGCCGTAGACCACTACCGCTATATCCCCGTGGGCGACAGCCGCAGTGCCGACCTGACCAACGCCTATGCCGACTACATCAAGGCCGAGAAACCCCACCTCTCGATGGCTCTCTACGACACTCCCGACTATGAGGGACACCACTACGGCTGGGGCTCGGAGATCTATTACAGCCGTCTGACCGAGATGGATGCCCACATTGCAACCATCATCGAGGCTACCAAAGAGGCCGGCATCTACGACAAAACTATCTTTATGATTGTGGCCGACCACGGAGGTATCGGCATGGGCCACGGTCGTACCACAATGGACGAGATGGAGGCTCCGCTGGTGTTCTTCGGCAAGGGTGTGAAAAAAGGCTACAAGATTGATGTGCCCGTAGTGCGCTACGACACTGCTCCCACCATTGCCTACATTCTGGGCTTGCAGACTCCCGATGTGTGGCGTGGTCGCGCCATCACCGAGGTATTCGAGTAGGCGCAAAAAGAGAGAGAATTAGGTTGGTTTAGGAAATATAGATGAAAGGTAATAATAGAGAACTCTGGCGAGTAGTCAAGTTTGTGCTCTTCTCGGCCAGCGCAGGAGTGATTCAGATTGGGTCGTTTGCCCTCTTCAACGAGCTTACGGGGTGGCCCTATTGGCCCAGCTATCTGCTGTCGTTGCTGTTGTCGATACTCTGGAACTTTACACTTAACCGCAAATTTACCTTCCAGTCGGCGGCCAATGTGCCCGCAGCAATGCTCAAAGTCTTGGGCTACTACTGCGTCTTTACCCCCACGACCACCCTGTTGGGTAATTGGCTGGTGGAGGGGTTGATGTGGAACGAGTATCTGGTTACGGGACTTAATATGTTGCTCAACCTCTCGACCGAGTATCTCTTTCAGCGCTACGTTGTCTACCGCAATCAGGTGGACAATAGGGCACAATAAGAGCATACGGTCATATACCTATAAAACAAAACACCCCTCTTGGTTGCTCCAAGAGGGGTGTTTTGTGTGTTTTGCTATTTCGATTGCGTTGTCATCAGTCGGTAGAGTTCCTCGATGGTGTCGGCCGTGGCGTCCCACGAGAAACGATACTTCTCTCGTTCTATGCCCTGGCGGTAACGCTCCAAGTTACCCTCCTGCCAAGCCTTCTCTATCGCCTCGGCAACACTCTCGGCACTCACATCGGCCAGCAAGCCCACAACCCCGTCGCGCACAATCTCGGCCAAGCCTCCCACGCGCGTTACTATCATAGGTACGCCAAAAGCATAGGCCACCTGAGTTACGCCACTCTGGGTTGCCGACTTGTAGGGCAGGGCCACCATCTCGGCCACCGAGAAGTAGTCGGCCACCTCGCCGTCGGGCACAAAGCGGGTGTGCATAACCACCTCGTCTTCGAGCCCCAAGCGGGCAATTTGTTCGGTATACTTGGTGTCGGCTCCGTAGACCTCGCCCACAACCAACAACTTGCGCCCCTCGGTGAGGCCCCTCTTGTGGAGCATAGCCCAAGCATCTATCAACAAGTCGAGGCCCTTGTAATCGCGGATGTAGCCGAAGAACATCACATACTTCTCCTCGGGATTTAGCCCCAAGCGTGTGCACGCCTCGGTGCGGTCTACCCTCTGGCCATAGGTATCAAATAGTGGGTGGGGCGAAAAGAGGGCCGGTTTGCCGAGCCCATAGGTGTCCAAATCGCTCTTTACGGCCTCGGACATATATACAAATCCATCTACCGAGCGCAGAAAATAGCGATTGAGCAGGCGGTCGTAGAAGTGATTTTCGTGGGGGGTGATGTTGTCGACGTGGACCACTACTTTGGTCTTGCCATTTTTGCGGGCCAAGCGGCAAATGGTGCCAAAGCAGGGAGCCATCAGCGGAGTCCAATACTTCAACACAACCATATCGGGGGCTTGGTGGCGGAGCGTGCGTCCCACACGCCACCACGACAGCGGGTTTATGGTGCTTACGGTGCGCTCGATGGAGAGGTCGGTGGGTGCGGGGCCCGTGCGGAATTGGCTCTTGCCGGGGAACAAAAGGCGTGGGTATTGCAACGAGAAGGTGTCGATACTCACCTCGTTACCCCTGCCCGCAAATGTGCGGGCCAGCGTTTCGATTATCGTTGCCAACCCGCCCCTGTAAGGGAATGCAGGCCCTATAAATTTGATTTTCATTTCAATGTAACTTTAATGTAACACACGCCCCCGCCCTTCGGGCACCCCCTCTAACTTAGAGGGGGAGTTAGGTGAAGAAATGGTTTGTATACACACGCCCCCGTCGCTCCGCGACACCCCCTCTAACTTAGAGGGGGAATTATTTATGTAGTTTATTTTTCAATTTATCTTCTATGGTCGCTACGACCATGTCGCTACAATTCCAGAGAGCTTTATTATCCACTCTAAGAACCTCTATGCCCTGTGCTGATAAATAGGCATCTCTTGTTTGGTCGTGTTTTTTGTTTTCCTCCGCAGAGTGCATCAAGCCATCCAGCTCCAAGCACAGTTTGGCTTCGGGGCAATAAAAGTCTAAAATATAGGGGCCAACCGAGAATTGACGTCTAAATTGACAATCACATATTTGTTTGCCCTTCAACACACTCCACAAAGCTATCTCTTCGGGCGTAGAGTTACGCCTTAGTTTTCGGCGCAATGGCTTTTGTTCGGCCAAATTGTTGGTGCGCTGCTTTGTCATTGTTTGCTAATTATTCCCCCTCTAAGTTAGAGGGGGTGCCCGAAGGGCGGGGGCGTGTGTTAATTCTCAATTCTCAATTCTCAATTCTCAATTCGGAGCGGAGCAAACTACTCTTGCGTCATCTCGCGCAGTTTCTCGCGGTAGGCCGTGAGGATATTCGACTTACTCAGGAAGCCCAGATAGCGACCTTCCCTATCCACCACAGGCAAGTTCCAAGCCCCCGTCTGCTCGAACTTTTCGAGTACACTCGTGGCCGACTCGGTGATGGTAATGATGTCGGGCGGAGTGGTCATATAGCGCTTGACCGAGTTGGGATACTTCGTCTGGTCGAACATATCCTTCCTCAGTCTATCGAACTCAATAACGCCCAGCAGTTTGCGCTCGTCGCTGATGACGGGGAAGATGTTGCGCTTGGTGTGGGGAATAACCTTCACAACCATATCGCCCAGCGTGTCGTACTCGCCCACGCTGATAATGTCGGTCTCGACAAGCTCCTTGATGGACAAAATCACGCTCACAGCCTGATCCTTATCGTGGGTGAGCAGCTGTCCCTTCTTGCGGAGCGACTTGGTGTAGATCGAGTCGGGTTCCAAGTAGCGGTCGATAACATACGACACACACGACACAAGCATCAGAGGCACAAAGAGTTGGTAGGCACTCGAAATCTCGGCAATAAGGAAGACCGCCGTAAGCGGAGCCTTCATCACACCACTCATAATGCCCGCCATACCCACAAGCGAGAAGGCGGCAATCGATAGCTCCATACCGAGCCAGGTGTTGCACACATAGGCCACAATAGCACCCATAAATGCGCCCACAAACAGCGAGGGTGCAAAGGTACCACCCACGCCACCTGCGGCATTGGTCACCGCCATAGCAATCACCTTGAAGAACATAATGCCCAGCAGATAGGCCAGCACCACAAGCTCCATACCTTGGAATTTGTAGAAAGGCGAGTTGTTGAAGACCGTACCGATGTCGCCCTTCATAAAGTTGTGGAACACGCCATAGCCCTCGCCATACAGAGCGGGGAAGATGATAATCAGCACACCCAGGGCAATACCACCCGCGAGCCACTTACCCCACTGGGTTTTGATGCGGCCAAAGCGAGCCTTGATACGGAAGTTGGTGCTGGTAAAGTAGTAGCACATAAGTCCGCACAGCACCGCTAAAACGGTGTAAATGGGTATGTGCGAAAGTGTTAGCGCGGGGATGTCGGCCGAGAGCATAGGCTCAAATCCGCGCACCACAAAGGTCAAGGTTACGGCCGTAACCGACGAGATGATAAGCGGGATGATGGCCGTCATACTCATATCGAGCAGCAGAATCTCCATAACGAAGATTACGCCCGTAATGGGGGCCTTGAAGATGGCCGACAGCGCTGCCGCCACGCCACACGCCAGCATAAGCGTCAGGTTGCGGTAGTTGAGCTTCATCAGTCGGCCAATGTTGGAGCCGATGGCAGCACCGGTGAGCACAATGGGGGCCTCGGGACCCACCGAACCACCAAAACCGATGGTCAGCGCGCCACCCACCACCGACGAGTAGCAGTTGTGGGGTTTGATGGCCGACGAGTTGGTACTCATAGCTTTGAGCACCTTGGTCACACCCTCCGAGATATCGTCTTTGATGATAAAGCGGACAAAAATGGTGGCCAGGATGATACCCACGGCGGGGTAGACCAGATAGAGCCAACCAATCTGCTCGACAGCAAACCAGCTTGTAAGGCCGTGTTTGATCAGTTCGAGCAGCCACTCGAACAGACACGTCACGCCACCCGCCACAAGGCCGATGATTATGGCGAGAATGAAAGTAAGCTGGCGTATGTTTATGCGCCTGCTCTGCACCGAAAGCCAAAGTTGCGCCCTCTGTAAAAGTGTCTGTCTCATAATGTTTTTGTCAACCGTCAACCGTCAACCGTCGACCGTCTAACCGGCATTAAGGTCTTTAGGGAATTTAGGGAGTATTACCTTTAATTCTCAATTCTCAATTCTCAATTTTAGAAGTGGTAGATGCCCATAATCTCGCGCACCTGACGGATGGTTTCGTCGGCACTCTTGCGAGGGTTCTCGGCACCCATCTGGGTAACTTCGTGGAGGTAGCGCTCGTTGTTGCGAATATCCTCAATACGCTCGCGGATGGGGGCTACGCAGTTGATGATATCCTCGGCCAGCTGCTTTTTCA
>JAZLDU010000044.1:0-6560 GCA_045614885.1 Tidjanibacter sp. | reverse complement strand
TGGTGGATTTGAGGGATTGAGGCGATGATAGATTGGGGGTGGAGAGGTGGAGAGATTTTCGGTCGATGGTCGATGGTCGACGGTCGACGGTTGACGGTCGACGGTTGTCGGTTGACGGTCGACGGTTGACAAAAAATACCTGCGATTAAATCGCAGGTATTTTTCTTATCGTTGTGCAGCCTGGCCACCCATAATGTCGAGCAGCTCGGTGGTGATGGCTTGCTGGCGCTGTTTGTTATATTCGAGGGCCAGCTCCTCGGTCAGCTTGTCGGCATTGTCGGTGGCCGCCTGCATAGCCACCATTCTGGCAGCGTGCTCCGAGGCCGAGGCCGACAGTGCAGCCGTGTAGAGCCTCAGGGCCACTTGGCGGGGAACAATCCTATCGACCAGCTCCTGAATCGAGGGCTCCAAAATGTAGTCTACGTCGTGGAAGGTACTCTCGGAGGTGTCGGGCTTAACAATCTCCACGGGCAACAACTGCTCCCTCACCAACTTCTGCGTACCGGCCGAGATAAACTTGTAGTAAACAAGCTCCACCCTATCGGTGCGCCCTTCGAGGAAGTCGGCCATAACCCCCTGTGCCACCAAGGCGGCAAGTCCGTAGGTGGGTTTTTCGGACAGATCCTCATAGCCACTCACGACAGCCATCTTCTCGCGTGCAGCGTCGAGCTCCACTTGGCGGCCTACGGCAATGATGCTGAGCCTATCGGCACTCTCCACACCGCTCGCGGCCACAGCCTCTTTCAGCCCCTTGAAGACGTTGTTGTTGTAGGCTCCGCAGAGCGTGCCATTGGCACCGAAAGCGATGATTGTGGCTCTCTCGACGGGTCGTTGCTCGTTGAGCGGAATGGCCACATCGGGGTCGTAGGCAACGTGGTGCACCATCTTGTCCACCTCGTCGGCATAGGGCACAAGGGCCTCTATCGACCTCTGCACACGGCGCAGTTTTGCGGCGGCCACCATCTTCATAGCCGACGTAATCTTGCGGGTGTTTTTGACCGACGCAATCCTCTCTTTTATCTCTTTCAGCGACGCCATCGAGTAATTTTTGTGTGTTGGTTTTGCGGCTGTTTAGGCCTTTTTTTTCTGGGGGATTATTTCAGCGTTGCTGCCACCTCGGCAGCCACTTTCTCTATTTCGGCAGCCTGCTCGGCAGTGGGGGGAGTCTTACGGAGCGAAGCCAGCAACTCGGCGTGCGAGCCACGCATAACGTCGAGATAGCGACGCTCGAACTCCCTCACCTTCGAGGCCTCAACATCTTTGAGCAGACCATTCACACCGCAGTAGAGCACAGCCACCTGCTCCTCTACGGGCACGGGGCTATACTGAGGCTGAATGAGCAGCTGGGTATTCTTGTGGCCCTTGTCGATAACATAGGCCGTAACAGCGTCGAGCTCGCCACCGAACTTCGAGAAGGCCTCCAACTCGCGATACTGAGCCTGGTCGATTTTGAGCGTACCGGCCACCTTCTTCATCGACTTCACCTGAGCATTACCGCCCACACGCGACACCGAGATACCCACGTTGATTGCGGGCCTGATGCCTTGGTTGAAGAGGTCGCTTTCGAGGAAGATCTGTCCGTCGGTAATGGAGATTACGTTGGTGGGGATGTAGGCCGACACGTCGCCCGCCTGAGTCTCGATAATGGGCAGTGCAGTGAGCGAGCCACCACCCTTGACCTTGTCGCGCAAGCACTCGGGCAGGTCGTTCATCTGCTCGGCCACCTCTTTCTGGCCGATAATCTTGGCCGCACGCTCCAAAAGGCGCGAGTGGAGGTAGAAGATATCGCCGGGGTAGGCCTCACGGCCCGAGGGACGACGCAGAATGAGCGACACCTCGCGATAGGCCACAGCCTGCTTCGACAGATCGTCGTATACCACCAGCGCGTGACGGCCCGTGTCGCGGAACCACTCGCCAATGGCCGCACCCGCAAAGGGTGCAAAATACTGCAACGCTGCGGGATCGGAGGCGGTGGCGGCTACAACAATGGTGTAGTCCATAGCCCCCTTCTCGCGCAGGGTGTTCACAATGGTTGCAACAGTAGAGCCCTTCTGACCTATGGCTACATAGATGCAGAAAACAGGCTCACCGCGCAGATAGCCCTCTCGCTGGTTGATGATTGTGTCTATCGCAATGGCAGTTTTGCCGGTCTGTCGGTCGCCAATAATCAACTCCCTCTGGCCACGGCCAATGGGAATCATTGCATCAACGGCTTTGAGGCCCGTTTGCAGGGGCTCATTCACGGGCTGACGGAAGATTACGCCGGGGGCTTTACGCTCCAAGGGCATCTCGTAGCGCTCGCCCTCAATGTCGCCACGACCATCGAGTGGCTCACCCAGCGGGTTGATAACTCGGCCCACCATCTGGTCGCTCACACGAATCGAGGCGATACGGCCTGTGCGCTTAACGATGTCGCCCTCTTTGACCTGGTCGGTGTGTCCGAGCAGTACGGCTCCGACATTATCCTCTTCGAGGTTCATCACAACGCCCATCATGCCACCCTCAAATTCGAGCAGCTCGTTGCTCTCGGCATTGGAGAGTCCATAGATGCGGGCCACGCCGTCGCTCACCTGCAACACGGTGCCCACCTCCTCGAACTTTATGGAGTTGTCGATGGCGGCAAGTTGCTGGCGCAACACTTCGGAAACTTCGCTCGGTCTGATTTCTGCCATAGTATTTTTGGTATTTTGCCACTTGTGGCTTCTACACAAGTGTTTTGTTTCGTTTAAGTAATTGGGTACGGATTATCTCTATCTGCCCGCGCAGCGATGCGTCGAGCCTACGGTCGCCCACCGAGAGCACAAAACCACCCTCGATAGCCTCATCGACCACCTGTCGCAACTCCACCACCTTGCCACCGCCATAGTAGTCGGCCACCAAACGCTCTATGCGCTCCACAATGGCCTCTTCGGCGGGTTTGACGGTTGTGAGTGTAACGACCACAATGTTGTGCCTTTGTCGGTAGAGGGCCAGATAGCGCCTTGCAATCTGGGGCATAAATGCCTCCCTCTCGCCTGCGAGTACCAAATCCACAAACCTCTCCCAAAGCGACGGCCACTCCTTGTCGGAGAGGCTCATCAGCACCGCTTTTTTCTGCTCTCGGGTGTGTGTGGGGCTTGCGAGCACCCTCTCCACCTCGGGCAGGGCCAGCACACCGCCCACCACAGACTTCAAGAGTCCATAGAGCACCTCGGCCACCCCTTCGCTCTCGGCTTGGAGTAGCAACGCTTTGGCATAACGCCCTGCGAGCAGACTATTATTCACGGTTTGTGTGCGGGTGTTTAATGGTTAATGTTTCGGTATGGGGTTGCAGGTTTTAGGCCTCTTTGGAGTGGCGCTCGGCCTCATCGACCAGCGTGGCCAGATAGTCGGCATCGTGGCTGTCGAGCCTTCCGCGCAACACCTTCTCGGCCACATCGACCGAGATCATTGCCACGGTTGTACGCAACTCGCCCAGAGCCTTCTGCTTTTCGATCTCTATCTGGGTTTTGGCCGCCTCCATACGGGCAGCCACCTCGCCTTCGGCCTTGGCCCTTGCGGTGTCGACAATCCTCTGGCTGTCGGCCACGGCTGCACTCAGCATCTCAGCACTGCGCTTTTCGGCCTGCTCCAACACTTTGCGGGCCTGATCCTCGACCGTTGCGAGCTTCTGGGCGGCCTTGTCGGCGGCCTCAAACTGCTCTGCGAAGTGCTGGCGACGCTTCTCGACCATACCCGTAATCATCGGGAAGCCGAACTTGGCCAACGCTCCGAAGACAATCAGAAACGATAGCAACATCCAAAAGAGCAAACCTATATCGGGAGTAAGTAGCGACATAAATCCGTATCTCTCTTAAAAAAATCCTTTGGGTCTGTTTTTTGCAAGGAACAATGGGGGCTTTGGCTGCCCACAATTAAGCACCCCACCCCCGCTTGTTCCTCGGTCTGTTTTTAGATAGCCATCAGGCAGACTACGATTGCAAACAGGGTTGCACCCTCGATAAGTGCTGCCGACACAATCATTGCGGTCTGCAACGAGCCTGCGGCCTCGGGCTGGCGAGCCATAGCCTCCAAAGCGTTCGAGCCAATCTTGCCAATGCCCCAAGCGGCGGCCAATACTGCCAAAGCTGCGGCCAGAGGTGCTACTGCTGCACCCAGGTTGATGGCCTGCAAAAGTGTGATAATTGCTAACATAGTTTTCGTCGTTTTTTTTGGTTATTGTTTGATTAGTTATTTGTTGTTCTATTTTTTGTGTGCTGCGTGGTGCTCCTTGCGCGAGAGGCCTATGAATACCGACGAGAGCATCGTAAACACATAGGCTTGGATGTAGGCCACAAGCAGCTCCAACACCAGCATAAATACCGACAAGAGTACCGAGAAGATGGTCATCACGATATTCATCGTCGTGCCCATACTTACCGATATGAATACCAGACACGAGAGGGCTATCAGCACGGTGTGGCCCGCCAAAATGTTGGCAAACAGACGAATGGTAAGCGCAAAGGGCTTGCTGATGATACCAAAGAGCTCGATTACGGGCATCAGTGGTATGGGAAACTTCATCCACACCGGCACGTCGGGCCAGAGAATCTCTTTCCAATACTCCTTGTTGCCAAAGACGTTCACGGCAAAGGTGGTGGCCAGGGCCATAACGAGCGTAATGGCAATGTTGCCCGTGGTGTTGGCACCTGCGGGGAAGACGGGGATGAGGCCCATCAGGTTGTTTACGAAGATGAAGAAGAAGGCCGTAAGCAGATAGGGCGAGTAGCGCTTGTAGTCCTTGCCCACCGAGGGGCGAATCACGTCGTCCTCGATGCTCATAACGAGCATTTCTACCGCACCCACAAACCCTCGGGGTACTTGGCGAATGTCGCACCCACGACGCTTGTACCACCCCGCACAGCCGAGTATTATGGCCACCAACAGCAGCGAGTTTATCATCAGCGCTGCGGCATTCTTGGTGAGCGACAGGTCGAGCGGACGATAGACTTCGCCAGCCGAGTTGCGGGCCACTATTTTACCCTCCCACTGCTCGCCTTCGGCAGCTATCCACAAACCTTTGTGGCTGTGGCCGTGCGCAAGGTGGGCCGACGAGAAGGCGTGCCACCTACCATCGTCAGTGCGGGCAATGCACAAGAGAGGAATCTCCACATGGTGCCCCTTGACGGTGCAGATGTGCCAACTATAACTGTCGCCTATGTGATCGAAGATAAGCCCCACAACATCGAGTTTCTCCTCGGTGGCGGCCTCTGCCTCGACCGTTTCTGCTGCGCACACACCCCAGAGCGAGGCTCCAAAGAGCATCGCCACGGTCAGGAGTATATTACGCAACCACTTCATCTTTATTTCGGGTGGTATTATTTATTTGTCGCCTTGTTCAAACTCTTTCACATCCTCGTCGGAGGCCTTGCTTATGGCACTCGCCACCACAGCCTCACCAACCGATGTGAGAAGATAGTAAATCAGCAAGTAGAGCAACATTACATTCTTGCCCTCCAAGCCAAGTTTAACCCACACGAGCATCATCACAGCCACGCCCAAGAACTTTACACCACGCAAAATCATCGACGAGGTGATGACCGCCTGGGGCTTCATCTTGCGCTGTCGGCCCGACACAATGCAGAAGGCTATCTCGTAGATGTAGAAAAACGCAGGCGCAATCCACATCAGGGGCGTAAAACTCTCGGGCCACCACACCTTCACCATAGGCAGGTTGATGCCATAGAGCACCGTTACGGCCATGAGGATATCTATTGCCAAACCCGGCTTTATTCTTTTCATAGTTTTTTCCGTTTTTTGGGGTTATTTTGCTAGTCGATGCAGATGATAATGTTATTATCCCTCACTTCGACAAATCCGCCCGAGATTTCAATCACCCCCTCCGAGCCATCGGCCGAGGTGTATTTCACCACACCCTCTTCGAGCGACGAGATTATGGGGGCGTGACCTGGGAGCACAACAAAGGGGGCCTTTGAGCCAGGGAGCAACACCTTTGCTACCTCGCCTCCAAACACCTCACCCGTGGGGGCCAAAACCCTCAGTCGAATACTCTTTGCCATACTCTTAGTTTTTCAGTGGGGGAAGAATTAGTTATTACCTTCGGCCCTACGCAGCAGCTCCTCGCCCTTGGCAATGGCCTGCTCGATAGTGCCCACATTGAGGAACGCAGCCTCGGGCAGATAGTCCACCTCGCCGTCGAGAATCATGCGGAAGCCTTTGATGGTATCCTCTATCGACACCATCACACCCTCTACGCCCGTAAACTGCTCGGCCACCGAGAAGGGCTGCGAGAGGAACCTCTGCACCCTACGGGCACGGTTTACGGTCAGTTTATCCTCGTCCGAGAGCTCCTCCATACCGAGGATAGAGATAATATCTTGAAGGTCTTTGTTGCGTTGCAAAATCTGCTTGATGCGCTGCGCCACCTCGTAATGCTCCTGGCCCACAATGTTGGGGTCCAAGATGCGCGAAGTAGACTCCAAGGGGTCCACTGCGGGGTAGATACCCATCTCGGCAATCTTGCGGCTCAACACGGTGGTTGCGTCGAGGTGGGTGAAGGTTGTGGCAGGGGCGGGGTCTGT
>JAZLDU010000043.1:0-8928 GCA_045614885.1 Tidjanibacter sp. | reverse complement strand
AGCCGCAGTAGATGGGGGTAAGGGGCGAAGTGGCTGCATCGTCGGTACCAAACCACATAACACCACCGATGGGGTCGGGCAAGTTCTTACGAGCCTGAGCCACAAACCAGAAACCGGTCTGCTGAGTTGCAATGGCACGCTCATTGACGTAGCTCACGCCATCTACCTCGAAGCCCATAGGCCTCCAACGGTAGGGGCATTTGCTGCCACCGGCACCGATGTCGGTAGTCATATCCATAACGGTACCCTCGTAGTGGTCGCGCATCATATCGAATACGTTTTTGGGCGAAAGCTTGCGGTTGGGTTTAACCCACAGAGGCATAGGATTGTTGGGATTGTGGCCCAAGGCGTAATCCTCATACTGCTCCATACCGTCGGCATACTGACGGAAGAAGGCCCAAACCCTTGCCTCGCAACCACGCATGGCGCTGAAATCCAGGGGAGCATAGGCGTTGCAGAAGCTAAAATCTTTGTCCTCGCCACTGAAATAGCCCTGCTCGCGAGCAAATGAAATCACATCGGGAGCATAGAGGCAGTTCTCGGGGTCGTCCTGGGGGAAGGTCGAGATACGAGCCTGGTTGGCGTGGGCCGAGATGTAACCGTCGGGCACACGACGTGCAACCCACACGATACCTTTATTGTTGGGGCCTTTGCCGATGAGCTCCATAATCCACACCTCGTTTTTGTCGGCAATGCTGAACGACTCGCCACTCGAAGCGTAGCCGTGGGTGTTGGCCAGCTCTACGATGCAGTCGATAGCCTCGCGTGCGGTCTTACACCTCTGCAAGGTGATGTAGATGAGCGAGCCATAGTCGATACCGCCCTTGGGATCTTCCAGCTCGTGGCGACCGCCAAAGGTAGTCTCGCCAATGATGAGCTGGTGCTCGTTCATATTGCCAATGGTCGAATAGGTGGTTGCCACCTGAGGAATCTGGCCCAGATAGCGGCTGGTGTCCCACTCGCGTACATCCATCATTGCGCCGGCTTTGAATTTACCCGCGGGGGTGTGATAGAGTGCGCCATAGAGTTGGTGTGAGTCGGCTGCGTAGGAAACCATAATGCTGCCGTCGGTCGAAGCGCCACGAGTTACGATAAGGTTGGTGCAGGCCAGAGCGCTACCCCAAGCCACAACTGCGGCAAGTGCTGTGAGTAAAAGTCGTTTGTTCATCATTATTTTTAGGATTAAAAGTTTGTTTCTCTCTACTAATTCAACAAAAATACGAATTTATCGCTAAATTTGCCAAACAAACAGCAACGAAAATGTCAGTCAGCACACAAATTAAATATCTGCACGAGAGTCTGCCCTCCGGTGTGAGGCTTGTGGCGGTGTCGAAATTCCACCCCGTAGAGGCTCTGCGCGAGGCTTACGAGGCTGGTCAGCGCATCTTTGGCGAGAGCCGCCCTCAGGAGATGACCGCCAAGCAGGCACAACTACCCTCCGACATCGAGTGGCACATGATTGGCCACCTGCAAACCAACAAGGTGAAGATGATTGCCCCCTATGTAGCACTGATTCACTCGGTCGATAGCGAGCGCCTGGTGGCCGAGATAGACCGATGCGCAGCCAAGTGTGGGCGAACTATCGACATTCTCTTCGAGGTACACTTGGCCGAGGAGGAGAGCAAGAGTGGCTGGAACGAGGCCGAGATGATGGCTTTTATCGAGTCGGGAGCCTTGGCCCACTACCCCAATGTGCGCCTGAGGGGACTTATGACCATAGGCACGCTGACCGATGATATAGAGCTAAACAAGAGCGAGTTTCGTAGGCTCAAAGGGCTGTTCGACACCCTTGCGCCCCTGCGTGGAGCCGAGTTCGACACGCTGTCGATGGGTATGACTTCGGACTACCGCGAGGCCATCGAGTGTGGCAGCAATATGGTGCGCATAGGCTCGATGATTTTCGGCGAGCGCATCTACTAAGACTTGGCTTGTATACAACCGTTCACACTCGTTCACACTCACGAATGACAACATTGTGAACAACTGTATACAACCGTTCACACTCGTTCACACTCACGAATGACAACATTGTGAACGGATGTGAACAACCTATGACGTCTAATGTTGAGAATGGTATGCTCCCCGCTAAAACCTTACGCCCACGCCGTACATAATGTTGTGGGTGTATTGGAGGCTACTCAGTCGGTAGCCAACAAACAGGAAGGCTCGCTCGCTGACGAATCCTTTCAGGGTAAACGATGTGTAGTAGCGTCGCATATCGTAGCCGTGGGTAATCAGGTTTACGCCACTGCCAATGCCCACAGCCATATAGCCCATTCGTAGCTCACCGCGCAACGACACTCCCAACGAGGTCTGCTGCCAAAGCGGTGGGCGCATATAACTGACTAACATATCGTCTTGCCACACAGCGTCATACAGATTGGCGCTCGTGTCTACCAATAGGTCTAACGAGCCACCCAGGCTCACATATCTATTTAGTTTATATAGTGGTGATAGCATTAGACCCCCATTTACAAGCGGGCTATCCACCACGCATAATCGGTCGTTGGAGGTGAAGCGGTCGGCTCGCCAGCCACCATAACCGATTAAGTCCCACACAAGCCTGTGGGCCGTATTGCCTGCCAACTCGGCCGAGGGCTCTACGAGTCGCTTAATGTCGACTCTCTGGCGGTGCTTGGGGCCAAACTCTTTGAGCGCACCTATGCGTAGGCCGAATGTGTTGGTACCCGCGTTCGGAAATGATGTATCGCCATTGGAGAAGTGGGTAAAGTCGGGCGTTAGGCTCAGCTCCCAACCACCCTCCATTTGCCACCCTATGGGTATGCCTATGTTTATCAACACGTTCCACCGTGAGTTCATGGCGCTGTTGGGTTTCCAGCCCCACGAGTAGCCCAAGTTCCACTCATAACCCACCGAGGGTCCTCTGCCCCGAAAGTCGTGTAGCCTTGCTCCTTGGAATATGTATAGGGCCAGAGGGGTGCCCACCGAGCGATCGCTGAAAAATGTGTAGGTAGCCAATCCTATACCCTGATACACAGCAGGGTAGAGCCTACCTATTCGACTCGAAGGCGAGTGTTCAAAGGCGTAGCGTAGGTGTATCGAGGCACACTTGTCTATGGTTTTGTTGTCGGGATTACGGCCGTTGAAGTAGCCGTGCGATATGAGGTTGTAGGCGGGCCTTAGCTCTATCGATAGTTTGTGCTTTGGGCCCTCTTGGCCACGAGCCATCGGAGCCGAGGCCATAATTATCGCCCCCGTCACTATCGTTGTGCGTATCAACCTACCAAGCCTGTTCATTTTTCTTGCTCCATTACCTCCCCAAAGGTACAATTAAAATTGAGAATTGAAAGTTTTCACTCCTACACAATTGTTCACAGGCGTTCACAATGTTGTCATTCGTGAGTGTGAACGTGTGTGAACAATGACGGTGGAGCTGTCGCAAAGCGCCTGAGGGGTCTGTCTGACGTTAGACAAAAAACACACGCCCCCGTCACTTCGTGACACCCCCTCTAACTTAGAGGGGGAATCGGATAAAAACTCTCCCCCTAAGTTAGGGGGAGTACCCGAAGGGGGAGGGAGTGTGTCAGACCATTGACGGTCGATGGTCGACAAAAAAAGAAAGACCACAATTTCGATTGTGGTCTTCTCTTTTTTTTACTTCACCCTTAGTCGCTGGCCTATGCGCAGGGTGGATTTACTACTGATATTGTTCAGGCGACAGATAGCACCAACCGAGGTGCCATACTTGGCCGCAATCTTCGACAGATTATCGCCACTACGCACCTTATAATATATTGCATCATTCACCGTAGGTTTGGGCTTATTGGCCTTACCTTCGAGGTTTTCGACAATCTCCTCCGAGCTGAGCGGGTTGCCCTGCTCGTCGGTAAATACTCCCTCCACATCGTCATACTCCTCCAAAGCCTCGGTCATCTTCGACGACACATTGAAGTAGCCCCTTTCGAGTACAAAGGTGTGATATTTCAGCTCGCCCTTCGAGAAGTCGATAATCCTCTCGGGGTCGAACGTCAGGTCGGCATACCTCACCTCGAAGTGGAGGTGTGGGCCACGACTACGGCCCGTATTACCGCCATAGCCAATCACCTCGCCCGCCTTCACATAGTCGTTCACCGACACATTCAGCTTGCACAAGTGGCCGTAGTAGGTTTCGAGTCCGTTGGGATGGCGCAGAATTACCAGATAACCATAACCGCCTGAGTTGTAGCGTGCATAGCGCACCTTGCCCTCAAAGGCTGCAAATATAGGCTCTCCCGTAGGCAGACCAATATCTATACCCTTGTGCATACTCCTGCCCCTGGGGCCATAGCGCGACGAGAGTCGGCCCAGCACTGGGGTATGGAAGTCGCCCAAATCGTCGATGAGCTGAATCTCCATACTTTCGGGCAGTTGCGAGAGGCTCACATCGCTATACGCAAAGACCTCGTTGGTGCGCCAATGGTCTTTGTAGACATCCAAATTGGCCCTACTCTCCTCGTCGTGGAAGAGGTAGCGCCAAGTGTTGTTGGTGTAGGTAATGATGCTCACTGCGGGATCGTTGGTCGGAATGGTGTCGATAGCCACTGCGGGCAGATCTTCGAGGTGGTAGACCTTCGAGCGCTGACCATAGAGGGGCGTTTGCAACACCACTGCTGCAAATACCAACACCAACATTATCCCTCTGCGTCGCATACTCCCCTACTCTTTTTATTTGTTTTCGTTTGCGACCATTACGGCAGCCTTGCAGAGCGACTCGTAGAAATCCTCGCCAAAGCGCCTGATAAGTGGCTCTTTCATAGCCTTGTAGACCTTCACGCCCCTCTGCTTGCCACACTCGAAGGCACACCTACAAATGGTCCAGCGGTGCAGATTGAGGCCATAGTCACCCGTCATAAAACGCTTCACACGGATTGGGTAGAGGTGGCACGACACTGGCTTCATAAAGCCGCACTTGCCCTCGCGATAGGCCCTCTCAATGGCGCAGAAGGTGATGCCATTCTCCTTGAACGAGTAGGCACACTCGGCCTCGTCGACCAACGGGGTTGTGTAGTCGCCATCCACATCTACAACCATAAAGCCCTGACGCTCAATCTCCTCAATGCCCTCGGGAGTCATATAGGGCTTGTAGTTCTGATACTCCATTTCGAGCTGGTCTACCTCGTCGATGTCGAGCGGAGCACCCGAATCGCCCTCCACACAGCACTCGCCCTTGCACTTGTCCAGGTCGCAGCAAAAGTGCTCGGTGAGGATGTCGGTCGAGATGATTTTGTCGTCTATCTGAATCATCGAAGGAATCATAGCGTATTGTCGATTATAAGGTTCAACACCTCGGTCATAGTCATTCCTGCGGCTTTTATCTGCTTGGGCACAATGCTACCGGCGCTCATACCTGGAATGGCGTTAATCTCAATCATATAGGGCTCGCCCTCGGGGGTTACAATAAAGTCCACCCTTGCCAAACCCCTGCAACGGCAAGCCTTATAGGCAGCCTCGGCGTGGTCTTGGAGCAGCGCGGTGAGCTCGGGCGAAATGGGTGCGGGGGTAATCTCGTCGCTCATACCCTCGGTATATTTGGCCTCGTAGTCGAAGAACTCGTTTTTGGCCACCACCTCGGTCACGGGGAAACGGTAGAACTGCTCCTCGGTGGCCATCACGCCACACGCAAACTCCCTACCTGCAATAAACTCCTCGATGAGCACCTCGTCGCTCTCCTCGAAGGCGGCAAAGATGGCGGGAATCAACTCTTCCTCGCTCTTGACCTTGGTCACGCCACAGCTGCTACCACTTGCATTGGGCTTCACAAACAGGGGCAAACCCAGCTCGGCCACAATTGCATCGGGAGCAATCCAATCCTCCGTACCAATCAACATACCCTTGGCCAAGTTGATACCCGTGTGGGCCACGGCCCTCTTGGTCGAGATTTTGTCGAAGGTAATCACCGACGAGGTCATATCGCACGACGAGAAGGGTATGCCCATCATTTCGAGATAGCCCTGGATGTGTCCGTCCTCACCAGGGGTACCGTGAATCATCACAAAGGCGTAGTCGAAGACCACCTTCTGCCCCTCTACGGTGAGCGAAAAATCGTTCAGGTCTACTTTGTACTCTTTGTCCTCGTTACGATATGTAAAGTCGCGGTGGTGGACATCCACCAGCCACACATTGTAGCGCTCGCGGTCGAACGCCTCGGCCACCTGTGCAGCACTTCCGAGCGCAATCTCACGCTCCGACGAATTGCCACCTGCCAGCAGTGCTATATTCAGTTTTTCCATTCTGTTTCAGTCTGTTATGGGTTGTAATAATCTTTGTGTCGGAAGGCCAAAATCTCGTCTATCATCGTAAGCCATTGGTCGGCCTCCTTGCTGTCGGGAGCCAGCCTTTTGGCCTCGCCAAAGTGGTTTATAGCCTCGCCAAAATTGTTGCGTGCATAGGCCTCTTTGCCTGCTGCGAGGGCCTCTTCCAGGGTTTTATGTTCCATATAAAGTTTGTGTTTTTCGATATATTCGGCCACCTGCAAGGGGACTTCGTGGTGCCACTCTCCCCCACTCTTTATGAGCGCCCTCACCTGCGTAGACGACACCTTCATTTTGGGTGCTCCGCCCATCATCACAAAGGGCTCTCCAAAGTGGTCGTTTTCCCCTCGGGGGTAAATAAGTATCTTGTTTTCGGCCAAGAGCCTGGTGCCCTCGCGCCAAGTGTGAATCGTGGCAGCCACATCGCCACCACCCAGCAGAGTAAACTCCTCGTCGGGATATATTTGCCTAAGCTTGTCGATAGTATCCACTGTGTATGACGGCCTCGGCATCGAGAACTCCACATCGCACACCTCCAACTCGTCATACTCCGCCACCGCAAGCCTTGCCATAGCCAAACGGTGCTCCTCGGGAGCCAAATCGCCCGCCTGCTTGTGTGGATTTTGGGGCGAAACCACCAGCCACACCTTGTCGGCCAAACCACACTCCACAACATAGCGAGCCACGCCAACGTGGCCATTGTGAATGGGGTTGAACGAGCCAAAATAGAGCGCAATCATACCGACAAAGAATTGAGAATTGAGAATTCTTAGGCAATGAACTCTTTAACAATCTGCTCCACCTCGGCCACAGCCTTCTCCAAATCGTCATTCACCACGGTTTTGTCGAACTGTGGAGCATACTCCAACTCCTCGGCAGCCTTGCCCACACGCTGCTCAATCTTCTCGGGCGAGTCGGTTGCTCGACCCACCAGCCTGTTGCGCAACTCCTCAATCGAGGGGGGCATAACAAACACCGAGAGAGCCTGCTCGCCAAAGATGCTTTTGAGCCTTACGCCGCCCTTCACATCCACGTCGAAGAGAATGGTGTGGCCCTCGGCCCAGATGCGCTCCATCTCGCTTTTCAGCGTGCCATACTTGGTGCCTGCATAGACCTCTTCCCACTCGACAAACTGCTCCTCCGAGATTGCCTTGTCGAACTCCTCGGCCGAGAGGAAATAGTAGTCGTGGCCGTGCTGTTCGGTGCCTCGTGGAGCACGCGAAGTGGCCGAAATGGAAAACTCCAAACCGGGGATGGTCTGCATAATGCGACGCACGATTGTGGTCTTGCCCGAGCCCGATGGGGCCGAGAAAATTATCAGCTTGCCCATACGCTACAAAATGTTGAGTACCTGCTCTTTAATCTTTTCGAGCTCATCCTTCATTTTAACTACCAAAATCTGGATTTCGGAGTCGTTGGCCTTCGAGCCCATAGTGTTGATTTCGCGGCCCATCTCCTGAGCCACGAAGCCCAACTTACGGCCCACGCTCTCCTCCTCGGCAGCCACCTGGCGGAAGTAGTCGCAGTGTTTATCAAGGCGCACTTTTTCCTCTGTAATATCGAGCTTCTCGATGTAGAAAATCATCTCTTGTTCGAGGCGGTTGGCATCGTAGGCCACGCCACACTGGGCAAATTGGTCGAGGATGCGCTGTTTGATAACCTCGGTGCGTCGCTGCTCGTAGGGGATGACGGCCTGTTTGTAGCCCTGAATGAGGTCTACGCGATGGAGCAGGTCGGCAATCAGCACCTCGCCCTCGTGGATGCGGAAGCTGTCGTGGCGAGCAAGTGCCTCATCAACAGCCTGCATCAGAGCACCCAGCTCCTCGTCGCTGACAGCATCCACCTCGGTAGCCACCACATCGGGCATACGCATAACCGAGCTGAGCACCTGCGACTGAACCTCGCTACTTGCTCCCAAGCCCGACTGAGCCGCCAGAGCCATAAGTTGCTCCGAATAGCTCTTGAAGAGTGCCTCGTTGATAGCCAGCGAATTCTCCTTCGTGGCAGTATTCTCGATGGTTACAAAAATATCGGTCTTACCACGCTGCAACACCTTTGCTGCGCGGTTGCGAATCTCGAACTCGGCCTGACGATAGCGTGCAGGCATCTTCACCGACAAATCGAGCTGTTTGCCATTGAGCGAGCGTGTTTCGACACTTATTTTGCGTCCTTGGACGGTGATTTCGGCCTTACCGAAACCGGTCATAGATTTAATCATCGTTGCGTCTATTAAAATCAACCCACAAAGATAAGGCATTTTTCCTCACATTGAAACAACAAATAACAAACAAATAGTTTGTTTGTCCGAGAAATATTCTATATATTTGCGGATGGGAAATTATGATTTGTAAGAATTTCAACACACAATACTAACACTTTAACCTAAAAACACAATGGTAAAACACAATTTCAACGCAGGACCTTCGGTATTACCCGATGTAGTAATCAAAAAAGCTGCTGAGGCAGTTTTGGATTTCAATGGCAGTGGCCTCTCAATTCTCTCTATCTCGCACCGTACCAAAGAGTTCGATGCTGTTATGGACGAGGCAAAAGCTCTCTTCCGCGAGCTTTTGGAGATTCCCGACAACTACCAAATCTTCTTCGTAGGCGGTGGCGCAAGCACCCAATTCTTCCAGATCCCCTACAACTTCCTCGGCACCAAGGCTGCTTATGTAAA
>JAZLDU010000042.1:0-16525 GCA_045614885.1 Tidjanibacter sp. | reverse complement strand
CTGCTGGGTGCTGCTTACGACAGCAAAAACCTCAATGCCGAGGCTATCGCTGCCTACAAACAGGTAACCGCCGGTGACAAACTCGAAGTTGCTACCGCTCGTGCAAAAGAGCTCGACGAGTTCATCAAAGCCGAGGCTGCTGCAAAGAAATAGTTTGGCTACACAAATAAAAACGAAGGCACTACCCGATGGGGTGGTGCCTTTTTTTGTCGACCGTCGACCGTCAACCGTCGACCGTCAACTGACCGAGAGGAGATAGGAGAAATAGGAGAAATAGGAGTTTTGGCCTCCTATAACTCCTATAACTCTTATAACTCTTATAACTCTACCGAAGCACAGCCCTCCACCACCGAAGCACAACCAACCACCGTCAATGGTCAGGCAGAACCACAACCAAATACACTCGGAGTGCCCGACGGCACTACCGAAGCACAACCCTCCACTAAAAAACAAGGGCCCCGCAAAAAACGGAGCCCTTATTTTTATATATAAGGTATAGCCTTATTTCAGTGCAGCCTGTGCAGCAGCCAAACGTGCGATGGGCACACGGAAGGGCGAGCAGCTTACATAGTCGAGGCCTGCGGTGTGGCAGAACTCAACGCTCGAAGGCTCACCACCGTGCTCACCACAGATACCGCATTTCAGCTCGGCACGGGTGGTACGGCCCTTCATAACGCCCTCGCGTACCAGACGGCCTACACCGTTGCGGTCGAGAATCTTGAAGGGGTCAGCCTTGATGATGTTCTTGTCCAAGTAGATGGGCAAGAATTTGCCAATATCGTCGCGCGAGAAACCAAGAGTCATCTGAGTAAGGTCGTTGGTACCGAACGAGAAGAACTCGGCAACCTCGGCAATCTGGTCAGCGGTTACAGCAGCACGGGGAACCTCGATCATGGTACCTACCATGTAGTCGATGCGGTCGTTGCGCTCTGCGAAGATCTCGCCAGCCACGCGGTCGATGATGTTCTTCTGGTAGCGGAGCTCTTTGTGGTTACCAACCAGGGGAACCATAATCTCCACCTTCACGGGAGTACCTTTCTCGCGGATGTTCATAGCAGCCTCCAAGATAGCGCGGGTCTGCATCTCGGTAATCTCGGGATAGGTGTTACCCAGACGGCAACCACGGTGGCCCAGCATGGGGTTAACCTCCATGAGCGACTCAACCTTAGCAGCAATCTTCTCGTAGCTTACGCCGAGCACCTCAGCCAACTCTTTCTGCTCTTTCTCGGTGTGGGGAACGAACTCGTGCAATGGTGGATCCAAAAGACGCACGGTCACGGGCAGACCCTGCATAGCCTCGAAGATACCCTCGAAGTCCTCACGCTGCATAGGCAGCAGTTTGCCGAGTGCTACGCGACGACCAGCCTCATCGTCGGCCAGAATCATCTCGCGAACGGCCAAGATACGGTCGCCCTCGAAGAACATGTGCTCGGTACGGCACAGACCGATACCCTGAGCACCGAATTTGATAGCCTGTTTAGCATCGCGGGGCGAGTCGGCGTTGGTACGAACTTTCAGTTTAGCGTATTTGCTGGTGAGCTCCATCAGCTGTGCGAAGTCGCCGCTGAGCTCAGCCTCTTTGGTAGCAACCTGACCGAGGTAAACCTCACCGGTCGAACCGTTGAGCGAAATCCAGTCGTGCTCTTTGATGGTGAGGCCGTCGATTTGGATGGTGCGCTCTTTGTAGTCGATTTTGAGCTCGCCTGCACCCGAAACGCAGCATTTACCCATACCACGAGCCACAACGGCAGCGTGCGAGGTCATACCGCCACGAGCGGTGAGGATACCGGCTGCATCCAACATACCTTTCAGGTCCTCGGGCGAGGTCTCGATACGAACGAGGATGGGTTTGATGCCGTGCTCGCCGAGGTATTTCTCTGCATCGTCTGCGAAGAATACTACGGGACCGGTAGCAGCACCGGGGCTTGCGGGCAGACCTTTGGTGATAACCTTAGCGCTCTTGATAGCCTGTTTGTCGAATACGGGGTGGAGCAACTCGTCGAGTTTCTCGGGCTCCTGACGGAGGATAGCGGTCTGCTCGTCGATGCGGCCCTCGGCCAACATATCCATAGCGATTTTCACCATAGCAGCACCGGTACGCTTACCGTTACGGGTTTGGAGCATCCAGAGTTTGCCGTCCTGAATGGTGAACTCCATATCCTGCATATCTGCGAAGTAGTTCTCCAAGTGGTCTTTGATGTCGCAGAGCTCTTTGTAAACCTCGGGCATAACCTCCTCCAACGAGGGGAACTGGCTTGCGCGAACGGCCTCGTCGATGTTCTGTGCCTTAGCCCACCTGCGCGAGCCCTCCAAGGTAATCTGCTGGGGGGTACGGATACCTGCCACAACGTCCTCGCCCTGTGCGTTTACGAGGTACTCACCGTTGAAGAGGTTCTCACCGGTAGCAGCGTCACGCGAGAAGCAAACACCGGTAGCCGAGTTGTCGCCCATGTTACCAAATACCATTGCCATAACGCTCACAGCGGTACCCCACTCCTGAGGGATGTTGTTGAGCTTGCGGTAGAGGATAGCCCTCTCGTTCATCCAGCTGCGGAATACAGCGCAGATAGCGCCCCAGAGCTGCTCCCAAGGATCAGCGGGGAAGTCTTTGCCGGTGTTCTCTTTAACGGCAGCTTTGAAACGGATAACGAGCTCTTTGAAGTCCTCTGCGGTCAGATCGGCGTCGTTCTTTACGCCTTTCTCCTCTTTGAGCTCATCGATGATAGCCTCGAAGGGGTCAACGTCCTCTTTCGAAGCGGGTTTCATTTCGAGAACAACGTCGCCGTACATCTGTACGAAACGGCGGTACGAGTCCCAAGCGAAACGAGCGTTGCCGCTACGTTTGGTCAGAGCCTCTACTGCTGCGTCGTTCATACCGAGGTTGAGGATGGTATCCATCATACCGGGCATCGAAGCGCGAGCACCCGAACGAACCGAGAGGAGCAGGGGCGAAACCTCGCCACCGAACACCATACCGGTCGATTCCTCAATCATCTTGATTGCGGCCTCTACCTCAGCTTTGATCAGCTCTTTAACTTTCTCCTCACCCTCTTTGTAGTACTCGGTACAAACCTCGGTGGTGATGGTGAATCCGGGAGGCACGGGCATACCCAGAAGGTTCATCTCGGCAAGGTTTGCGCCTTTACCGCCGAGCAATTCTCTCATTTTGCCATTACCCTCGGCTTTTCGGTCGCCAAAGGTGTAGACTCTTTTTACGTTTGCCATAAAAACTTAATTGTTTGTTAATGTGATAATTATAGTTTTGTGTTTGTTGTTTGCTTAGCGAAATAGCCATAATAAAGCGTGCGAATTTAGTTATTTTTCCGCAAACCACCAAATTTTACCTATAAATATAGTGTCGACCGTTGGTCGACGAATTCAAAATTCAAAATTCAAAATTCAAAATTGGACTCCCCCTAATTCCCCCTCTAAGTTAGAGGGGGTGCCCGTCAGGGCGGGGGCGTGTGTTTTTTTTGTCGATGGTTGTGCTTCGGTAGTGCCGTCGGGCACTCCGAGTGTATTTGGTTGTGGTTCTGCCTGACCATTGACGGTGGTTGGCTGTGCTTCGGTAGAAATTAGGGAGTTTAAGGAGTTTAAGGAGTTTAGGGAGTTTAAGGAGGCCGTAGGTCTTTTTTTTACAGCTCCTCCCTAAATTCCCTAAATTCCCTACACTCCCTAAATTCCCTAAATAATTTTCAATTTTCCATTTTCCATTTTCAATTCTTAGAAATACTCCTCCCTCAGAGGGTAGGTGTTTCGACGTTGGTCGAACTCTTCGGGACGGGCTTTGAGCCTTGCTGTTTCGCCCTCCAAGTCGCAGTAGTGGCCAATGGTGACACACATCTCGCCCCACGAAATAGGGCGGGCAGTAGAGGGTGTAACACCCTCGGGATACCACTCCATAAGTGGCTCAATGCCAAACTTTTGGGCTATGGCACGAATGACGATTGCCGAGGCGTTGGCCTTGCCTTGTGCGGAGTAACCGGCAATGTGGGGAGTGGCCACTTCGGCTCGCTCCAAGAGGGCCTTGTTTATGCCGTTCGGCTCGCCCTCCCACACGTCTAAGAGTAGCGTAATGTCCTCCCTTGCTTGCAACAGTGCCTCGGTGTCGGCCACCTCTCCTCGCGAGGCGTTCAGCAGCGTTGCCCCCCCCTGCATAAGGGCCATAAAATTGTCGTCTACGAGGTGAAATGTGGGCCACTCTCCGCCCCTGATGAGCGGGGTGTGAAGGGTGATGATGTCGCTCTGTCGGACGAGTGTTTCGAGGGGTACAAAACCGTCGCTTTCGGTGAGTCCTTCGGCCCTCTCTCGTGGCGGGTCGCTGCACAAAACTCGAAAGCCCCACGAGCGACAATAGTCCACCACCAGCGAGCCTACATTGCCCACTCCGACAACTCCTATCGTAAGCCCATCGGGGGAGTCTAACCCTTTGAGTTTGAGGGTGTGGCAGAGGGCTGCCGAAACCCATTGCAACACTCCTCGGGCGTTGCACCCTGCGGCACTTACTACGTCGATATTTTGCTCCTTGCACCACTCCTTGTCGATGTGGTCGAAGCCTATGGTTGCGGTGGCTACGAGGGCCACACGAGAGCCTTCCAGAAGGGCTTTGTTGCAGCGAGTGCGGGTGCGGACAACGAGTGCGTCGGCATCGGCCACCACCTCGGGCGAAAACTCGCTTGCGTGGAGCTCTACCACCTCGGCGTGGGGGCTCAGAGCCTCGTGGGCGTAGGGTACGAAATTGTCGATGATAATTTTCATACCACAAATGTAGCAAAAAGTTGCGAAATATGATTACTTTTGCCTTAGCAAAAGAGATTCGAGAGATATGTACAAACTATTTGTCAGACCATTGTTGTCGCTTTTCAAGGCCGAGACTGCCCGCAATATAGCCGCAGCCACGCTTGGTTTTGTGGGGCGTGGCGGAGTGGGCCAAGCCCTTCTGCGCACGCTTTACTCGTGGCGTCACCCTTCGCTCGAACGCGAGGTTTTTGGGGTGCGCTTTCCCAATCCCATAGGTGCTGCTGCCGGACTCGATAGGGATGCTACGCTCTACCGCCCGCTGGGTGCGCTGGGCTTTGGCTTTGTGGAGATTGGCACGGTTACGCCCAAGCCCCAGAGTGGTGGCATCAAACCCCGCTTGTTCCGCCTGCGTAGAGATAGGGCGCTGGTGCACCGTATGGAGTTTCCCAACTGCGGTATCGAACGCTGCGTCGACCACTTGCGCCGTAGGGCCTATGGCCGTAGGGTGGTGGTGGGTGCCAACATTGCCCCCAACTCGGTGATTACCCCCGACCGTATGCCCAAAGAGTATCTGAAAACCTTCCGCCCGCTGTATCAGTATGTCGACTATTTCACCGTCAACGTAAGCCCCATTATAGGCTCTGGCGAGAGCTATGGGCCGAGTGTGAAGGCTCTGGTAGAGACGGTGCTCGATGGGCTGTTCGACTTCCGCAGGGGGCAGAACGAGTATCGCCCTGTGCTGTTGAAGATTTCGCCTGACTGGCCTATGAATATCGTGGATGATATGGTGCAGATACTTATCGACACTCCCTTGGATGGCCTTGTGGTGGCCGACTGCTCGGCAAGGCTTGGTGGCCGACTTTCGGAACGCCAGCAGAGCCGTATGAGTGGCGGTGTTATGGGTGGTGCTCCACTGCTGGAACGCACGGTGGAGCTGGTGGACTATGTGTGCCGCAAGATGAACTACCACTATCCCGTGATTGGTGCGGGCGGAGTGATGAGTGGTGCCGATGCTCAGCGCCTGCTCGATGCTGGTGCGAGCTTGGTGCAGTGCTACTCGGCCTTGTACTACGAGGGCCCTGCCTTTGTGGGCCGCACCTGCCGCGAGTTGGTCAAGAGTACATCTAATGTCTAACGACTTTAAGGAATTTAGGGAGATTAGAGAATTTAGGGAAATTAGGGAATCGTAGTGTCATTAAGTTCCTTAAACTCCTTAAATTCCCTAAACTCCCAATAATTTTGAATCTTGAATTTTGAATTCTAATGAAAGTAGATATCATAACCATTGGCGATGAGATTCTCATCGGCCAGATTGTAGATACCAACTCGGCTTGGATGAGCCAGAGGCTTGGCGAGATTGGCGCCTCGGTGCGCCGTAAATACTCTGTGGGCGATGTGGCCTCGGAGATTCGGGGGGCTATCGTGGAGTCGCTCTCGGTGGCCGACGTGGTCATTACCACGGGCGGACTTGGCCCCACCAAAGACGATATTACCAAACGTGTGCTGGCCGAGATGTTTGACTGCGAGCTGGTGCGCGACGAGGATACCTATGCCCGTGTGGAGCGAATGATGGCCCTGAGGGGTATAGAGTTTAACGAGCTGAACAAGGCTCAGGCTCTGGTGCCCGAGGGTTGCAGGGTGCTGCCCAACCATAAGGGTACGGCCCCGGGTATGTGGTTCGAGCGCGAGGGTAGGGTGGTTGTGTGCTTGCCCGGAGTCCCCTTCGAGATGGAGGCTCTGATGAGTGAGAGCGTATTGCCAATGTTGCAGGAACGCTTCAACCTGAGCGCTGTGGTCCACCGCACAGCCATTACCTATGGCTTGGCCGAGAGTATGCTGGCCGAGAGGATTGCTGCGTGGGAGGATGCTCTGCCCGAGTTTCTTCACCTTGCCTACCTTCCTTCGCCCAGCCAGCTGAGGTTGCGACTTTCGGCCTACGATGTGGAGCGCCAGGTGGCCGAGAGGGCTATCGACGAGCAGTTTGGCCTGCTTATGCCCCTGCTGGGAGATTTGTTTGTGGGTTGGGATGGTGCTACGGTGCAGTCGGCCGTTGCTGATATGTTGATTGCCAAGGGCCAAACGCTGGCGGCTGCCGAGTCGTGTACGGGAGGTGCGCTGAGTGCCAAGTTTACGGCCATGAACGGTGCTTCGAGCTACTTTATGGGCGGAGTGGTGAGCTACTCCAACGAGGTGAAGAATCAGGTGCTGGGCGTAAGGGCCGAGGACCTCGAAAAGTATGGTGCCGTGAGTGAGCCTGTGGCTCGCCAGATGGCCGAGGGTGTGCGCCGAGTGTGTGGCACCACTTGGGGTGTTTCGACTACGGGCATTGCTGGCCCTACGGGTGGCACTCCCGAGAAACCCGTGGGCACGGTGTGGATGGCGGTTGCGGGCCCCAATGGCACTAAGGCTCTGTGCCTGAATCACGGCCGCCTGAGGGCTCAGAATATCGAGAAGGCTGCCACGGCGGCAATAAATATGCTCCGCAAAGAACTATTGGCAGAGGAGTAAAGTTTGAAAACAGAGAGTGTCGACATATTTGCCACCTTGAAGAAGTGGTGGGGGTACGAGGGTTTCCGCCCTGGACAACAACAGGTCATCGAATCGGTTGTTGCGGGGCGCGACACACTTGCGCTTATGCCCACGGGTGCTGGTAAGTCGTTGCTCTATCAGGTGCCCACTATGGCTCGTGAGGGATTGTGTATTGTGGTCACTCCGCTTGTGGCGCTGATGAAAGACCAAGTGGATGCTCTGCGCCGCCGCCATATAAACGCTGTGGCTATCCACTCGGGCCTTTCGAGCCGACAGATAGATATCGCTCTGGATAACTGCGTCTATGGCGACGTGAAATTTCTCTACATAGCCCCCGAGCGCATCCCTACGGCAATGATGCAGGCGAGGGTGCCCAAGATGAAGGTGGGGCTTATTGCGGTCGACGAGGCTCACTGCATTTCGCAGTGGGGCTACGATTTCCGCCCGTCGTACCTGCGAATCCGAGAGCTGCGCCGACTTGCCCCCGGGGCTACGGTGCTGGCTCTGACGGCTTCGGCTACCCCTGCGGTGGCGGAGGATATTATGGCTCAGTTGGCCTTCGAGGAGTCGCACATCATCAGGAGCGACTTTGCCCGCCCCAACATCTCGTTTGTGGTGCGCCACACCGACAAAAAACCCGAGCAGTTGAGCCACATACTCTCTACGGTTGGGGGTAGTGCCATTGTCTATATGCGCACTCGCGAGGGGTGCGAGAAGGTGGCTGCGTGGCTGCGTGATGAGGGCTTCGATGCCGACTTCTACCACGCGGGCTTGCCCCACGAGGAGAGGGCTTTGCGCCAAGATGCGTGGCTCAAAGATGGGCTGCGGATTATTGTGGCCACAAGCGCTTTCGGTATGGGTATCGACAAGATGGATGTGAGGGTGGTGGTCCACTTCGACCTGCCCGACTCGCTCGAAGCCTACTATCAGGAGGCTGGCCGTGCGGGGCGCGATGGGCGTAGGAGCTATGCTGTGTTGCTGGTCAGTAGCGACGAGCTGGGGCGTAGCGAAAGGCGTGTCGAGGGCGAATTTCCGCCTATCGAGCTGATTAAGAGCATCTACGACAATGTCTGTTCATCGCTTATGGTACCTTATGGTGAGGGGGCGGGCCATAGCTTCCAGTTCAACATATACGAGTTTTGCGTGAAGGAGCACCTGCAAGTGCAGACGGTGCGCAACGCCATAAAAATCTTGGCCCAGAACGGCTATATGCACCTTTCGGACGAGGGCGAGAATAGTGCCCGACTGATGTTTACCGTCAGCCGAAACGACCTCTACGACTACCGAATTCAGAGCCGAGATATGGAGGCGGTGTTGCTGGCCATTCTGCGCTTGTATGAGGGTGTGTTTACGGAGTTTAGGCCTATTGATGTGCAGGAGATTGCCCAGCTGAGCGGCTGCTCGGAGGAGAGCGTGCGCCAACAGCTCAAAACCCTATGGAGGAGCCAGATTATACGCTACGTTCCCCGTAGCTTTACACCCCTGCTGACGCTCGGATTTGACCGTGTGCCCGAGAGGGATGTATTCATCAACCCCCAGAGCTATTGGGCTCGCAGGGAGTGTGCCACCGAACGCTTGGCGGCTATGTGTAGCTACGCTTGGGCCGAGGAGGGGTGCCGCAGTAGAATTATGCAGGAGTACTTCGGCCAGACCGATGCCCACGACTGCGACTGCTGCGACCTCTGCATTGCCCGCCGTAAGGGTGGCGAGAGGGGTGGCAAAAAGAGCGCTAAGGGCGAGGGCGTGGCTCAACCCACGGCCGAGAGGGTGCTCGAACTGCTCTCCGAGGGTGGGGCTAAAACGATGGCTCAACTTGTGGCCAACTTCACCTGCTCGCCCGACGAGGTGGTGGAGATTGTGGAGGGGCTGATTGCCGAAGGCAAAATTTGTGCCGACCAGAGGGGCAAACTACGGAAAAAATAGATACTTTTGTGGGCCGAAAAGGCCGAATGTATGTTTATAGAGGCCGAATGAACTATTTGTATAGGCCGATGTATATTTGATAGATGAAAAAAGAGTTTCAGAAAAGCATAACTCCCGACGAGATTAAGGAATTGCCTGTGGCGGGTTTCGAGGGCAAGATTGTGGTGGTCGACACGCTCGACGGCCTGCATCGCGCTTGCGAGGCTCTGGCTAAGGAGAAGATTATCGGCTTCGACACCGAAACAAGGCCCTCGTTCAAGGCGGGCGTGAGCTACAACGTGTCGCTGGTGCAGCTCTCGACGGCCACCACCTGCTACCTCATAAGGCTCTGCTCGGTGCGCTTCGACAAGGTGTTGCAGAAACTTTTGGAGAACCGCGAGGTGCTGAAAGTGGGCGTAGATGTTACGGGCGACATCCGCAATCTCTCGAAGATGCGCCACTTCCGCGCGGGCGGATTTGTGGAACTCCAAAAGGAGGTCGAGGCGTTCGGAATAGAGGATAAGAGCCTGCGCAAGATGGCAGCCATAATCTTGGGCGTGGGTGTGTCTAAGGCCCAGAGGCTCAGCAATTGGGAGGCCAAGGAGATGACCGCCTCGCAGATGCGCTATGCCGCCACCGATGCCTGGATATGCTTGGAGATGTATAACGAACTTAATAGAGCAAAATAATGACCAACAACAAGAAGATATACCTCGCAAGGGGTAAACAGGAGTCGCTGCTCAGGCGCCACCCTTGGGTTTTTTCGGGCGCAATTAAGCGTGCCGACCAACCCCTCGAAGAGGGCGAAATGGTGGATGTATTTACCGCCGAGGGCGAGTTTATAGCTCGTGGCCACTGCCAGGTGGGCTCGATTGCGGTGAGGGTGCTCACCTTCGACGACGAGCCTATCGACCAGGCGTGGTGGAACGGCCGTATTGCCTCGGCCTATGGCGTGAGGGAGGCCCTCGGACTGACCGAAAACCAGCAGACCACCTGCTACCGACTTGTGCACGGCGAGGGCGACAACCTGCCAGGCTTGGTTGTGGATATCTATGGCTCTACGGCTGTGGTGCAGTGCCACAGCGTGGGTATGTACCTCTCGCGCGAGCAGATTGTCGAGGCGCTGAGGGCTTGCTATGGCCAGAGGCTCAGGGCTGTCTACGACAAGAGCAGCCAGACGCTCCCCTATAAGGCCGACCTGGGTGCCGAGGATGGTTACCTCTGGGGCTCGGGCGAGGGCGAAGAGGTGGTGCTCGAAGGCGGCCACAAATTTGCCGTCAATTGGGCCAAGGGACAAAAGACGGGCTTCTTTATCGACCAGAGGGCCAACCGCGAGCTTGTGGGCCGATATGCCAAGGGGCGTAACCTGCTCAACACGTTCTGCTACACGGGTGGCTTCTCGATCTACGGCTTGGCCGGTGGCGCAAGGAGCGTTACGAGCGTCGATAGCAGCGCTGTGGCCATCGAGCTTGTAGACCGCAATGTGGAGTTGAACTTTGGAGCAGAAGCTCCCCACCGCAGTGCGGCAATGGATACCTTCGACTTTCTGCGCACCGTAGAGAAGGGCGAGTTCGATATGATGATTCTCGATCCCCCCGCCTTTGCCAAGCACCACAAGGTGTTGGGCAACGCTTTGCAGGGCTATAAGAGGCTCAATGCGAGGGCAATGGAGAAGATTGCCAGCGGTGGTATCCTCTTCACGTTTAGCTGTTCGCAGGCGGTGAGCAAGGAGCAATTCCGCTTGGCGGTGTTCTCGGCTGCGGCCATTGCGGGCCGTAAGGTGAGGATTCTGCACCAGCTCACTCAGCCCACCGACCACCCCATAAACATCTACCACCCCGAGGGCGAATACCTCAAAGGCCTGGTGCTGTACGTTGAGTAGAATTCAAAATTCAAAATTCAAGATTCAAAATTATAGGGAGTTTAGGGAATTTAAGGAGTTTAAGGAACTTAATGACACTACGATTCCCTAATTTCCCTAAATTCTCTAATCTCCCTAAATTCCTTAAAGACGTTAGACGTTAGACAAAAAAATGAACAGAGATTATACTTCCGACAAGAGAGAGGGTAACCACCTGTGCGACATTCTGTTTCGCCTGTTTGGTCACGCCTCGCTGAGTATCTCCCACGCGGGCAAGCACGTCTACATAGACCCCTGCCTGAGTGAGAACGACTTTGTAGGCCTGCCCAAGGCCGATGTGATACTCGTTACCCACCACCACGACGACCACTTCGACCGCGAGGCCATTGAGCGACTCTCGAAGCCTACCACGATGGTTATTGCCCCCGCCCACGTTGCCGAACAGTTGGACGGAGCGTTGGACCTTGCCCCCGGCCAGAGGTTGCACATTATGCCCTGGGGATTGGTCGAGACGGTTGCGGCCTACAACATCGAGCGCCCACAATTCCACCCCAAGGAGCGTGGCGATTTGGGCTATGTGGTCACTATGGCCGATAGGCGCATCTACATTGGTGGCGACACGGAACTCACGCCCGAGATGCTGGCTGTTGAGGGGGTAGACTACTTGTTCCTGAATGTCAATCTGCCCTATACTATGACGGTAGATATGGCGGTTGAGGCGGCACGCAAACTCCACCCCAAGGTATTTTACCCCATCCACACGGTGGGTATGGCCTCCGAGGAGATTGCCACCATCAAGCAACGCTTGGCCGACACCGACATAGAGGTTGTGCTTGCGCCAATGGAATAAGAGTGGAGAGTCTAATGGCGAATTGAAAATTATAGGGAGTTTAGGGAATTTAAGGAGTTTAAGGAACTTAATGACGCTACGATTCCCTAATTTCCCTAAATTCCTTAATGACGTTAGACTTTCGACGGTCGACGGTCGACAATACAACAAGGGCTCACATTGCGAAGATGTGAGCCCTTGTTGTGTCCTGACTATTTAAGGTATTTGTTGAGCCAGCCGAAGAATTCGCGGTTCCATACGAGCGAGTTCTGGGGTTGGAACACCTGGTGTGCCTCGTTCTGGAAGGCTACCAACTTGGCAGGTATGCCCTGCAACTTGGCAGCATTGAAGGCCTCCAAACTCTGGGTGTAGGGGATGCGGTAGTCTTTGCAACCGGTGATAATCAGAATGGGGGTATCCCACTTGCCGGCAGCCTTGTGGGGCGAGTTGGCATAGCTGCGCTGAGCTGTGCGGTTGTTCTTGTCCCAATATGCGCCGCCGTAGTCGTTGTTTACAAACCACATCTCCTCGGTGTGGCCATACATACTCTCGAAGTTGTAGATGCCGCAGTGCGAGATGAGGGCTTTGAAACGCCCCTCGTGGTGACCTGCAAGGTAGTAAACCGAGTAGCCGCCATAGCTTGCGCCCACAGCACCCAGCTTGTTCTCGTCGCTCCAAGGCTCCTTGGCAACGTCGTCGATAGCTGCCAGATAGTCTTTGATGTTCTGGCCGCTGTAATCGCCCGAAATCTGGTCCAACCACTCCTGACCAAACGAGGGCAGACCTCGGCGGTTGGGGGCTACAACTACATAACCCTCGGCAGCCATCAGCTGGAAGTTCCAGCGGTAGCTCCAAAATTGGCTAACCACGCTCTGAGGGCCGCCCTGGCAGTAGAGCAGGGTGGGGTACTTCTGGCTCTCGTCGAAGTTGGGAGGCAGGATTACCCAGGTGAGCATCTGCTTGCCATCGGTGGTGCGTACCCAGCGCTTCTCGCAACGGCCCATGGGGATATTGTCGTAGATCTGCTGGTTTACGAAGGTGATCTGGTTGAGTTTGTAGTCGCCATCGAGGGTGTAGAGCTCGGGAGCCTTCATGATGGTATTCATGTGGGCCACAATGGTACTGCCCGCTTTGGTGAACGAGTTGATGTCGTGGTCGCCGCTGGTGAGCACCTCCACATCGCTTCCGTCGAGAGCCACACGGCAAATCTGGTGGGTTGCGGTGATGGGAGCCACGAAATAGATAGTGTCGTTACCCTCCCACACGAGGTTGGTGGCGTTGTAGTCGAACTTGGTGGTGAGGTCTTTCATCGCTCCGTCGGCCAGGTTGCACACAAACAAGCGCTCTTTGTCGCTCTCGTTGCCAGCCCTGCGCATACTGCGGAAGGCAATCATCTTGTCGTCGGGACTCCACACGGGATATTTGTCGTAGCCAGGCATCTCGCCCCACTCTTTGCAGATGTTGCGGCTGGTGCCGGTAGCCACGTCGTAGACCACGATGTCCGAGTCGGTCGAAACGGCATACTCAACACCGGTGAGGGGCTTCGAGGTGTAGGCCAAGGCGGTACCTGCATTGTTCCAAGCAATCTCCTCGCCGTCGAAGTAGGGAGCCAAGGGAGCATCCCAAGCAGCACCCTCCATAATATCTTTGCCCTCGGTTACAAGGCCACTGCCAATGGTGGCAACGAAGATGTGCGAGTAGTCGCCCTCATCCCAATAGTCCCAGTGGCGAGCCATCAGGTCGTCGTAGATGTAGACGTTCGACTTGGGCTGGTTGTGCACCTCGCTACCTTTGATGGCTTTGACGTGTACGCGCTTGGTGTAGAACAGGGCGTTGTCGCTGGGAGCCACACCCCAACTCTCGATACCCTCGATGTCGGTAAGCTGACTCTTGTTGGTACCATCGGCCTTGATGCTCCAAATCTGGCCGTCGGCCGAGTAGTAGAGCTTGTCGCCTACCCACTGTGGCGACGAGCCGTCGACGAGTTTAACCACCTCGCCACCCTCGGGCTTAACCAGATAGATGGCGGTCGAACCCTTGTTCTCCTCCATATTATAATAGGTGATAGTGAAGGCTACCAACTTGCCGTCGGGCGAGAGTTTTTGGCCGCCTACACGTCCCATTTTCCACATCACCTCGGGGGTGAATTTTGCCGCCTCGATCTCTTCGGGCGTGAGGTTGTTGGTGAAAGTCATAACTTCGAGTGTTGGTGCTTGACCGCAGCCTACCAGAGCCACAGCCATTGCCGCTGTTAGCAGATGTTTAATTTTCATAAGCGTTTGGATGTGAGTTTATTTTCGTTTGTTACCTAATCTTCCAGTCGAGGTAGTGCTCGAAGAGAGTTTTGATGGTCGAGTAGCTGCTGTCGACGGCCTTCCAGAGCCTGCGACCACGCAACCACTCTACGGCAGTGATGTTCTCGTCTTGCTGTGGGGTGATTTCGGGAGCTTCGCCCGGGGCCAGCATCACAAACCACTCGGTCTGCTTCACCTCCCTACGGCCATAGGCGTTGTGGAAGTGGCGTGTGGTGCAGAGCGGAGCCACAATCTCCACCTCGGCCAGACCTGTTTCTTCCATCACCTCGCGGATGGCAGCCTCTTCGGCCGTTTCGCCTGGGTCGATGTGTCCTTTGGGCAGGTCGTACCACCCCTTGCGAGTCATTATAAGGATGTCGCCGGGGGTGTTTTCCACCACACCACCTGCGGCCCTTACGATGACCATCTGATTGCAGAACTGTTCTAATCGGTCGGCGGCACCTCGGCACACCACCGCAAGTCGGTCGCCACACCCTATGGCCTCCAAGAGAGCCTCGGGCGAGGGCACGGTTTGGTCGTCTATCTCCCACACAGCCCAATTGGCTCCCAGGCCCAAATCGGCCCCAGAGGCCCCTGTGAGGGGCTTTTCGACAAACTCGAAAAATTTATTTTCAAAAAATATTCGCATAACTCTACAAAATAACTAATTTTATAGCGTAATTACAAATTTAAGCGATGGAAAAATACGAAAGCAAGCAACAACAAATACGCCGTTCGGCCGAGCAGATATATACTGCGCTGGCCTCGTTTAGCAATTTTACGCCCATGTTGGCCGACCGTGTAGAGGAGTGGCAGGCCACCGATGACGAGTGTTCGTTCAAGGTGAAGGGTATGAAAATGGCACTGCGCATTGTGGACCGCGAGGTGAACAAGACAATCAAGATTCAGGGTGCCGAGAGTAACCCTATGGACTTTACATTTTGGTTGCAGTTGAAGGAGGTTGCCCCTTATGATACCCGTATGCGCATTGTGGTGCACGCCGAGCTGAATATGATGATGCGTATGATGATTGGCAAAAAAATCCAGGGTGCCGTAGACCAAATGGCAGAGGCAATCGCCGCTGCGATGAATTAACATCGCAGCTAAGTTGAAAGTTAAAAGTTGAAAGTTGAAAGTTTTTTGTGGCAATGGAGGAATCGAAAACGGTAAGGTATAAGAGCAAGCAGTTCGCAATTCGCATTGTCCGTTTTGTTAAGTACTTACACGAAGAAAAGAAATGCTACTTCGATTTGAGTAGGCAGATATTGAGGTCGGGAACAAGTATCGGTGCAAATGTGCACGAAAGTAAAAATGCACAAAGCAGAGACGATTTTATACATAAATTGTCAGTGGCTCTTAAAGAGGCCGATGAAACAGCCTATTGGTTAGAGGTGCTATATGGTGCCGAAATTATAGAACAGAAAGAATTTGAGTCGTTAAGTATGGATTTGAAAGAGATTATTGCGCTATTGACTTCAATTATCAGAACTACAAAGGAGTAAATAACCCACCAATAACTTTCAACTTTCAACTTTCAACTCTCAACTCTCAACTTTTAAGAATTGAAACAACTACTTAAAAATAACACACTAAAACTATGTTAGAACAATTTGTAAACCGTCACATTGGCCCATCGGAGCACGATTTGGCCGAAATGCTCAAAGTTATCGGCGTGGGTAGCGTTGAGGAACTCATCTCGCAGGTTATGCCCCAGAGCATCCGTCTGCGCAAACCTCTGGCACTCGAAGAGCCTATGACCGAGGTGCAGTTTGGTGCACACATCCGCTCGCTGGCCGACCGCAACCAGATTCTGCGCTCGTTTATCGGTATGGGCTACTATCCCAACTCGATGCCCGCAGCTATCATCCGCAACGTATTCGAGAACCCCGCATGGTACACCTCTTATACTCCCTATCAGGCCGAGATTTCGCAGGGTAGGTTGGAGGCTCTGCTGAACTTCCAGACTATGATTGTGTCGCTTACCGCTATGGAGATTGCCAACTGCTCGTTGCTCGACGAGGCAACCGCAGCTGCCGAGGCAATGCTGATGATGTATGCTTTGCGCAGCCGCGATCAGCAGAAAAATGGCGTGAATGTTCTCTTTGTAGACAGCAATATCTACCCCCAGACCCTCGACGTACTGCTCACCCGTAGCGAGCCCTTCGGTATCGAGATCGTTATCGACGACTACGCAACCTACGAGTTTACCGGCAAAGAGTTTGGTGCTATGGTACAGTACCCCGCAGCCGCAGGTCAGGTGAGGGATTACGAGGCCTTTGCTGCTAAGGCTCACGAGGCTGGTGCCAAGGTGGCCGCAGTGTGCGACCTGATGAGCCTTGTGGTGCTCAAAGCTCCCGCAGAGTGGGGTGC
>JAZLDU010000041.1:0-7702 GCA_045614885.1 Tidjanibacter sp. | reverse complement strand
CCAGGGGCACATCGGCATCCATACGGAAGGCGCTCGAATTGTCGATCATAATTGTTCCGTGCTTGGTGATGGTCTTCTCGAACTCGATAGAGGTCGAGCCGCCTGCCGACACGAAGGCTACGTCGATACCCTTGAAGTCGTCGTTGTGTGCGAGCAGTTGAACTTTCACCTTTTTGCCCTTGAACTCATACTCGCGGCCTGCGCTACGCTCGCTACCAAAGAGGTAGAGCTCGTCTACGGGGAAATTCCTCTCGGCCAAAATTCTCAAAAACTCCTGTCCTACGGCGCCACTTGCGCCCACGATTGCTACTTTCATCTTTTCTTTATCCTATTTATTATACTATTACACTCTCTTTGTTGCAATTAGAAGAACTCCTCGTCGTCCTCGAAGATTACGTCGCTGGTGCGGTCGATAACCTCCATATCCTCCTCTGCGCCCTCGGCACCCTCTTCGCCCTCGACATCGTCGATGGTGATAGAGCCGTCCCAGCACTCATACTCCTTGGCACCTGCGGGGCGGTAGAAGGTATCCTCGACGGTTACCCCCAGCGAGCCATCCTGCTGCACCTTGCGCAGGAATTCGCCAAAGATGGGCAGAGCCACAACCGAGCCTTCACCCCTCGACGAGAGGTGGACACTCTGGTCTTCGCCACCAACCCACACGCCACCCACAAGATTGGGGGCTACGCACATAAACCAAGCATCGCGGTTCTCCTGCGAGGTACCCGTCTTGCCACCCACCTCGGTAGCAGCCTGTCCGTAGTCGCGGATGAGTCGGCCACCCGTACCGCGCTGAACCACGGCACGGAGCATATCGATCATGGTGTAGGCTGTCTGCTCGCTTATGGCCACAGTGCTTGTGGGCGAGAACTCGGCCAACACGTTGCCGTGACGGTCCTCGATGCGGGTAACGAAGATGGGCTCGGTGTAGACACCTCGGTTTACGAAGGTAGAGTAGGCACCCACCATCTCGAACAGCGACACATCGGGCGTGCCCAAGCAGATTGCATTCACGGGGTCGAGATAGCTCATGATACCCATATTGTGAATGAAGTCGGCCACAGCCTCGGGCTGATTGGCCTGCTTCATAATCCACGCCGAGTAGTTGTTGCGGCTACGAGCCAAGCCCCATTTGAGCGGGTAGAGCTCGCCGTCGTAGACCACCTTGGTACCTGCCTCTTTGGGGGTCCAGGCCTCGCCCGTGTAGGTTTCGATGGTTACGGGCAGGTTGGGCACCATGGTGCAGGGGTTGTAGCCCAAGTGGTCGAAGGCAAAGGTGTAGATGAAGGGTTTGATGGTCGAGCCCACCTGACGCTTGCCCTGCTTGGCCATATCGTACTTGAAGTAGCGGAAGTTGGGACCACCAACGTAGGCTTTGACGTGTCCGTTGTGGGGATTTACGGCCACAAGCGAGGCACGCATAATTCGCTTGTGGTGGAGAATCGAGTCGCGGGGAGTGATGAGCGTATCGACCTCACCCTTGTAGGTGAAAATCTTGGCCCTCACCTTGGTATTGAAGGCCTCCTGAATCTGGCTCTCGCTAAAACCGCTATCCTTCATCTCGCGGTAGCGATCCGACTGGCGAATGGCACGACTGATAATCTTGTCGATATCCTCCTTTTCGAGGTCGTTGAAGAGCACCTTGGTCGAGCGCCACTGCTGATCCATGGCGGGCTGAATCTGCTCCGAGAGCTGCTTCTGAACAGCCTCCTCGGCATAGCGCTGCATTGTGGAGTTGAGCGTGGTGTAGATTTTAAGTCCGTCGCGATAGATGTTGTAGGTTGTGCCGTCGGCCTTGGTATTCTTCAAGCACCAGCCATACAGAGGGTTGTTCTCCCAACGCTCCACCTCTTTTTCGTAGTCGTACTTGGTGTAGTACATATTGCGGGTGGGCTTGGGCGAAGTCATCGTCAGGCGAATCATCTCGCGGAAGTAGGTGGCCAAGCCTTCGTTGTGCGACGAGGGCGAGTAGTCCAGCTCGATGGGCAGAGCCGAGAGCGAGTCCAACTGAGCCTTGGTGATGTAGCCACCGGCCTTCATACGGGCCATAACAGTATTGCGCCTTTTGAGCGAGTTCTCGGGGTTGCGAATGGGGCTGTAACGAGTGGGGGCATTCACCGCACCCACCAACACGGCCGCCTCCTGCACATTTATCTGACCGGGCTCTTTGTCGAAGAAGATTTTGCTGGCCGACTTGATACCGTAGGCGTTGCTGCCGAAGAATACGGTGTTGAAATACATCGCCACAATCTCGTTCTTGGTGTAGTTGTGCTCCAACTTAACGGCCGTAATCCACTCCTTGAACTTGGCCACCACCAGCTTGCCTACGCGGACAATTTTCGACTTGTAGGGTGTGGTGTCGCGGGGGAAGAGGTTTTTGGCCAACTGCTGAGTGATGGTCGAGCCGCCACCCTGACCCTTGTCGCCCAGAGCGATGGTCTTGATGCCCACACGGGCGAGCGAGATGAAGTCGATGCCCGAGTGGCTCTTGAACCTTGCATCCTCGGTGGCGATAAGTGCCGCCACAAGCGCGGGCGAGAGCTCGTCGTAATCGACATACGAGCGGTTTTGCACATAGTACGAGCCGAGCAACACGCCATCTTCGGAGTAGATTTCGGTTGCCAGATTGCTCTTGGGATTTTCGAGTTCTTCGAACGAAGGAAGTTTGCCGAAAGCGCCCGCTGCGGTGAGCACAATCATGGTGATGAATGCCACGGTGGGTACACCAATGATGGTCCAAAACCACAGTGTAACCTTCGATGCTTTTGATAATTCGCTGTATTTCTTCATGTTATCTCCTTTGGTTGGCAATCGGCCCGATTGCCCCATTATACCAAACGACAAAGATATGCAAAAATTTTGTGATTTGTTCTCTGTGCGGGTGCTACGCACCCGAAATTGTTGCCTCGGGGTAGGGTGGGAGTGTGTTGTTGGGTGGTAGATGGATGGAGTGAGCGTGGGGCAAAAAAGAGGACACCGTTTCGGGTGTCCTCTCTTTTTTGTCGGAAACGTAGTGCTGACTACTCCTCCTCCATGCGGTGCAACTGCTCAACGTAGATTGCGTGCTGCATTTTCTCACGTTTTGCCCAGCTGGGTTTGGTGAAGTACTGACGTGCGCGGAGCTCTTTCAAAACACCGGTGCGCTCGTATTTACGTTTGAATTTTTTCAGGGCGCGCTCGATGTTCTCGCCCTCTTTTACTGGCATGATAATCATAGTTGTAATCTTTTTTTGCGTTATTATTTTTTGCTTTTTGTCTGGTTAAATTGGCACTTTTCCAGTTCGCCCGAGCCCTTGGCTCTGCGCCCTGCCCCAAGCACCAGAGGGGGTGGCTATATATGTTGTTATCAGTGACTTCGACCGGGTGGAACCGAGCGTCTACGACACGCTACTCGATGGGCGAAAATTTCAAATAAGGAAGTATCCTTGCGGCCTCCTCTTCGCTCACTATTTTATCTGTCATAAACTCCTCAGTTGTACTCCAACCTCCTTTCAATTGTCGATGTTTGATAATCTTTCTAACCCTGGGCGGAGTCATATACGGATGCTCTGCCAACTCTTTTGGGGCCACAAAGTTAATATCTATTTTTCTAATTTTGCAACTGTCGCACCAAATTTCTTGCTCAAAGAGCTCATAATTCTGCTGTTGGACCACTGCGAGGTCGAAAAGTTGCTCCTTGGAGTGGAATCCTCCGAGCCTTTGGCGGTAGGAGATTATATCGTGGGCGGTGGTGGGGCCTATGCCTCGGAGCGAGATGAGCGCAAGGGAGTCGGCCGTGTTGATGTCGATGAGAGCTTTGGGCATCTCGGGCAGGGGCGAGAGGGCTATGTAGTCGCGCATCTCGGCAAAGAGTGCCTCGCCTATCAGATAGCAGTCCCGAAACTGCAACAAAGAGGCAAAACCACCCACCCTCTGGCGGTACTCCACAAGTGCCTCGGCCTGGCGGGCCGTAAAGCATCCAAGAGCATAAAATCCCTCGGCATCGAGGGCGTTTGGATTGAACGAAATCTTGCGAAATTTGCGCTCCTTGCGGACGAATTTTTGCGCCTTGTAATTATTCTTGCCACCAAACTCTTTGGCCTTGATTGTGAATTTGTTACCAATGGCAATGTGGGGCTTCAAAAGTTTATACAGCGAGTCGGTTACGCCATACACCACGGCCACATCTTCGGGGATGGCATAGGTGCGTCCGGCGGTGCGGTATTTGACAATGTTGCGAGCCACAAATTTGTCCAAGCCCATACCCCTCAACTCCTCGTAACTCGCCACATTGGGGTCGAAAGTGTGGAGGCACAAAGTATCCGACTCAATAGGCACAGAAAGCCCCTCGGCGGAGGTCGAAATGTCCTCACTCTGGTCGGCATTCCTCTTCGACTGTGGCCACAGCGACGAGGCCACAATCCACACCAAAACTACCATTAGTGGCATGAAAAGAGCTAATGCTCTTATGTCGCGTTTTGTGAATTTCATCCTAAAAAGCAACTTTGTTGCACAAAAGTAGTAAACATTCTCGAAAAAATGAGGGCGGTTTATTTATAAATTAGTATATTTGCGTCGCTGTATGGGCAGTACTAAGTGAAAACAACTAACAACTAACTATAAATTCACAATTAAAAAGTTATGGCAAACAACAAGTATGAAAGGTTGTTTGATGAGTTCCCCGCAGTCTCGACCGAGGCTTGGGAGGCTGTCATCAACACCGACCTCAAAGGTGCCGACTACCAGAAAAAGCTGGTTTGGCGCACAGCAGAGGGTTTCAATGTCCGCCCCTACTACCGTGCAGAAGACCTCGCAGAGGTTAACTTCCTCGGTGCATCGGCCGGCCAGTTCCCCTATGTTCGTGGTGTAAAGAACTGCAACAAGTGGAAAGTATTCCAGACCATCTATGTAGAGTGCCCCGCAGAGGCTAACCAGAAAGCACTCAAAGCTTTCGACTGCGGTGCCGAGAGCGTTGCTTTCGAGATCTGCAAAGAGGTAAACAAAGAGTTCGTTGAGGCTCTGACCGCAGGTATCGATCCCACCAAGAACGAGATCGTATTCTACATCTGCACCTCGAACACCACCATCGTTGAGCCCGTTATGGAGTGGGCCGCAGGTTTCGACAAAGAGGCTGTTCGCATCGCCTTCGATTTCGATCCTCTGATGTGGGGCCTTACCCGCTACGGCAAATTCTGCTGCGGCAAAGAGCGCGGCGAGGAGTGCTTCGACAAGATTGCAGGCTACATCAAACAGTATGGCGAGTTCAAACACGTTCGCTTTGCTGGTGTTGATGGCTCGCTGCTGGGCAACAGCGGTTCGACCATCGTTGAGGAGCTGGGCTATATGATGGCTGCCGGCCACGAGATGTTGGTAGAGCTTATCGCAAGGGGTGTGAGCGCAACCGATGCCGCTAAGAGCATCCGTTTCACCACCTCGATCACCTCGAACTACTTTATGGAGATCGCTAAACTGCGTGCTGCCCGTATGTTGTGGGCAAACATCGTGAGCGCCTACGAGCCTGAGTGCAAGTGCGCCGAGAAGATCTATCTCCACGCTGTTACTTCGATGTGGAATCAGACCGTTTACGACTCGTATGTAAATATGCTCCGTGGCACCACCGAGGCTATGAGTGCCGCTATCGCAGGTGTTCACTCGTTGGAGGTATTGCCTTTCAACGCTGCAACCACCAAGAACGACGAGTTTGCAGAGCGCATTGCTCGCAACGTACAGCTGCTGTTGAAGAGCGAGTCGCACTTCGATAACGTGGTTGACCCCGCAGGTGGCTCGTACTACATCGAGAATCTGACTGCCAGCATCGCTGAGGAGGCTTGGAAACTCTTCCGTGAGGTTGAGGCCGAGGGCGGTTACATCGCTTCGTTCAACGCCGGCACCATCAGCGCCAAGGTGAAAGCTTCGGCAGAGAAGAAAAACAAAGAGGTTGCTACCCGTCGCATCACCCTGCTCGGTACCAACCAGTATCCTAACTTCGGCGAGGTTTTGGAGGCTCAGAAAGCAGAGTGCGCATGCGGCTGCTGCGAGGTGAGCGACAAAGCACTCGTTCCCTACCGTGGTGGCGAGGCCTTCGAGGCTATGCGTCAGGTAGTAGATGCAAGCGGCAAGGCTCCCAAAGCATTTATGCTCACTTGCGGTAGCTTGGCTATGGCTCGTGCAAGGGCTCAGTTCAGCTGCAACTTCTTCGCTTGCGCCGGCATCAAGGTTCAGGACAACACCTTCTTCGCTTCGGTTGAGGAGGGCGTGAAGGCTGCCAAAGAGGCTAAGGCCGACATCGTGGTAGTTTGCTCGTCGGACGACGACTACGCTACCTTGGCACCCGAGGTTGCTAAACTCATTGGCGACGAGGCTATCGTTGTAGTAGCAGGTGCTCCTGCTTGCGCCGAGGAGTTGAAGGCTCAGGGCATTACCCACTTCATCAGTGTTCGCGACAATGTTCTCGAAACACTCAAAGCTTACCTTAAAGAGTTGGGAATTTAATCATCAGGAGGAAGAATTATGAGAGCACAGTTTACAGATATTAAATTTGCTGGCGCAGCCGAGGGTTGCTGCCAGAAACAGTGCGCCACTACCGAGAAAGAGTGGATGACCGCCGAGCAAATTCCCGTGAAAGGCCTCTACAATGCAGAGGACTTGGAGGGTATGGAGCACCTGAACTATGCAGCAGGTGTGGCTCCCTTCTTGCGTGGCCCTTACAGCACTATGTATGTTATGCGTCCCTGGACCATTCGCCAGTACGCAGGTTTCTCGACCGCCGAGGAGAGTAACGCTTTCTACCGTCGTAACCTGGCTTCGGGCCAGAAAGGTCTGTCGGTAGCATTCGACTTGGCTACCCACCGTGGCTACGATGCTGACCACCCCAGGGTTGTGGGCGACGTAGGTAAAGCAGGTGTGAGCATCTGCTCGGTAGAGGATATGAAAGTTCTCTTCGACGGTATTCCATTGAACCAGATGTCGGTGTCGATGACCATGAACGGTGCCGTACTGCCCGTTTTGGCATTCTACATCGTGGCTGGTTTGGAGCAGGGTTGCACCCTCGACCAGCTGGCTGGTACTATCCAGAACGATATCCTTAAAGAGTTCATGGTGCGTAACACCTACATCTATCCACCAGAATTCTCGATGCGTATTATCGCCGACATCTTTGAGTACACCTCGAAGAATATGCCCAAATTCAACTCGATTTCTATCTCGGGTTACCACATGCAGGAGGCAGGTGCTACTGCCGACATCGAGCTGGCCTACACTCTGGCCGACGGTTTGGAGTACCTCCGTGCAGGTGTGAACGCAGGTATGAGCATCGACCAGTTTGCTCCCCGTCTGTCGTTCTTCTGGGCTATCGGTATGAACCACTTTATGGAGATTGCCAAGATGAGGGCTGCTCGTCTGTTGTGGGCAAAGATCGTAAAACAGTTCAACCCCAAGAATCCCAAATCGCTCGCATTGCGTACCCACTCGCAGACTTCGGGTTGGTCGCTTACCGAGCAGGATCCTTTCAACAACGTAGCTCGTACCGCCATCGAGGCTATGGGCGCAGCTCTGGGCCACACCCAGTCGTTGCACACCAACGCTCTCGACGAGGCAATCGCACTGCCTACCGACTTCTCGGCACGTATTGCTCGTAACACCCAGATCTACATCCAGGAGGAGACCAACGTATGCCGTTCGGTTGACCCATGGGCTGGTTCGTACTACGTAGAGAGCCTGACCA
>JAZLDU010000040.1:0-13561 GCA_045614885.1 Tidjanibacter sp. | reverse complement strand
GAGGTGCCCCCAACTTTTTTTATGCCCACTTGTGAACTAATGCCACACCGGCTGTTCCATCCATCCGTAATACTCCTCCTCGGCAGGCAGAGCCTCGTTGAACATCTCGACCAGCGTCGGGCGCACCCCATAGCGGGCCATTAGTTGCCCCAGGTGGTTGGTGCGCTGCGAAAGGATGTAACTGAGCAGATGGCCGCTGTGGATTGTGGCCTCGGCATTCTGCCCCCGCGAACGTGAGTAGTGCGCCACAAGCCCCTGCCAAAGGGTGTCGAGTGGCTCGCCGTCGGAGTAGGCCGAGTGGTCTATCTGCTCGGTGCGATTGCAGAGCTCGTTCATTTGGAGCCTCAGGTGACGCTGCTCGTTGTGGTCGAGGGCCATAGATATAATGTGGGTGGCGTGGCAGAGGTGGTCGGAGCTCATTTCGAGAGCTACGGCATTCAGGAGCGATATGTGTGGATTGCGCTCGGCCCTGACGGCACCTTTGGCCACAATGGTAGCGAGAGTGTGTGATGGTCTTGGCTTCATCTTTCAGGTGGTTTTTAATGTTGCTATATACAAAAAATAAACGGCCCCGAAAGGCCGCTTATTTTATCGTTGTCGCTCCCACACTTCCAGATTGGAGGGCTTGCCGTCGCTTAGTTCGAGCCTTATGGCCGTGCGGATGCGGTGAAAACCGTAGCAACCGGCCGCACCCGGGTTGATGTTGGGCACCCCCACACGCTTGTCGTAGAATACTCGCAGAATGTGGCTGTGTCCGCAGATGAAGATGTCGGGTTTGAGGGTGGTGATACGTTGTGCCACCGAGGGGAGATACTTTCCGCCCCTCATACCTATATGAGTAATGAGCACCTTCACACCCTCGCGCTCGAAGGCTTGCCACTCGGGCAGTTGGGCGCGCATGGTGTAGTCGTCGATGTTTCCGTATACGGCATAGAAGGGCTTACCCATCGAGGCCACCTCGGCAATCACTTGTGGTGAGCCGATGTCGCCTGCGCACCAAATCTCGTCCACCTCGGCCAGAAAGGCCCTTAGTGGCTCGTCGAAGGTGCCGTGGGTGTCGGATATGATACCGATTTTCTTCATCTTTGCCGCCGAACGTCTGCCTTACTAATTTTGAATTCTGAGTTCTGAATTCTGAATTTTAGAAAGGCATATCGTCGGCTTCGAGGCTGGCGTAGGCGGGCTCTTCGACGGTGGGCATGGGTGGCATGTCGGGCATTGCGGGGGCTGCGGGCTGTGCTGCTGCGGCTCGTGTGAGCTTCCATGCGCGAGCCTCGGTGTACCAACGGCCGTTGTATTCGCGCGATTCGAGGTTTACGGCCACCTCGACCATCTCGCCTGGTTTGAGCGCTGCGGCATCCTGAGCCTTGTCGCCCCAGAAACCTACTACTAATTTGCGGTTAAACTCGTCGGGCTGCTCGAAAACAACCTCCTGCTTTACCCACTCACCGCGGGCACCCTGGCCCTTCACTACGGGCAGTACTTTGAAAACTAATCCTTTGAATTCCATTGTGTTTGGTTTTATCTTTTTCGTTCGTTTTGTAAAAGTTCTTGTTTCTTGTCGGCACCGGCATTGTAGTCGCCCAGCGAGCCGTCGGCGTGGATTACTCGGTGGCAGGGAATGAGTATCGCTACGGGGTTGGCACCCACGGCATTGCCCACAGCACGGAACGCCTTGTTGTAGCCCGTGCGGGCAGCAATGTCGGCATACGAAACCCTTATGCCCTGAGGGATCTTCACCACCTCGCGCCACACCTTGCGCTCAAACGGAGTGCCCTGTAAGTAGAGCACCATATTGCTCCACGAGCCCGTCGAAATGGCCTTCAAAACTGCACGGTGGCTATCCTCGGTATGCTCCTCCAACTTGCAGCGCCTAAACTCGGCCCTCAGCTCGTCGAGAGCCTCCTCCTTGTCCTCCACAAAGGCTACACGACACACGCCCTTGGTTGTCGATGCGATGATTATGCGCCCATAGGCGGTGTTGTGCCACGAGTAGGCTATGCGCTTGTTGCGGAGCGAGGCCCAATTGAGCGAGCGGATAACCACCTCGCCCTGCTTGCGTGGCAGAGTGTTGCCGTAGGCCCACAGATAGAACGATGCCACCGACGAGTAGGGGGCAAAGAGTTTTTTGTATCGCTCCACCTGCTTGGCGGTTAGATTTTTGACTCCATAGAGCGCAGCCAGCGCACGGCGTATAATCAGGTCGCCACCGCTGAGCACATTATCCCTGCCGAGCGAAAATATGAGCAACATTTCGGCTGTCCAACGCCCTACGCCATCGAGTTTTGTGAGCCTCTCGATAACCTTCTCGTCGCTCAACTTTTGCAACTCCTCCTCGCTCACTTCGCCCTCGGCAAACTTCTTGGCAGCCGAGAGTATCCATCCCGCTTTGCGAGCCGTTATTCCACATTTTTGTAGTCCCTCTGTGCCCAACGAAACGAGGGCTTGGGGCCTGATCTCGCCACCTGCCTCGGTCGTCAGAGAGTCCATAGTGCGGGTGGCTACGGAGGTGGCAACCTGCTGCCCTACGATGTTCTCGACCAGAGCCTCGAAGAGTGGCTTGTGGGTGTCGTGTTCGATGTAGCCAAAGCGCTCTATCAGTTGAGCCATACGGCCATCGGCCTCGCGCAAATGCTCAATCTTGTCGATGTGTGGAAATAGCGAGTTCATAGGCAGTCTGAGTTAGAAGGGTTAGTTACCGCAAATATACGAAAAATTCTTTTTCGTAGGCTAACCTTAGGCTCTCAATGATGACGTTTCCGCAGTAGGTGTACTCTCGTTTGGTTATCAGCCCCTGCATATAGAGGTTCTCGGGGTGGGTGTCGATGCGCATCGAGGGGATGTTCTGGGAACGCAGTTCCTCCTCGGCCTGAGCCATAAAGTAGTTGGCCACACCCTTGCGAGCACAATCGGAGTGGGTGCACAGGCGGTGAATAACACCATAGGGCCCCTCGGTGAGCCACTCGCCGTCGGTCAGCAGGTCGTAGGCGGGTTCGCCCGTGAGTATCAGCGCCCCGTAGCCGACCACCGTGCCTTCGCTGTCGCACACCACACGCCCCACACCTCGGTCGATGTCGCCCTCGACCACCTCGCGATTGGGGTAGCCGCGTTGCCATTGGTCTATGGCTCGGCTGCGTAGCGACTCTTTGGCGCTGGCGATGATTTGGCAGATGCGCTCAATATCCTCTGTGGTGGCTGGGCGGTAGGTCATAGTGTGTTGGTTTGGTAGTAGGGTGGGGTTATATTGCCAACAAAGGCCCCCTTTGCAGAGAGCCTTTGTTGTATGGGGTTTGTTGTCTGCCTTGTGGCGATTATTTCTTCGAGGCAGCGTACTGTTTGTTCAGACCCTCGATAATCTCGTCGGTGAGGTCGAGTGCGGGGTTGGCGTTCACGATGGGGCCACCTGCATACGAGCTTGCGAAGATCAGGTCGTACTCCAAATCGGCGTTCAGAGCGTTTACGAACTCGTTGATGCTGTGCATAATCTGGTTGCTCATAACCTGCTCTTTCTCGGCCAACTCAGCCATAGCTTTCTCGCTGCGAGCCTGCAAGTTGGTCTGACGCTCCTGCAATTTAGCAGCCTCTTTCTCGGCGTCGGCGCGGGTGATGAGTACTTTGTTGATTTTGTCCTGCAAAGCGGTGAAATCTTTTTCGAGTTTGCGAGCGCTTGCGCCAAGCTCTTTATCTTTTGCCTCGTACTCTTTCTGGAAAGCGGTTTGGAGTTCTACCGACATGGTGTACTCTGCGAGTACGCGGTCGATGTGGTAGAAAGCGATTTTGCCGGTGGTTGCAGCAGCCTCGGTCTGCTCGGTAGCCTCAGCGGTGGTAGTGTTGTTGGTGGTGTTCTGGTTGTTGCAAGCGGTCAGCGCAACTGCCAATGCCATTACGGCGAACAGGATTTTTTTCATAATTTTTAGTGTGGTATAATCTTTTATTAAACTAATTTGCGTTTTCAGCGACGCAAATATAATAAATTTCGTAAAAACCCCCACAACTCTGCACCTTTTTATTAACTTTGCGCTAATAAAGTTTTAATAACTGCACTATGTACGACTATTTGAACGGAATAATTGCCGAACTGACACCCACATACGCTGTTGTTGAGTGTGGCGGTGTGGGCTACAATGTGGCCATATCGCTCCAAACCTACTGCCGCTTGGAGGGTGTCGAGAGGGCAAAAGTATATGTACACCACATTGTGCGCGAGGATGCACAACTGCTCTACGGATTTGCCGACCGCACCGAGCGCGAGCTGTTTCGCCTGCTTATTGGCGTTTCGGGCGTGGGTGGTGGCACTGCTCGTGTGATTCTTTCGACCTACTCGCCCTCGGAGTTGGCCAACATTATCTCGTCGGAGAATGCCGTGTTGCTCAAAAATGTCAAGGGCCTCGGTCTGAAAACTGCCCAGAAAATTATCGTAGACCTGCGCGACAAGGTGGCTGTTGCGGCCAGCTCGGCTCCGCTGGGAGTGCCCACTGCGGCTGCGGCTCTCAATTCGGAGGCCTACGACGAGGCTCTGCAAGCGTTGGGACTGCTGGGCTTCGGAAAGGCTGCTTCGGAGAAGGTACTCAAACGTGTGCTTAAAGATAAACCTTCGGCCGAGGTGGAGGAACTTATACGCCTGGCACTTAAACAATTGTAAATAACCACAATGTTACTTTCGCAAACACATTATGAATAAGTTGATAAAGATATACCAATTGGCTCAGGAGTGGCTTCGTGTGCACCTCGGTAGTCGCATCACGCCCGTTTTTTTGGTGATGCTGGGCCTTACATTTGTGCTTTGGTATGCCTCCAAGTTGCAGTACACCTACACGGCCAAAGTGCCCGTATATGTCACCATTGGCGACGAGCGTCATCGTGTGGAGTGTGTGGTAGAGGGTACGGGCCACAATATTGTTTCGGCCCGATATTTTCACCACAAAAAGGTGAAATTCAAATACAGCGACGTGGAACTGATTCCTGTCGAGGGACTTAACAACACCTATCGTGTTTCGCCCGAGTCGCTGCTGAAAGCCATCACCGGCCACTTCTCCGACCTTAGAATCGTGTCGGTCGATAACTACCCATTTGTGGAACTCGATTAGTCGGGAGGGGTATGAAACGTGTGGCAGTAACGGGTGGAATCGGTAGCGGAAAGAGCACTTTTTGTGCTCTGCTGTCGGAGTTGTCGGGGGCACCGGTCTACGATAGCGACCAGAGAGCCAAGGAGTTGATGAACACCCACCCCCGGATTGTTGCCGATATTAAAGATCTTTTTGGCCCGGAGGCTTATGTGGCCGAGGGAGTTCTGAATCGTGCCCACATTGCTGCTGTGGCTTTTGCCGATAAGCAGATGCTTGCCCGACTCAACGAGGCTGTGCACCCACGAGTGGTGGCCGACTTCGAGGAGTGGGCCGAGGAGCAGCAGAGCCCCTATGTGATTTTGGAGAGCGCACTGATCTTCACCTCGCCACTTGCGGGCCACTACGACCTTGCGGTGGTGGTCGATGCCCCCTTGGAGGTGCGTATCGAGAGGGCTGTAAGGCGCGACGGAGCCTCGCGTGAGCAGATTTTGGCCCGAATGAACAACCAGATGAGTCCTGCCGAGATGAGCCGCCTGGCCGACCATACCGTCTTGGCCGATGGCGTGGAGTCGCTCCGCCGCCAGGCAGCCGAGATAGATGCCATTGTCCGTAAAATGTAACCCCACATTCGCAGAATGAATCCCACAGCACCATACCGCAAAGTAATGGCGATACTGAACGTAACGCCCGACTCGTTCTATGCTGCCAGCCGTGCCGAGAGTGCCGAGGCGGTGGCCGAACGAGTGAGGAGAATGGTGGCCGAGGGTGCCGATATCGTCGACATCGGTGGATACTCCACACGCCCTGGCGCTGAGGTGGTCGGAGAGCAGGAGGAGATTAGGCGTGTAATGAGCGGGGTGGAGGTGTGTCGCACAGTTGCTCCCGACGTTACACTCTCTATCGACACGTTCAGAGCCTCGGTGGCCGAGCGAGTGTTGAGCGAGTATGACAATGTGATAATCAACGACATAACGGCTGGTGAAGCCGACGGCCGATTGGTCGATGTGGTGGCTCGCTATGGCGCACCTATGGTGGCTATGCACACCCGAGGAACACCCCAAACTATGGCCTCTCTGACCGACTACAAGGATGTTGTGGCCGAGGTTGCCGATTACCTTGCACAGAGGGCCAAGTGGCTTGTGGGGCAGGGTGTGAGAGAGGTTATCATAGATCCCGGATTTGGCTTTGCAAAGACGGTGGAGCAGAACTTTGAACTGCTGGCGAGGTTGGGCGAAATTTCGGCCCTCGGATTTCCTGTTTTGGCGGGTATCTCGCGCAAGAGTTTTATATACAAGAGCTTGGGGATTACCCCCGAGGAGGCGTTGGAGCCCACATCGGCACTCCATTGGGCGTGCATGGAGGGTGGTGCTGCCATTCTGCGTGTCCACGACACAGCTCCCGCCCGACAGATCATTAAACTATACGAACAAACCAAATGCTTATGAACGGCAAAAACATAATTGAGATTAGCAACCTGCGCAAACACTACGACACTTTGGAGGTGTTGCGTGGTGTTTCGCTCACCATAGCCGAGGGCGAAGTGGTGGCCATTGTGGGCCCCAGCGGTGCCGGCAAAACAACCCTTATGCACGTTGTGGGTGCGCTGTCCGACTTCGATAGCGGTAGTGTGGTGGTCGATGGGGTAGACCTTCGCAATCTTACCACCGACACGGCTGCCGACTTTCGCAATCGTCGCATCGGCTTTGTGTTTCAGATGCACTACCTGCTGCCCGAGTTTACGGCGCTCGAAAACGTGTGCCTGCCTGCGATGATTGCGGGCGTGGGGCGCAAAGAGGCCGAGGCTAAGGCTCTCGAACTGCTCTCGCTTGTGGGCCTCTCGGAGCGCACTACTCACAAACCAGCGCAACTGTCGGGTGGCGAACAACAGCGTGTGGCCATTGCTCGTGCGCTGATCAACGAGCCCCGACTGCTGTTGGCCGATGAGCCTTCGGGTAATCTGGATAGCTACAATCGTGGCGAGATTCACCGCTTGTTCTTCGAACTGAGGGATAAGCTGGGCATTACGGTTGTGGTGGTAACCCACGACGAGGGCCTGGCCGATATGAGCGACCGCAAAATCACCATCACCGACGGTCAAATAGAGTAGAATATAAACACTGCTACTGCTTTGAACTACACCCACGAAGAACTGCACGCCCTGCTCGAAGAGCTCCACGACCGCTTTAATTGTGTGGATTTCATCGAGCCCGACCCCATATCAATACCTCACTCGTTTTCCGATCCGCTCGATAGGGAGATTGCGGGATTTTTGGCCGCCACGATTGCGTGGGGCAACCGCAAGGCCATTGTTAAGAGCGCCACGAAGATGATGGACTACCTCGATGGCCGCCCCTACGATTTTGTTATGGGGGCCTCGGAGTGGGAGTTGAAGGGGCTGGCAACCTACGTTCACCGCACCTTCAATGGCATAGATTTGGAGTGCTTTGTGAGGGCCCTCAGGAGGGTTTGTCAGCAGAGTGGATCGCTGGGCGAGTGGTTTCAGGGCGAGTGGGAGAATACGGGCGATATGCGCGAGGTATTGGCCCACTTCCGTCACTTTTTCTTCGACTTCGACCACCCCGCAAGGAGCGAAAAACACCTCTCGTCGATTGCCAAGGGGGCGGCTTGTAAGAGGTTGAATATGTATCTGCGCTGGATGGTGCGTAGGGATGAACGTGGGGTGGACTTTGGTATGTGGCAGAGGATCCCGATGTCGGCCCTATATCTGCCCCTCGATGTGCATAGCGGCAATGTGGCTCGTGCGCTGGGGCTGCTCGAACGTAAGCAGAGCGATTGGCGTGCGGTGGAGGAGGTAACCTCGCGACTGAGGGAGTTCTGCCCCGACGACCCCGTAAAATACGACTACGCCCTCTTTGGTGCAGGAATAAATAAGGTCTAATCTCGAAAATAGGCCCTATAAAAAAATAATTTTCAATTTTCAACTTCCTCCTCGTGTCTGCTGATTTCAGATTCAAACGCTTTGGTGTGGTACAACAACGCTCGGCTATGAAGGTCGGGACCGATGGTGTGCTGCTTGGTGCGTGGGCGAGGTTGGAGCCTTGTCATGGTCGAGTGCTCGATGTTGGCACGGGTACGGGTCTTGTGGCCCTTATGGCGGCCCAGCGAACGGAGCAGTGGGGCGCCGAGGTGGTGGCTGTGGAGATTGATGCCGAGAGCGCTGCCGAGGCTGCCGACAACTTTGCGGCTTCGGAGTGGAGCGATAGATTGAGAGTTGTGCAACAGCCCATTCAGGAGTTTGAGGGTGGGGGATTGTTTGACCACATTGTGAGCAATCCGCCCTATTTTGTGGACTCGCTGCGCTCGCCCGACAAGGGGCGCACCCAGGCTCGCCATACCGACTCGCTCTCGTTTGACGAGTTGGCCCGCTCGGCCGAGCGACTGCTCACGGAGGGTGGGGTGGTGTCGGTGGTGCTGCCAGCCGATGCGGTGGGCGATATTACGCTGGCAATGGCCCGCCGAGGGCTGTTTCTGGCTCGCAGGTGCGATGTGCGCTCGAAGCCCACCTCGGCACCTATCAGGGTGCTGTTGGAGTTTGGCCGCACGGCCACCAAGACCGACCACACAAGCCTGACGATATACGAGGGTGGCGACTACTCGGAGGAGTATAAGGCCCTGACCAAGGATTTTTATCTGAAATTCTAATCTCCAATATGGACAAATAAAAAAGGCTCGGAATATGTTCCGAGCCTTTCGTTTATGAGTAGTGTTTGTGGTCTACTACCAGAGTTTTGCGGGGTACAAGCCCTCGCGGATAAGACCACGAATCTTGGCCTCTACATCGGGTTTGTCCTCTTTGTAGGTAACGCCAAACCACTGAGCGTCGCAAGTGAGTACGCGCATCGAAGCCTGGCCATTGTTGATGAGGTTGTTAACTGCCAAGGGAATGAAGAACTCGCTCTTGGGGTTGGCCATATTAGCCTCGTCGGCCAAGAACTCTTTGAACAAGCGCTCGCTGTGTGCGAAGTAGTCGGGAGTGAAGCCAAACATATTCATCGAAACGGTTGCATCCTCTGCAATCTCTTTCTGCTCGCCGTTCTCCTCGTAGATAACGGTGCCATTCTCCAAGCGTTTGATGCCCAAACGCTCGGCCATGCCGGTCAGGTTGCCCTCTGCGTCAACAACGCACTCGCCACGCGATACGCTACCGAAGTCGCTAAGGGTGTTGTAGAGTTTGTAGCCTACCATGCAGTATTTGCCCTCGCTCTGCTCGCCAAGGCTGTTCAGGTAGTCGGCCATGGTTTTGAAAGCGTCGTAGCCGTAGAAGTCGTCGGCGTTGATAACAGCAAAAGGCTCGTTGATGGCGGTTGCACCCATCATTACGGCGTGGTTGGTACCCCAAGGTTTAACGCGACCCTCGGGTACAGTGAAGCCCTCGGGAAGTTTGTCGAGCTCCTGGAATACGAAGTCAACATCGATTTTACCGCCAAAGCGCGATGCGGGGAAAGCTGCTTTGAACGACTCTGCAAAAGTGCCGCGAATTACGAACACTACTTTGCCGAAACCTGCGCGAGCAGCGTCATAAATCGAGTAGTCGAGAATGGCCTCGCCGCAAGGGCCTACGCCGTCCATCTGTTTGAGCGAGCCATAGCGCGATGCCATACCTGCTGCCAAAACGAGAAGAGTTGGTTTTTTCATAGTTTTTAGTTTTTTGTGTATTGTGTTATTTTATTGGTTTTCAGTCCTGCTTTATTTGCAAATTTGCCCAATGGGCGCACAAAATTACACTATATTATTCAAAAATCATAATCCACCATTCAAAATTCGTGGGGGAATTTGTACCTTTGTCTATTATTTGAGGAATAATGTGTCACCCAAAAGCAAAATTGAACATATATGGCTCACGGTAATATACGATATTTTCTGGCAAACCTACGAAGGCAACACCGCCTGAGCATGACCGACAGCGAAGGACGAGAAGTGTGGTATTCGCACAAAGCTTCGCCACTCCGTCTGATTGGTATGGCGCTTGTGTGTGCGCTGGTAGTTTTTGTGGCAACTCTGCTCATTGCCGCCTATACCAAGGTGCTCGACATCGTGCCCGGCTACTACGGCATTCAGTCGCGCGAAACTATGATCGAAAACATCATCCGACTCGACTCGCTCGAACGAGAACTCGCCTATATGAATGTCTACATCGACAATGTGGCCCAGATTATGGAGGGCAAAGGCCCTGTGATTCGCAGCGTTAAGACTCAGGATCAAGACAAAATTACCGCCGAGAAAGAGGTGGTAGCCCCCTCGTCGCTCGACTCGTTGCTCCGCGCACAGTTGGAGGGCGGTGGTCGCTATGGCTTGAACAAAAAGTCGCCCGAGGGCAAAGCCAAACTGAGCAATGCCGAGATGTTGCGCCCCGTAGAGGGTAGCGTGGTGGAGCCTTTCTCGCCCGCCGACGGCCACCATGGAGTGGTGATTAGCGTGGAGAACATCCAGCAGGTTGCCGCAGTGCAGGATGGTACGGTGGTACTCTGCATCTGGGAGCCCGACGGCTACACTATGCAAATTCAACACTCGGCCAACCTGCTGAGCGTATATCGCGGACTCGGCCAGGCCCACAAAGAGGTGGGCTCGCGTGTGAAAGGCGGACAGGCCATAGGCGCAACCTGGAACGAAGATACCGCAGCCGGTAACGCTACAAACATTGAAGTTGAACTATGGTACGATGGCACCCCCATCGACCCCGAAAAATATATCATTTTCTGATGAATCAAGTGCCCAAACAACGTCTGGCCCTGATGGGCTCGACCGGCTCTATTGGCCGACAGACTCTCGATATTGTACGCAACCGCCCCGATGAGTTCGAGGTTACAACGCTGACTGCTGCCCGTAGCTGGCAACTGCTGGTCGAACAGGCCAAAGAGTTTCAGCCCGACAGCGTGGTTATTGCCGACAAGAGTTTGTATAACAACGTGAAAGAGGCCCTCGCAGGTGAGCCTATAAAGGTTTTTGCGGGCGACGAGGCCCTTTCTCAGGTGGTTACGGGTGGCGAGGTCGATACCGTGGTGAATGCCCTGGTGGGCTATGCCGGTATGCTCCCATCGCTCTCGGCCGTAAGGGCGGGCAAACGCCTTGCACTGGCCAACAAGGAGAGCCTTGTGGTGGCCGGAGAGCTGATTATGCGCGAGGCTGCCCAGCGCAATGTCCCCATTCTGCCCATCGACTCGGAGCACTCGGCAATCTTCCAATGCTTGGCCGGCGAGGTTAGCTCCGTAAGGAGGGTGATTATTACCGCCAGCGGTGGCCCATTTTTGCGCACTCCTGCCGAAGAGTTGGCGGGCGTAACCGTAGAGCAGGCCCTGAAACACCCCAATTGGTCGATGGGTGCAAAGATTACCATCGACTCGTCTACGCTGGTAAACAAGGGCTTTGAGGTTATAGAGGCCAAGTGGTTGTTTGGCCTTTCGCCCGACCAGATAGATGTGCTTGTTCACCCTCAGTCGATTGTTCACTCGATGGTGGAGTTCGAGGACGGTGCGGTGAAGGCCCAGCTGGGCACGCCCGATATGCACCTGCCTATTCAGTACGCACTACGCTTCCCCGACAGGGGCGACTGCGGTGGCGATAGGCTCGACTTTTTGAAGAATCCCACGCTCACGTTTGAGCCCGTAGACGATGCACGTTTCCCAATGCTGGGTGTGGCCTACGACTGTTTGCGCAGGGGTGGCAATAGCTGCTGTGTGATGAATGCGGCCAACGAGATTGCGGTGGCATCTTTTTTGGGCGGACAGATAAAATATACCGACATTGCCGACGTTATACAAACAACGCTCGCTCGTGCGCAGTTTGTGGCCTCGCCCTCGGTGGAGGATTATGCTGCCTCGAACGACGAGGCAAGGGCCATTGCTGCCGAGATTGTGGCACAGCTCGGCCGTTAATATAGTTTTGTTCGACACAGATTTATGGACATTGTAATTAAGATTCTGCAATTTATACTCAGTTTCACTCTGCTGGTGCTGGTGCACGAGTTTGGCCATTTCTTTTTTGGCCGATTGTTTGGCGTGAGGGTGGAGCAGTTTCGCATATTTTTTGGCCGTGCGCTGGTGAAGTGGCGCTGGGGCGAGACGGAGTTTGGCGTGGGGTGGATTCCCTTTGGTGGCTATGCCAAGTTGGCCGGTATGGTCGATGAGAGTATGGACACCGAACAGCTCAAAAGCGAGCCTCAGCCCTGGGAGTTCCGCACCAAACCTGCTTGGCAACGACTGCTGATTATGCTCGGCGGTGTGATGATGAACGCCATTTTGGCCTTTGCTATCTATGTGGGTATCAGCCTGAAATGGGGCGATACGTACATCTCCAATACGGATATGCAGTATGGCTATGTCTTTAATGATTATGGCCACGAACTTGGCTTCCGTAATGGCGACAAGATAATCTCGATTGGCGGCAAAGAGATTGAGGACTATGCCAAGATTCTGACCACTATGGCTATCGAGAGCGACAAGACTACGGTTGTGGAGCGCGACGGCCAGAGGGTGGCCATTGAGATTCCCGTGCAGTCGGTTATGGAGTTTGTCGAGCAGACCGATTTTATTAGCCCTCGTGTGCCCTTTAAGATTGCAGGCGTGGTCGAGGGGCTTGGAGCTGCGGCTGCGGGATTGCAGGTGGGCGACGTGCTTGTATCGTTCAATGGCGTGCCTACTGTGTGGTTCGACGAGTACACTCCGCTGTTGGAGGCGAGTGCGGGACTGAATGTCGTGCTGGGCTACGAGCGCGAGGGCGTGGTGGGCCAGACCGAGGTGGCCGTATCGAACGAGGGTAAGATTGGCGTGGGGGTGGCTTCGGCCGAGTATATCCCCGTGCGCACAAGGGAGTATAACCTCTGGCAGGCCATTCCTCGTGGCTTCGAGCGCGTGGGCGAGGAGATGAGCGACTATTGGAAACAGTTGAAGATGATTGTCCAGCCCAAGACCGAGATGTATAAGGCTCTGGGTGGGCCTATTTCTATTGGTAGTATCTTTCCTAACGAGTGGAATTGGGAGTATTTTTGGCGTGTTACGGCTCTGCTGTCGGTCATTTTGGCCATTATGAACGTGCTGCCTATTCCTGCCCTCGATGGCGGTCACGTCTTGTTCTTGCTTATCGAGGTGGTTACGGGCCGTAAGCCGAGCGATAAGGTGCTGTTGGTGGCCCAGATGATAGGTATGGCTCTGCTCTTTGGCCTTATGTTCTACGCCACGTGGAACGATATTGTGCGCCTCTTTGTTCGATAGAGGCCTGACGACGACCGTCGACCGTCGACCGTCAACCGACAAACACACGCCCCCGTCACTTCGTGACACCCCCTCTAACTTAGAGGGGGATGTGCGCGAGGACGCGCACGCAATTTCGACCACCCCTCCCGACCTCCCCTTTAATCCTCCTTCGGAGGCTTTTCCTCCTACTTGCGGGGCATAGTCTGCAAGCAGCCTCTGCCCCCGCTTCGGGCGTCGGTTCGTAGGGGAGGAGAACTTAAAGGGGGAGTTGGACAAAAACTCTCC
>JAZLDU010000039.1:0-21364 GCA_045614885.1 Tidjanibacter sp. | reverse complement strand
AACCCAACTGCTGGCTACCAACGTACCAAGTCTTACCGATGCTGGCATTCAGAATAACGGCAGGTTTGAACTTCTCCTGTGCGGTCAGCGTGGCAATGGCGCTTGCGTGGCCGGGCAGTACGAACGCCTTGTTCACCTCCTCGCCATTGAGAACGTAGTGCTCGGTGTAGGTGAGCAGCTCGTCGATGGTGCCGTGGAAGTTGGCCATATTTACCGAGGTGTCAACCCTGCCGCCCATAGCCGCCAGGGTGCGGTAGAGGGGGTTCATGCTCAGATACATCTTGTCGAAATACTCGGCATCGAGCGAGAGGTAGATGTTGTTCGAGGTCTTGTAGTTGAGGCCCACGCTTACGGCCACCTGAGGAGTGCTCTCGACCTTCATACCCTTCCAATAAACCTTGGCATTCTCGATGAGGATGTCGGCCGTGTTGTCGCGGGTTTGGGTAAAGATGGGGTTCGAGGTGTAGACATAGTCGCCAAGGCTTGCTGCACCCGAGAAGCTCAGGTCGGCAGTGATGGGCACCCTTACGCCCAACTCCACGCCCGCATAGCGCGAGTCGATACCGCTGAGCGACATATTCGAGAAGGCCGACCACACGTCGTCGTAGTAGCTGATAAGCTTCGATTGGTCTTTGATGCTGGTCAGGTAGGCCGACGCACGCAGACTAATCCAGGGAGCCTTGTAGGTGTAGGCAATATCGCCACTCAGAATCTTCTCGGTGGTCAGATTGGGAGCCACGGTATTGCGGGTGCGGGCCGACACGAATGCATCCTGGAAGTAGGGGGCATTCTGCTGTGCCACCAACGAGATCTGCACGTTGGTCGAGCCGCTGGGCTCATAAATCAAGTTAGCCTTGCCGATGTAGCCAAAGAACTTCTGGTGCTCGCTGTCGCCAAACGAGTTCTCAGGGAAGAGGCCTTTTTTGTAGAGGCCCTCGCGCCAGAACTCGGTGTACGACACCTCGCCAGCCAAAGCCACCTGATAGTGGCCCATGCGCAGGTTGTAGGCACCCCACATCTTGCCCAACATCGAGTGGGCATAGTAGTCGTAGCCATATTTTTCGCCCTCGCGCACGATGTAGTTGTCCGAGCGGGTAAGGTCGTTGAGGGTAATCTGGCGGTCGCCGGTGCCGTGCACGTCGCGCTCGGCAAAGTTGTCTACGTTCACCCAGTAGTCGCCACCCAGCAGGTCTTTGATAGAGGTGTAGTACTCGGTGCGGTTGCGACGCAAGTCAATACCACCGGCCACGCTCTGACGCTTGCTGAGGGTGCGGTCGATCTGCAATTTCAGACGGAAGTCCCTCTGGTCGGTGTGGCGCTCCGAGATGATGTAACGCGAGCGGTTCTGATCCTGCACACTCTCCTCCAAGCCTGTGCCCTCGTAGTTGAGGGTGGGGCGGTCGCCACCGGCGGGATTGCTCAGGTAGTTGATGTTGTAGAGCTTATCGAAGTCGATATACTTCATCTTATCGCGATTCTGCTCCCAGGCGTTCAGCATCTCTCGTGCGTGGTCCATATCGCCCTTCTGCACCCAGTAGCTGGGCAGATTGCGGTAGTAGTCGGCCTTGGGGTCGGCTGCGCTGTTCCAGTCGAGGGCCGAGTAGCCGTTCTGACCAAAGCGGTAGAGGGCTGCGGCGGTGATGCGGGTTTGGTCGTCGGGGGTGTAGAACCAATTGACCATAGCCACAGGCTCGTGGTACTCACGCATACGGGCATTGCGGAGCTTGCCGTTCTGCATACCCACGTTGGGGTTGTAGTACCAACTGCCGGCCAACTGATAGGCCTCGTCGGTGGCAGCCATCTGTGCACCCCTCTCGGTGGGTACGCCAAAGAAGGTGAACGACACCTGGTGCTGGTCGTTAAACTTCTTCTCGGCACTCAGGAAGTAGGCCCAAGCGTTGTAGGTTACGCCCTCCACAAAGTCGTTGCCACCGAGCCTTGCCGAGAGGCTTGCTGCGTAGGCCCAACCATTATCCTGCATACCGCTTGTGTAGGTGGTCATCAGTCGGTAGCGATACGAGCCGCTCGAAGTTACGGCACTTGCGCGGAAACCCTTACGCATCTGCGAGGCGCGGGCCAAGATGTTGGTCGTACCGTTGATACCGCCCACACCGCTGGTACCAACCGAGGTGGCATAGGTGGCCTCTTGGTTGCGGGTGGCCTCGTTCAGACCGCTCCACAACGACCAAGTGCCGTTGCCGCTGTTGGCATCGGTCATCTCCACGCCGTTGAGGTAGATAATCTCGGTATTCTGGTCGTAGCCACGGGTGCGGAACCTCATGGAGCTAAACTTGTAGCCCGCAATGTTGCTGAATACGTCTTTCGACGAGCTGAGCGATACAGGGGTAGACTGCGAGTCGCTGAACGAGTCGCTGTCGAACTCCACAAACGAGCCGTCGTCGAGCAGGTCGCTGCCAGCCATAAAGTCGCTTACGGCCAGAGTGATGTAGTTGATGTCTTTCAGCTCGCGGTCTACTTTTACGTTTACGCTCGACGAGGTGTAGCCCAAGGCCTCGACCTCGATGGTTACGGTGCCGTAGGGGATACCCTCGAAGGTGAAGCGGCCCTCGGCATCGGTGGTCTTGGTCTGACCATCGAGGCTCACGCTGGCCATCTCGATAGGCTGGCGGTCCTGACGTGCCACAACCTTACCGGTGATGGTGCCAACTTTTTGCTGTGCCGAGGTGCCAACCATTGTGGCTACGGCCAACAGCAAAGTGATGAATGTTTTCTTAATCATGTTTTGCTATGCTTGTTTTTGTTAATAATCACGCTTGGGTTGTCGCCACCGACTATTTCACCAAGAAGATGTAGACGGGAAGGTGGTCGCTAAATCCGTTCTGGAAGTTGTTGCCTACATAGGTGCGCAGGGGGTAGCCTTTGTATTGTCCCTCTTTCTGGAAGAGGAAGTCGCCCTTGAACACATTGCCGTAGTAGTCGTTCTGCTTGGGTTTCCAGATTTCGAGAGTACCCTGAGGTGCGTTGGCCACGTTGGCGCTTACCACGATGTTGTCGAACAGATTCCACAGGTCGTTGTAGACCAGCGTGCCGTAGCCGTCGCGGTGCATCTGCCAATAGGGGTTCCAGAAGTCGAACTCTCCGAGTTTATTCTTTTTGAGCTTTGCGCCCAGGTCTTGCGAAACGCTCTTGTCGCCGGGGTCGTCGTTGAAGTCGCCCATTACGGCTACCTTGATGTTGGGATTTTGCCTGCGGGCCTCGTCGCAGATGCCCTTGATCTGTGCGGCCAAACCCTCCCTCAGGTAGGCCGACGAACTCTGACCACCCCTACGGCTGGGCCAGTGGCTCACAATAAAGAGGAAGTCTTCGCCGTCGATTTTGCCCCACATCGTAAGGATGTCCCTTGTGCGGAAGTTCTCCCTTGCACCTGGGATGTTGGCCTTGATGGATTTGCTGCCCTCGTATTTGAATTGGTCGGGGCGGTAGAAGAAGGCCACATCCACACCACGAGCGTCGGGACCGTCGTAGTGGCAGATTTGGTAGTTGGCCTTCTGCAACTTAGGCATCGAGGCGATATCTTCGAGCACGTTGCGGTTTTCGATCTCGCTCACACCGATAATGGTGGGGTAGGCTCGGTTTTGCTCGGCAATCGAGTAGAATACCTTTTCGAGGTTGCCGAGTTTCTTGTAATACTTGGCCGAGTTCCACTCCTTCACACCGCTGGGGATAAACTCGGTGTCGTAGATTGTGGGGTCCTGAATGGTGTCGAAAAGGTTTTCGACGTTGTAGAACAACACGGTGTAGCGCTTGCTCTGTGCCGAGGCGGTGCTCAACGAGAGCAACATCGCCACCACTGCGCTAATGACAAAAAGATTGCGTTTCATATAATTTTGAATTTTGAATTCTGAATTTTGAATTCCCCCTAAAAGCCCCATTCGCTGGCGTTGTAGCTATCTTTGGGTGCGTTGGGCACGTTGGGGAAGAAGGTGTGGCCTGTCATTCGCTCCAACTCGGCCACGCTCATCATCATACCCTTGTGGGGCTTAACTCCGTGCTGGCTCGAATTGTGCTCGACCATAAATACCACACATTTGAGCTCGCTCTCTGAGCAGTTTACAACCCACTTGCCCGAGTTGCCCTTTTTGGTGCGGAGCAACACTTTGTAGTAGTGGGTGGGGATGACGGTGCCGCTTGCTGTGGTCTTTTTGTTGGCCCAATAGCAGCCGTTCACCATATAGAGGGTGTCGGCACAGAGCTGTCCGTCGCAGTAGCTCTCCAAGTTGTTCCACACACCACCGCCTGTGTTGAAACCGGCCGAGAGCTGAGGCGCAATGTTGGAGTAGTAGAAGGCCTGCTTGTTGGCACCCACGCTCACCAGACGGTCAGCACTGCCGAGCATGTGGCCACGAGTGTAGCCTGTGCGCTTGTGTACCTGAATGCTTGCGGGAATCACGGGGTCGGGTGCATAGGCATCGCTACGGCTGGTGTTCTTGGCGGTGTAGTAGGAGTGCATAGGCGAGGCTACCCACACGGGGCAACCAAGCTCCTCGGAGTAGCACACCGCAAAGTTGCGCACCTTGCCGTTGCCCTTGTCGGGAATCATGTGGTAGGCATAGTAGTAGTCGTCGTTATCCTCCTCGGCGGGCAGTTCGGCCCAACCTGCGTGGGGAGTGCCGCCATCGGTTACGGTGCCACCATTGCCACCATTATCGTCGCCATTATCGTCGCTACCATTGTCATCGTTGTTGCTACCCTTGATGATCGAGTGGATGTAGTTGCCGGCGTTCATCTCGGGCTTGGTATCGTTGTAGAGGATGGGGGTGCCACAAATCACCACCTCGTCGCCCACGGCAATCTGGTTCTCGGAGGTGAACTTCTCGCCCCCCAAGTAGTAGCCGCGATAGATGCAGAGTTGAGGTGTGTCGCTCTTGCCGTTGTTCGAGATGTAGTAGGTGGCGTTGCCGTAGGAGGTGCTCACCTCCTCGATGCTCGAAATAACACCAATGACATAACGTGGAGTATCGGGAATGGCCTTACCACTTGTGAGTATCTCCACAAGTTGGCTGGCGCTATAAGGCGAAGTGGCCTCGCCATTGCCGTCGGCTATATCATCGTTGTCATCGTTACCGCCGTTGTCGTCACCGTTGTCATCATTTCCGCCGTTGTCGCCGCCCGAAGTGCCGTTTTGGAGTACCAAAATGGTGTACGAGGGAGCCGAGAGCGAGTCTACGGGTGCGATGCTAATCTTGGCATTGCGTCCCTTGGCGGCAGTGTTGGCCTGGTAGGCGCAGCGCACATTGGTAGAGCCCGAACCACTTGCGGGAATAACCTGCAACCACTCGGACGAGCTGGTAATGGTCCAGCTGGTGTTGGATGTGAGGTCGAACGAAGTGGTGCCCGCCTCGGCAGGGAGGGTGAGCGAGGTGGTCTCTACGGCCAGCTGAGTGTCGCTACCACCAGGGGTGGGCAGCTCCTCGCAGCCAACCATTACGGCGGCTACAAGTGCGAGGGCCAGAGTGATGTATCTCAAAATCTTCATCTTTTGGGTATGTGTTGTGCTTTTTTGTCTGTTTATTCGCTAATGCCGCTCCAATATATGGGGCTGTAACTCGACTCTATTTGTGCCTGAATGGCAGTGTCGAGGTTGGAGAAGAGGTCGTAGCCGAGTCGGCGCTCCAACTCGTCGATGGTCACCAGGTCGTCGGTTGTGATACCTCCGCTGGCAGCCTTGTGCTCTACCCAGATGCCGATGGCTTGGTAGACCTTCTCGCCACCCGTGTTGTTGTACTGCAACAGCGCCTTGTAGTAGTAGTTGGGGATGGCCACCGACTTACCCGAATCGCTCTTGCAGTAGGTGTGGCCCACGCTCTCATTGCCGCCTACGGTCTGCAAAACAGCACCCGTAACCACATAGAGCGTGTCGCACCCTTCGGCCCACTTTCTCACCTGCCCCTCGATGTTCGACCATTTGGCCTGGTTGAGTCGGTCGAGCTGAGGAGTCATATTTGTTGGGTAGAAGGTCTGCGAGTTGTCGCTACCGTTGACTATTCGCGAGGCCGAGGGAAGCATGTGGCCTCGGTCGTAGTTGCCTTGGTAGGAGTATTTCATATAGAGTTGCTTCTCTTGGGGGATGTTGGGATCGTAGATGCCCCAAGTATCCACCCTCTTGCCGCTGCCCATATTATCTTTGCAGAGGGGGTAGGCCACCCAAAGGGGTATGAAGTTTTGGGTGTCGTAGAGGGCCGAGAAACTACGCTTGGTGTTGCCCGACGAGGGGAGCATGTGCTTGGTGAAGTAGTAGCGATTGCGGTCGTCGGCAAACTCGGGCAGTTCGAGCCAACCTTTCAGCTGGGCGTTGTTGCTGAGGCTGTAAAGCGAGGTCTGCGTAAAGTCGAGTTGCAGGGTTTTATCCTCGAAGCGTGCGGTGATGGTGAGCGAACGCTCGGCATCGCCCTCGTTTTTGCCAAAGATCATCATCACGTTGGCATTGCCCGTGCCCTCGGTGGGGGTGAGGGTGCACCAATTCTCGCCTTCGGTGGGGTAGTCGATGGTGAGCGACCACTCGCCCTCGGTGGTAATCGACACAAACTGCTGTGCGGTCTGAGCGCCTACGTTGGCACCCACCGAGAAGGTTGCACTGCTCTCGATATGGTTGGAGGGAGGAGTGATGCCCACAAGCTCGCAACTTACGGCCACGAGCATCATTACAAATGTTGCCAGATATTTCATCATTTTATACATCCTTTGCGTACTCTGTTTTGCACCCCTTTTGCCCATGTCGGAAAGCGTTTCTTGAAAACGGGGCCGATTACACAGGGGGCTATTAGGGTCCAAATTTACGGTTTTTATTTGAATAACGTGCGCGCGCGAACAAAAAGTGTGCAAAAAAAGAGATAGGACACTCGTTTGAGCGCCCTATCTCTCTGTTTTTTAATCTCTAAGTGTCGGTCTGCGACTACTCTGCAAAGGTTACCTCGATGCTGGTGCAACGAACCTGATTTGCCAGGCCGGTGATGGTAAACGATTTTGCAGGAGTGGTGAGGGTGATGGTTGCCTTCGAGGTGCCCGAACCACTCACGGTGTAACCGCTACCATCCGACAAAGTGAAGTAGTATTTGCTACCACCGGTGGTGTTGATTACAATCTGCGACATCTCCTTCTCGGCAGCGATGGTCAGGTTAGAGCTCTTGTAGAACCTTGCAGGACCCGAGTAGTTGGCCACGTCGGTAGTCGAAGCGCCCTTGTCGTTGGTTACGGTGATGCCGTTCTGCTGCCATACCTGCTGGGTTTCGCTCAGGCTGGTACGATTGGCTACATCGGCAAACGAGATGGTTGCTACATTGGCATCAACCTCGGGAGTCTCGCCCTCAACGTGCGAAACATAGTAAGCGTTGCCTACCTGGGGCGAGTCGTTGTACACGGCGCGAACACCAATGAGGGTAACGATGTCGCCCTCTTTCAGACCGAGCGAGCTGAACGATTTGTCGTTGCTCGACTGCTGGGTTGCGGTCAGACCGTAGACATATACAGAGCCGCTATCGTCTACCAGGTCGAAGTTGCCAAAGGTGGTATTTGCAATGTTGGTGATTTTGCCGGTGAGCTTGTACCAAACATTGGCATCTACGCCTTTGGCCAAGAAATCTTTAACGGTCAGGGTCTGGATCTCGCCGGTAGAACCACCGGTGTTGTCGCCACCGGTATTGTCGCCACCTGTGTTGTCGCCACCTGTGTTGTCGCCACCGGTGCTACCACTGATAGCCTCGTCGGTGAGTTTAACACCGAAGAAGATTGCACGGGTTGCGTAGTCGGTAGTGGTTGCGCAGTCGAAGGCTGCGTTGGTCGAAAACTCGATCTTGTCGGTAGCAGTCAGGCCGCTGAGCAAGATAGAGTAGTGGTCTGCTTCGGTGGGTGCAAGGTTGTTGTAGGGGGCGTTGCCTGTTGCGCCTGCATTGGCCTTGATGTCCTGCGATTTAACCTCGCCACCGTTTACGCGGAAGTAGATGGTCTTGTCGCCACCTGCACCCCACGATACGGCGTAGAAGTTGAGGTATTTGTCGCCCGAAACGCCAATGGCAGCCGAGGTGAATTTACCCTCCTGTTTGCTCTTGCCGAGTTTGAAACCGCTGGCGGGTTTGCTACCAATCTGGGTGTCGCCCAGGCCGTAGGCTGCGTTGGTGCTGTCGTCGCTGGCGCAAACAAATGCTGCATCCGAACCAAAGTCGCCATCGACTACTACGGGAGGCTCGGGATCGCCACCCTCACCGGCAACGTGCGAAATGTAGAGTGCGTCTACGATCTCGTGTTTGGTGTTGCCGTCTTTTTCGTAGAGGTAGTATTTACCCTGAATGGTGATGGTGTCGCCTTTTTTCAGACCTTTGGCAGTCCAGTTGAGGTTCTGGCCGGTTGAGCCATCTTTCAGACCGTAGATGTAGATGCTACCGCTATCGTCTACCAGGTCGAAGTTGCCATAGGTGGTGTTCACGTTGCCGCTGATAACACCGGTGAGCTGATAGGTGGTGTTCGAGTCGGCTTTGGCGATGAAGTCGGCTACGCTGATAGCCTGAGCGTTGGGGTCGGGGTTGATGACGCTGTTGTCACCACCGTTGCCATTGCCGCCCTGCGAGAGGTCGATCTCGGTACCACCGCCACCTTCGAGGAGGGTGAGGTCGTCCATACGGTAGCTCGAAGCCACGTCAACAACAAACTTGATAGCCAAAGTGGCGGGAACCTCTTTGAGGCTGAACCTTGCGGTAGCCACGTTCCAACGGCCCTCGGCGGTGCCTGCAAAGGTGTAGGAAATCTCGCTCCACTTAGCGCCATTGTCGCCACTGATGTAAACGTGGAACTCGCTGGGGGTGAATACGCTACCGTTGTCTTTGCTGTACTTCTCGGTACCGAAGGTCATGGTCAGTGCGTTGCCCTCCAACTCGGCCAGCGAGATACCGCTGATGGTCAGGTGGTTCTCTTTGCCGAAGAACATATTGTTGCCACCGCTACCCTCGTAGTCCGAGTAGTCGCTATTTGAGCCAGAGTTGGCGCGAGCGGTTACGTTCTTGCTCTCGTAGGTTACGCCGGTTTGATTTTCGGGGGTGGGGTTGCCATACTCGGCGCTCATATAGGGCCAGTAGTTGTTGCTATCCTGAACAGCGATAACCTTGTCGAAGTTGTCGTAGTAGATAGTTTTGCCGGTGGCTACCTGACCTACGCCCAGCTGATTTACGGTCAGCTTGATGGGGGTGGGAACACCGTCGACGGTGATGTCGATAACGGCCGAACGACTCTCGGTAGAGGTGTTGGCAAAAGCGGTGATTTTCACCTCAGTAGAGATGCTCTTGTTCTCGGGGTTAGGCTGGCTGTAAGGGGTAACTGCAAACCAGTCTACCAGGGTTACAGCTGCGCTCCAAGCACGGTTGGCAGTGATGGTAAAGGTTGCCTCGCTCTGCTCGGCGGGCAGGTTGATGGTGTTGATTGCTGCGCCGGTGGCGTCTACAATCTCACACTCGGGCAGGATGCTGTCGGTGTTAGGAGTGACATCCTCGCAGCCGCTTACCATAAAGGCAACAGGAAGCGCCAAAAGCATCAAAAACTTTTTGAAACTCATAGTTGAAAAATTGTTTGGTTGTTAATGTTTATGTTGTTCTAAATAAATTCTCTGTTGGGGGCGATTTTGTGGACAATCGTGCCCTCTTGTGCCTTTTTTGCTGGGCGCAAGGCGCCCAAAGGTACAGATTTTTTTTCGGACTGCAATCCCGGGTGGCTGTTTAGCCCCGTTTTTGGAAATTTTTTCCAAAAGAGGGGCACTTTTGACGCTCCTTTCGACTAAAATTACTACCTTTGTTTGGTTATGTCATTACGCAAAGTATATTCGCTTGTTCCACCCACTCGGCGACGTCGTTTGCCGAGGGTACTGCTGTCGGCTCTGTGCTCGGCGGTGGTCGACTTGGTGGGCATCGCTGCGCTGGTGTCGATACTGCTGCTGGTGCTTGATGAAAACATCATCTCGACCAACCCGATTATTGGGGGCATCTACAACTCGTTGGGCTTTGCCACCGAGGGACAATTTATTGGTACTGTGTGTCTTGTGGTGCTGCTGCTCATCGGCTTGAAGGCCGTTGCGGGGTTGGCACTCGGGCAGTATAGGGCTCGCTATATGATGGAGCTTTTTGCCGACCTCTCGCAGGCGATGTACCAAAACTACCTCTCGCGTGGACTGCTCTTTGTGCGCTCGCACCACACCACCACGCTTATAAACAACGTCAATGCCGTATGCCACCGCTTTGCACACGGTATTGTCAGTACGTTGATGATGATTTTCACCGAGGCTGTTGTGGTTGTGGTGTTGCTCATAGCCCTCGCATCTTATAACGCTCTTGTAGTGGCGCTTATTGTAGCTGTTTTTCTGCCCGTGGGGTTGCTCTACTCGCGCGTGATTCGCCGACGTATGGCCGAGAACGGCAAGGAGGAGAATCGCTTGCAGGTGAGCCAAAATAAGACTATGTTCGAGGCCCTCAGGGGGTATGCCGATATTGAAATTGCGGGCGCAAAGCCCTATATCACAGAGCGTTTCGAGAAGGGAATTAGCAACCTGCGCCACTGCACCTTGCGCGCAATGCTTATGCGTGCAATGTCGAGCTATGTGATAGAGTTTTCGCTGGTGCTGGGCGTTGTGGCCGTAATAATCATAGGCCTCGCTTCGGGCCACACGGTGGGCTCGTTGAAGGTATTTTTGGGCATCTTTGCCGTTGCAGCCTACCGCATAATCCCCTCCGTGAGCCGCATCACTTCGGCTTGGGCGGAGTATAAGCGCAATCTCTATGTGGTCGATGTGCTCTCCGACGAGCTTTCGCACCCCGTGCAGCCCACCTCGCTCAGCGACGAAAAACTACCCTTCGATAGTGCCATAGAACTCGACAACATAACCTTTGGTTATGGCCAGGAGCGTGTGTTGGACGCTTTCTCGCTCACCATACGCAAGGGCGAAAAGGTGGGCATCCGAGGAGCCTCGGGCAGAGGCAAGACCACTCTGTTCAACATTGTTGCGGGGCTGTTTGAGCCTGCCGAGGGCAGTGTGAAGGTCGATGGTGTGTCCATTGAGGGTGCCGAGCTGAGGCGCAAGTGGCAGAACAACATCGCCTACGTTTCGCAAGACCTCTACATCCCCGACATCTCCATTGCCGAGAATGTGGCCTTTGGCGTGGCTCCCGATAAGATTGACCGCCAGCGACTTAATGATGCTATCGACAAGGCCCGGCTGAGGGAGTTGGTTGATTCGCTCGCCAATGGTGCCGACACCGTTACGGGCGAGGGTGGCTGCCGACTTTCGGGTGGCCAGAGGCAGAGGATTGGTATTGCCCGTGCGCTCTACAAAGAGGCCTCGGTGCTGATGCTCGACGAGGCTACAAGCTCGCTCGACGAGGCCACCGAGCGCGACATCGTGGAGGCCGTAGAGCGACTCTCGCAGAGCAACCAGAGCCTGACGATACTGTTTATTTCCCACAACCCCAAAACCCTCTCGTTCTGCGACAGGATTGTGGAGCTGTGATGTGTGAGTTATGAGCAATAAAAAAGTTATAGCCAACGACATATTCTTCGCATCGGTAGAGGAACTTGTGGCCGAGGGGCAGAGCGTCGAGATGACCGTCAAGGGGTTTAGTATGAGGCCCTTTTTGCGCAACGAGCGCGATGTGGTGGTGCTCTCGCCCACCTCTGCGGAGCAGTTGCGCTGCGGTATGGTGGTGCTCTTCCGCCATCGTGGCTCACACGTTCTGCACCGACTTGTCAAAATCGAGGGCCCAAGGCTCACGATGGAGGGCGACGGCAACTACCGACAAGCGGAGGTCGCCTCGACGGCCGATGTGGTGGCCTATGTGTCGCAGGTGAGGCTCCATAAAGGCCCCACTATTCGCTACAACAGCGTCGGGTGGCGACGTCGCACCGCGCTGAGCATCTGTCGCAAAAGGGTGCGCACGCTGGCCATAGATATAAAACGTAAATTATTCAAATAGAAATAGATATATGAGACTGAAACAGAACTACAAGGTACGCAAAATTGCGGGCGAAAGTGTGATTGTGCGTATGGGCACCCAGAATGTGAAGATGACAACCATCATCTCGCTCAACCCCACCAGCGAGTGGCTGTGGGAGCAGTTGCAGGGCGTAGAGTTCGATGCACAGAAGGTGGCCGACCTGCTCACCGCAGAGTACGAGGTAGAGGCCGCTGTGGCCCTGGCCGATGCTGCTAAATGGATAGAGATGCTCCAACAGGCCGAGTTGGTAGAAGAGTAGCCAATTTCGCATTTTGAATTTTGCATTTTGAATTCCGATGACTATTCAGTACTGCGTAGCCGACCACACATTTGCCATCACAAGGCGCGAGCCCGAGCGCATACCTCCCGTTTCGCTCAATATGGCACCCTTCCGCAGAGAAAACTTTGTGGACGACCCACTCTTTGAACTCGTAATCGACAAGGTGGTAACCCCACGCGAAGATGCCCCCACGCAAATCTTCGACTACGACCTCCAAGATGGCGACTGCACCCTGCGCATATACCCCGACGAGTACCGTCTAACCATCCGTAGCCGAGGTCAGCAGGCCACCGTTGTCTGCCCCTTCGAGCGCTCGAACTACCGCTATGCACCCACCTGCCGCTTCTACTCCGATATGTGCGCCGAGGGCAAAAGCGTTAGCGGCATAATCTACGACCACGCACTCGTCTTTGCCTACTCGTTTGCCACCCTGCCCTGCAAAACCCTGCTCATACACTCGTCGGTAATCGTCAAGGATGACCGTGCAGTGATGTGCCTGGGCGAAAGCGGCACCGGCAAAAGTACCCACACCCGCCTCTGGATAGAAAATATCGAGGGTGCCGAACGTCTCAACGACGACGGACCCGTGGTGCGCGTGATGAACGACGGTAGCGTGAGAGTCTACGGCTCGCCTTGGAGCGGTAAAGGCTGCGTGTGGAAACAAGAGTGGAAACCCATTGCAGGCTTCCTGCGACTGAGCCAAGCCCCTGCAAACCAGATAACTAAACTGAGCAAGTTTGGAGCCTTCGGAGCACTGCTCCCCTCCACACTGCCCACACTCCAAAAAGAAGAACGCACACTCGACCATATCTGCCAAACCCTCTCCGACGCCCTCACGAGCGTCAATGCCTACCACCTGGCCTGCCTGCCCGACGCAGCAGCAGCCCACCTGTCGTGCTCCACAATCCTGGGCGAGTAGGTCTTTTGTTCGGCCTTCGGCTTTTTGTTTTTGTCGCTTTTTGTAAAAAGCTCCGCAAAAACTTTTCTGAGATACTCGCCAAGCTCGTATCTCTTACAGTCTAGGTAGGTCTTTGTTTAGCACCACTACCTAATACACTCGGAGTGCCCGTAGGCACCCTTTGCGTAGTCTGGTGGCTGAAATAGAGCGTGCCTATCAGCACGACCAAAAATAAAAGTGAGTACCACCTTGCAAATGAATTTGCCGTTGGTACTCGCTTTTATTTTTTGCCACCCCTGTCGGGGCGGCCATACTCTCTTTCATCCACCAGACTCCGAAAACGTCGACCGTCAACCGTCGACCGTCGACCGACTGAGGTATAGTGTCTAACGACTAAGAGTTATAAGAGGACTAGGAGTAATAAGAGTAATAAGAGCAATAAGAATCATATATATCCTATAATTCCTATATCTCCTATAACTCTTATATCTCCTATAAAATCATCAAGGAGTTTAGGGAGTTTAAGGAGATTAAGGAATTCTCAACTTTCAACTTTCAACTTTCAACTAAAAAAAAGCCCGCGACAAAAAGTCGCGGGCTTTTTGGTGGTATCTCTCTACCAAACTACGAAACAATCTTCGCAGCGGCGGGGTAGAGGAAGCGTTTGATAGACTTCTTGGGGGTTTTCTCGAACTCGCCCTCGCAGAGTTTAATAGCTGCAACCCTCTCGTAGGGAGCCACGAGTTTGTTCAGCTCCGCAAGGTTGGCGTTCATCACCTCTTTGAGGTGGGTGGTGCTCCAACCGTTGCTCTGAGCCTTGGCGTAGTCGGGCACAACGAGTGCCACCAACTTGCCCTCCTCCTGAATGATGAGCGACTCGGATACGGCTTCGAGGTTGTTCAGTTTGGCCTCGATCTCCTCGGGGTAGATGTTCTGACCGTTGTTCGACAGAAGCATAGTTTTGCAGCGGCCACGGATGAAGCAGTTGCCCTGAGCGTCAAGTACACCCATATCGCCGGTGTGCAACCAGCCATCCTGGTCGATGGTCTGAGCGGTTGCCTCGGGGTTTTTGTAGTAGCCCACCATCACATTCTCGCCGCGAACGCAAATCTCGCCGGGAATCTTGTTGGGGTCTTTCGAGTCGATTTTGATCTCCATACCGGGAACGAGTTTACCGCACGAGAGCGACTTGTAGTGGTCGTGGTGCTCGTAGCAAATCAGAGGAGCACACTCGGTCATACCGTAGCCCACGGTGTAGGGGAGTTTGATTTTTTTGAGCAGTTTCTCCACATCGCTGTTGAGTGCTGCGCCACCCATAATCAGCTCGGTGAGTGCGCCACCAAAGGCCTCCATCAGCTGAGTGCGTACCTTTTTGTACACAATCTGGTTGAGCAGAGGAATTTTAACGAGGGTTTTTACGGGCTGTTTGCTCAGGGTGGGCATAACTTTGCCCTTAACGATTTTCTCGATCAGCAGGGGTACGGTCAGCAGTAGGTCGGGCTTAACATCTTTGAGTGCTTTGAGCAGGATGGGTGCTGCGGGCAATTTGCCAAGCAGAGTGATGTGCGAGCCGGTGGCCAGAGGGGTGAGCATATCGAATGCGCAACCAAAGGCGTGGGCCAAGGGCAGGATGCCCAACACGCGCGAGCCGCGATAGTGGAATTTGTAGAGAATAGCGAATGCTACGTTGCTGGTCACGTTGTTTACGGTGAGCATTACACCCTTGCTGAAACCGGTGGTACCGCTGGTGTAGCTGATGATGCACACTTTGTCGTTAGTCACCTCGGGGTAGATGATATCCTCGGTGGTGAAGCCTTTGGGGTAACGCTCCTCGAAGAGCTGGTCTACGTTCTCCATCAGCTCGGTGAACTTGGTGCTGCCCTCTTTCTCCCAGAGGGGTTTCATGGTCTCATACTCCACTACGGCTTCGAGTTTCTCGAATTTGGTAGCATCGAGCTTGTCCCACACGTCCTGACTGAGGAACAGAATCCTCGAATCGGAGTGGTTGATGATATTGGTAGCGTCGATGGGGTTGAAGTCTTGGAGGATGGGAACGATCACTGCGCCATAGGTGATAGTCGAGGCGTAGATCGACACCCATTTGGGGGTATTGCGACCGATGAGGGCGATTTTCTCGCCAGCCTTGATGCCGTATTTTTCAAACACGAGGTGGTTTTTGGCAACGATTTTGGCCAGGTCGAAATAGGTGAGGGTTGTCTTTTTGAAATAGTCGGTAAGTGCGGGGAGCTCGGCGTTGCTGCGGAAGCTCTCTTGATACATTCTGATAAGATTCTCTTTTACCATATTGTTTTGAACTTTTGTGTGCCTAATTCGGAAAAAAAGTATGCGAAATTAAGACCAAAAGATTTGCCCGCGGCCATAAAATAGAAAAATGCTCCGATGTTCAACCGAAGCATTTTTATCTATTTTGCCCTTGGAGCTGTTGTTTATATGGCTGATTTGTGGCCTTTTGCGTGTTTGTAAACCGACTTTCGTTTACGACACCCAACCGCAGAATTGCATTATCGGCCCCAGTCCGTTTTGTGCAAAATCATAGCAAAACCGCCTCCCGAGGCCATTGGCACCGAGAGAGTGTCGTCGGCACTTACGGTGCAGTTGCGGGTGGTGTAGTCGCTCGCTGTGAGGTTGCTGTTCACACCGTCGCACAACATTCGGCAACTCCACTCGCCCTCGCCCAAGAACGAGAAATCAACATCCACACTGCGCTCCTCCCACGAAGTGAGGCCGCCAACATACCACACACCATCCCTCTGGCGGGCCGTAACAATCCACTCGCCAACCTTGCCCGAGAGAATCACCATACTCTCGAACACCGAGGGGATGTCGGCAATAAAGCGTGTGCTCTCATCCTCGGCCAAGTAGTTCGAGGGCGAGTCGCACAACATCACCAGAGGCGAGTCGAAGACTACATAGGTGGCCACCTGATGGGCCCTTGTGCCCTGACTCATAGGTCGTTTGTCGATGGCGCGGAAGTCGCTCTTGGTGGCGTTGAGCATTGCGCCCTGAGTGTAGTCCATAGGGCCTGCCGCCATACGAATGAAGGGTATGGTCACATCGTTGCGGGGCATATCGGCCTTGGTGCGGTCGGTCCATTTGAGCTGCTCCAAGCCAAAGACACCCTCGTAGTTCACCACATTGGGATAGGTGCGGCTCAGACCCGTGGGCTTGTAGATGCCGTGGATGTCGAGCAGTAGTTTGTGGCGGGCACACACGTCGGCCAAGCGGTAGGTCTGCTCTACGGTCAGCTGCTCCTGCGACTCGAAGTAGTCCACCTTGAAGCCCTTGACACCCATCGCAGCGTAGTGGGGACACACCTGCTCGCCCTGCTCGTCGAGCAACGCTCCCACGGCCCACAAAAGAATGCCCACGCCCTGCTTGTCGGCATAGCGGCACAACTCCTCGATATCGACCTCGTCGATGGGGCTCATCAGGTCGAAACCCTTGTTCCAGCCTGCGTCGATGAGTATGTACTCCAAGCCGTAGCGGGCCGCAAAGTCTATATGATATTTATAGGTATCGGTGTTGATGCCCGCAGGGAAGTCTACACCCGTGAGCCTTGTGCCGTTCCACCACTCCCAAGACGAGCGACCACCCTTAATCCAGTCGGTCGAGCCGATGCGGTTGGGGGCGGCAAGTTTGTAGACCATATCGTTCAGGGGCAGGTCGGTGTCGCTCTCGGCCCAACCCACAATTCGCCAGGGATAGCTGCGGGTGCCCACGGTTTTGGCAATTATGCCCTCCTGATAGCCGGCGGGGTAGAGCGAGCCGCTCTCGGTGGCCTTCATAGCAGTGGGTAGGGGTGTGAGAACACCTCTCAGGCCGTAGTCCTCTCCCAACGACTCCACAAATAGTCCGGGGTAGCTCTCCACGTCCGACTCCATAATGAGCAGGCGACCACTCTGGCCCACATCGACCAACAGAGGGGTGAAGCCATACTCGGTGGCCTCAGCCACGTCGCTCAGTCGGCCAAAGGTGTACTGACTCTCGAACGACGAGGTGTAGGGGGTACGGTGGTAGCCCGAGGTGTAGGGAATAACAATCGGATAATCCTCCGCAAAGCGGAACTCCACCAACTCGTCGGCCACATCAACTTGTGGGGCTTTCAGGTTGGTTACAAAGCGGTAGGCCACACCGTCGTCGTAGGCGCGGAACTCCACCGAATACCCTCCGCGCATTTGTAGCGTGAGAGCGTTGTAGTGCTCCTCGACGGTGGCTTGGCGATAGAGTGGTGCCTCGATGGTGCCCTTGGTGGTGTTGGTGTAGGCTTTGCGCATACTTGCCCCCTCGCCCAGAACAGTGCCGTCGCACAATGCAAGGGCCAAGCGCGAGGGCGACATAACCTCCCTGCCGTCAATCGCGAGCGACCAAGTGGTGTGTTGCTCGCCAACGGCAACGCTGACCTGCAACCTGCCATTGGGGCTGGTCAGTCGGTGGTGATACTCTTTTGCAAAGCCTGCCACGCATATCAACAGCGCAGTCAGGGTGGCAATAAATCTTCGGGTGGTCATACTGTTCAAACGATTGGGTTGTAGATTCTTGAAAAAAAGCCCCAAGAGGTTTTGCGCACTCTCGGGGCTGTGTTGTGTCTTTTGCCCAAACTTACTGCTTGGGGAACTTGCGGGGTTTGACCATATACTCGGGCCTGAGGATGTTGTCCAACTCCTCGCGGCTCATAAGCTCCCTCTCCAATACCAGGTCGTAGATACCTTTGCCTGTTTCGAGTGCCTCTTTGGCCAGCGAGGTCGAGGTTTCGTAGCCCAAGTAGGGGTTCAGAGCGGTTACCAAGCCGATGCTGTTGTAGACCAAATCTTTGCACACCTGCTCGTTGGCGGTGATGCCGTCGATGCAGCGGATGCGGAGGGTATCCATAGCGTTGTTGAGCATATCTACGCTCTCGAAGATAGCCTGAACCATCACGGGCTCCATTACGTTCAGCTCCAACTGTGCAGCCTCGCTTGCGAAGCTCACTGTCAGGTCGTTGCCGATAACCTTGAAGGCCACCTGATTAACCACCTCGGGAATTACGGGGTTTACCTTGCCGGGCATAATCGACGAGCCGGGCTGCATGGGGGGCAGGTTAATCTCGTGCAGACCGCAGCGAGGACCGCTCGACATAAGCCTGAGGTCGTTGCAAATCTTAGAAATCTTTATGGCCAGGCGTTTCAGCGCCGACGAAATCGACACGAGTGCGCTGGTGTCGTTGGTGGCCTCTATCATATTGGTAGCCACGCTCATAGGCATACCCGTAACCTCGCACAAGTATTTGTTGCACAGAGCGGGGTAGTCGGGATCGGAGTTGATACCGGTACCGATAGCGGTTGCGCCCATGTTCTGAACATAGCAGAGGGTTTTGCACTTGTGGAGCCTTGCGACCTCCTCCCTCAGGGTTGCGGCATAAGCCTCGAACTCCTGACCGAGGGTCATAGGCACAGCGTCTTGCAGCTGGGTGCGGCCCATCTTGATTACCTCTTTGAACTCCTCGCCCTTGGCGGCCAGCGAGCAGATCAGGCGCTCCAAAACCTCAATCATACCCTCAATAGTCCTCACGGTTGCAACTTTAATGGAGGTGGGGTAGGCGTCGTTGGTCGACTGCGAGAGGTTTACGTGGTTGTTGGGGTGGCAGTATTTGTACTCGCCTTTGGCGTGGCCCAGCAGTTCGAGGGCGCGGTTGGCGATAACTTCGTTGGCATTCATATTGGTCGAAGTGCCTGCACCGCCCTGTACCATATCTACCACAAAGTGGGCGTCGAACTTGCCCTCGGCCACCTCGCGGCAGGCAGCCACGATAGCCTCTGCCACCTCGCAGTCCATAAGGCCCAGGTCGCGGTTGGCCATTGCTGCTGCGGCTTTTACCTCAGCCAAGCCCCTGATAAAGGCGGGATACATGCAGAGTTTTACGCGCGAAATGTTGAAGTTCTCAACGGCTCGGAGAGTCTGTACGCCAAAGTAGTACTCCTCGGGTACCTGTTTGTAGCCCAAAAGGTCGTGCTCTTCGCGGGTTTTGCCCGACAGAGCGGTCTGTGTAATGTCCATCATACGATTGTAAAGTTTTAGGTTTATATTTTTTAAAGGTCTAACGTCTAAGGTCTAACGTCTAATGACGAATTGCAAATTAAAATTTCCCTCTAACTAATTTTGAATTTTGAATTCTGAATTTTGAATTCTACTTGGGTGCTCGGCGGTAGATGTAGGCCGCAATTACGGCAAACAAGATGTTGGGCAACCACACCATCAGCACGGCCATAGCTCCGTCGCTGCCCTTGGCAATCTCCTCGAACACACGTCCCAACATGATATAGGTGAAGCACAAAATCACACCAATACCGATGTTTACACCCGTGCCACTACGCATCTTGCGGGCCGAGAGCGATACGCCAATAACTGTGAGGATGAATACCGACAGAGGGTACGAGAAACGCTTCTGTCGCTCCACCTCAAAGACACCCACCTGGTCGCTACCTTTGGCCTTCTGCTGCTCGATGAAGAGGTTCAGCTCGTCGATTTTCATTGTCGTGATGACGTTTTCGAGCTTGCCCAGCTCCTGCTTGCTGAGGTTTATGAGGGTGTCGAGCTTCTCGTGGCGCTCGAAGATGTCGTCTTCGCCCACAAATTTGTGGGTTACATATTTGGGGGCGGCCCAGTGGCCGTTCTCCTCGTTGTAGGTGATGTCCGAAGCCTCCAACGACTCGACAATGCAGCTACCCTCGAAACGCTCGATGCTCATAAACGAGGCGCGGTTGCTCTTGGCGTTGAAGTTGCGCACGTAGACAAACACACCTGGCTCGATCTGTCGGTAGATGTTGGGCTCGAACTGCTGGCGGCGATTCTTGCGCAGATATTGGCTCTCGAACTCTACACGGTGCTTGTTGGCCTCGGGGATGACGTTTAGGTTGAGCACCAACGATACTCCCGTGATGACCATGGCCGACACAAAGTAGGGCCACAGTAGGCGACGGAAGCTCACACCGGCCGACTGAATGGCCGTAATCTCGGTGCGCCCTGCCATCTGCGAGGTGAAATAGATTACCGCAATGAAGGTGAAAAGTCCGCAGAAGAGGTTGATGAAATAGGGGACAAAGTTGAGGTAGTAGTCGAAGATGATGGCTTTCAGCGGGGCCTTCATCTCAATAAAGTCGTCGATTTTCTCTACGGCGTCGAAGACTACTACGATGATGATAATCAGCGCAATGGCAAAGAAGAACGTGCCGAGGAATTTGCGTGTGATGTAGCGGTCGAGGATTTTGAACCCCGGCCACCAACTTCTGCGGTTTTTCTCTTCCAAACGATAGTCGCCCATCTCTCTGCGTGTGGTTTAACTAATACTAATCCACAAAAATAGAGAAAAGAATTGAGAATTGAAAATGGAAAATTGACAAAATAAATTTTGTCTAAAATGCTCCCGCTCGGCATAGCAAATGAATTTGCTCTGCTCTCGCTTACTCGCATTTGCGAAAATGGAAAATTATGTGACAAATAGGAGTATTAGGAGTAATAGGAGTAATAGGAGAGTTGGGATAATATAATTCCTATAACTCCTATATCTCTTATAACTCTTATATTTCCCTAATCTCCCTAAATTCCTTTCTTTTATTCTTTTGTACCTTTTGGTGGCAAAAGGTACCCAAAAGCCACTGCGATGCATTTCGGCGGGGTGTGGGCTGGCAAGTGGCGCGGATATAACAAAGCCCCGCAAGGATAACTTGCGGGGCTTTACCCTATTTAATAGTGTAGATAGATAACCTGTAACTGTACCGCAATTGAGTTGTTGGGGTCATCGGCCTTGTAGTAGCTGATAAAGCCTTTGGTCGAAGTTTCTGATTCTACGTGGATGTATGTGTGCTTGCCGTCGGCCGAGCGCGAGGTAGTGATGGCGCTGTTATAGGACCACAACATATCGTACTTTGGCATTATTAAGGCTATACCATTACTATTGGGTGTAAGGAATAGGCGGTACTGCAGTGTTCCATTAGCATCCATGTCGAGATCGTAGCTGTCGTCGTCGGTGGAAATAATTTCCAATCTTGCTCCCTTGGTTGCAGCATCAACGGGGTTAGCAAATTTAATACTGTCCGATATTTGACTAAGTTTGGGGAATGCACGACTGTCGTTCAGTGCAGCAGCCTCTTTGGTCCAAGCCTCGGCAGCAGCCTCGTCCCAAGTCATCATCATACCGGGGATAGC
>JAZLDU010000038.1:0-24493 GCA_045614885.1 Tidjanibacter sp. | reverse complement strand
CACAAAGATACGGCCCACCTGCGCTCCATTCAGCGCATCGATGCCGACCGCTACGTCTGGATAGACCGCTTTACCATCCGCAACCTCGAACTGCTCGGCTCGAACAGCCCCACAGGGCAGGGCTTTGTGGAGGCTATCGACCGCACTCATACCCCTATGGGTGGCCGACTACTGCGCCATTGGGTTACGATGCCTATCAAGGATACCACCAAGCTCAACAATCGCCTCGACATTGTGGAGCGTCTGCGCAACGACTCCGAACTGCACGAAGCAGTGGCCGACACACTCGGTCAGGTGAGCGACCTGGAACGCATCGCTGGTCGTATTGCCACTCGTCGCATCACCCCACGCGAGGTGTTGGCTCTGCGTCAGTCGCTCTTGGCAATTGAGCAGATGAAGGTGCTGCTTTCGAGTGCCGACTACGCCCCACTAATGTTGGTGGCCGAGGCCCTCGACTCGCTCGAAGAACAGCGCAACCGAATTGGCGATTGGCTCTATCCCGACCCCTCGAATAACCAGATTCAGAAGGGCGGAATTATTGCCAATGGCGTAGACCTCGAACTTGACGATTTGCGTGGTATAGCGCTCCACGGCAAAGACCGCATAAGCGAAATTCAACAGCTTGAAAGCCAGCGCACAGGAATACCATCATTAAAGGTTAGCTTTAACAACGTATTTGGCTACTATATAGAGGTGCGAAACACCCACAAAGACAAGGTTCCGGCCGAGTGGATTCGCAAGCAAACACTCGCCAATGCCGAGCGCTACATCACGGCCGAATTGAAGGAGTATGAAGAGAAAGTACTCGGTGCCGAAGAGCGCATCTTGGCCATCGAGTTGCGTCTGTGGGAGGAGCTTTTGGACTACCTCTCACGCTCGCTCACCTCGCTCCAAAAGAGCGCTACGGCCATTGCCCGACTCGACTGCCTCTGCTCGTTTGCAACGGTGGCTGCCGAGAGGGGTTATTGCCGTCCCGAGGTGGCCGACGACAAGGTTATTGACATCTGCGAGGGCCGACACCCCGTTATCGAAATGCTTATGCCCGTGGGCGAGCAGTATATCCCCAACGATGTATTGCTCGACACCGACAATCAGCAAATTATGATGATTACGGGTCCCAATATGTCGGGTAAGAGTGCCCTACTCCGCCAAACCGCCCTCATTGTGCTAATGGCCCAAATGGGCTCGTTTGTACCTGCCCAGAGCGCCCATATTGGCGTGGTGGACAAAATCTTTACCCGCGTGGGCGCAAGCGACAACATCTCGCAGGGCGAGAGTACCTTTATGGTCGAGATGTTGGAGAGTGCAGCCATTCTGAACAACGTCACCGACCGAAGCCTTGTGTTGCTCGACGAGATTGGCCGAGGCACAAGCACCTACGATGGTATTTCGATTGCGTGGAGTATGGTGGAGTATCTGCACAACACCCCCAAAGCAAGGGCCAAAACGCTCTTTGCCACTCACTACCACGAACTTAACCAGATGGAAGAGAGCCTCCCAAGGGTGCGAAACTACAATGTGAGTGTGAAGGAGGTTGGTCGCACCATCCTCTTCCTGCGCAAGTTGCAGAGGGGCGGTACGGACAACTCGTTTGGTATTCACGTTGCCCGCTTGGCAGGTATGCCCCAGAGGGTTGTGGAGCGTGCCGACGAGATTTTGGCCGTGCTGGTAGCCTCGCACGCCGACGATGCTCTGGCGGTGGAAGGAAGTGCCACCAAGAAGAGTTCCGCCTCGCCCAAGGTGAAGGCTGTCAAGCCCTCGCCCCAGATGGGTATTCAGCTGAGTATGTTCCAGTTGGAGGACCCCGTGCTGGTGCAGATTCGCGACCAGATACGCGACATCGACATCAACTCGCTCACCCCTCTCGAAGCGCTCAACACACTGAACGAAATCAAGAAAATCACGGGACTATAAAGAGAAGATCGACGTTTGACGTTAGACATAAAAAAAACAGCGAACTCCGTTTGAGTTCGCTGTTTTTTCGTTTTAGTGTTTCGAGCGATACTGCTTGCGCTGTTGCTCTTTCATCATCGCCTCTTGCTGGCGCTGGGCCTCTTCGAGCCTCTGCTGCCACTTGCTCTTCTGCTTGGGCTTGCTGGCCACAGCGAGCATCTTGGCGCGCAGCCTATCTTCGTTGATACCGTAGCGGAAGGCAAAGTTCTGAATCATCGTAAGCATCTGGCTGATAAAGTAGTAGTAGCACAGACCGCTTGCGTAGTTGTTCATCCACATAAGCATCATGATAGGCATCATATAGAGGGTCATAAACTTCATACCCGCCATGCCGGGTGCTGCTGCGCTGGCCTGCTCCTGCTCTTTGTAGGTCATCTTGCTGTACAAGAACAAGGTTACGGCCATAATCAGCGCCATCAGGCTCACATGGTCGCCATACCAAGGAATGTTGAAGGGCAGATTGAGCACACTATCATAGGTCGAGAGGTCTTTCATCCACAAGAACCTCTGGCCCCTAAGCTCGATTGCCGTGGGGAAGAAACGGAACATTGCAATCAACACGGGGAACTGAATCAACATGGGCAGACAGCCACCCATGGGGCTCACACCATATTTCTTATAGAGCTCCATAGTGGCCTGCTGGCTCTTCATCATCTCCTGCTGGTCGGTCTGAGCCTTGGGATACTTAGCCTGAATGGCCTGCAACTCGGGACGAATGGCCCTCATCTTGGCGCTCGACATCATCGACTTGTAGGTCAGGGGGAAGATGAGCAGCTTGATGAAGATGGTCAGAAGCAGAATGATGAGTGCATAGCTGCCAATAAACCTACTCAGAAGGTCGAATACGGGGATTACCAACCAACGGTTCACCCAGCTTACCAAACGGCCGCCCAACTGCACAACCTTCTCCAAACCGAGGTCGTAACTCTTCAAGAGCGAGTATTTGTTGGGACCGAAGTAGAACTTAAAGCCGTAGCTCTCCTGAGCGTTGTCATAGGGAACGGTCACAGCTGCCTGATAATCTTTAATATAGCCAGTGCCGGGTTTGTAGGTATCGAAGCCCAGCTGACCATTGCTGAACACCTCGGGAGCAATCATAATCGACGAGAAGAACTGCTGCTGGAAGGCAAACCACTCAAACTCGGTCGTTACCTCCTCCGAGCGACTGCCACCGCCACCGCGCTTGCCGAGCTGTGACATACCAAGTTTCTCAACCTTACGATCGTCGGGGAAGAGGTACGAGAGTGTGGTGTACATATTCTCGTTCTGGTATCCGCGCTCGTTCTGATACGAGGTGTTGTTCCAAGCGATGTCGAACGAAGGCACGGTCTGCATCCACTGTCCCATGCCCACAAACTTCAAGGCGTAGTCGACCATATAGTCGTTGGGGCGGAGAGTGTAGACCATCTGCAATGCTGCGCCCTCGCCCATAGGCAGGCTCAGCGTAATTCGCTGCAACTGACCGCCATCCTCGGCCTCTACAACCTCCACACCACTCGTGGTGAAGTAGTAGCCCTCGGTGTTGATTTTAGCCTCATTGTAGCCCTTGCGCAGGTAGAAGCCCACGTCGAACTTGGCGCTGTTGGGGTCGAACATCTTCACATTGGGGCCCTGACCATCGTCGGCATACTTGCGATACTCTTTCAGCTCCACGTCGCTAATCTTACCGCCCTTGGTCGAAACGGTCATTTTCAACACCTCATTCTCGATGGTGTAGAACTGCTCGGTGCCTTTGGTTGCATCCACCAACTCTTGGCCAAAGTTCTGCGAGAGCGACTGCTCCAAGCGGGCCTGCTGCTCGGCCTGAATGGCTGCCACAGCTGCTACGCGCTGCTCTTCGTTAGCGATTTTTTCGGCCACCTCGGCAAGATATTTCTCGGGGTGCTCGGCACGGTCAATCGAATCCAGCAGATACTGCTCGTGCTGTGCTGCCAGATAGGCTTCTCGTGCTTTTTCGGCCTGCTCACCCTGATACCAGCTGTAACCAAACAGAATTACGCCAATCAGAATAAAGCCGATAATACTCTTTTTGTCCATCTCTTTTTTCTCTTTACTTTTCTTTATTTTTTGTGTTTTTATTTTGTTGCTTTTTTATGCACCTTTTTGTAAAAAGCTGCACCAAAGACTTTTCTGAGATACTCACGTTGTTCGTATCTCTTACTGACAGAGCATAGAAAATTGAAACACTACGCCAAAGCGCACCTCAAATTTCAATTACTTTTTGCTGTTCTCGATGGCAGCACCAACGAAGCCCACAAACAATGGGTGGGGGTGTTTTACGTTGCTCTTGTACTCGGGGTGGAACTGCACGCCCACAAACCAGGGGTGTCCCTCCACCTCTACGGCCTCCACCAAACCTGTCTCGGGGTTGATACCGGTAGCCTTCATGCCAGCCTTCTCAAACTCCTCCAAGAACGAGCTATTGAACTCGTAGCGGTGGCGGTGACGCTCGAAGATAACCTCCTGACCATAGGCTCCATAGAGGTTGCTATCGCGCTTAACGTGGCAGGGGTAAGCACCCAGACGCATAGTACCGCCCTTCTCCGACACGTTCTTCTGCTCCTCCATTAGGTCGATAACCTTGTGCCAGCTGGGAACATCCCACTCAGCCGAGCAAGCGTCGGCATAGCCCAGCACGTTGCGAGCAAACTCGATAACGGCACACTGCATACCGAGGCAGATACCCATAAAGGGAACTTTCTGCTCGCGGGCATACTTAACGGCAGCGATTTTGCCATCTACGCCCCTCTGGCCAAAGCCTGGTGCAACCAAAATACCGGCATAACCGCCCAACACTTCGGCCACATTCTGGTCGTTAATCTCCTCGGAATTCACATAGGCCACTTTGACCTTCACTTGGTGAACTGCGCCAGCGTGGATAAAGGCCTCCGAAATCGACTTGTAGGCATCGGGGAGAGCGGTGTATTTACCCACCAGAGCGATATTTACGGTATCTTTGGGGTTTTTGATGCGCTCCACAAACTCGGTCCAGCTCTTCAAATCGGCCTCGGCCTCGCAGGGCAGGTGGAGTTTTTCGAGTACCACTTTGTCCAGACCCTGAGCGTGCATCATCAGGGGCACCTCGTAGATGGTAGGCACGTCTACCGACTGAACAACAGCGTCGGGCGATACGTTGCAGAAGAGTGCCACTTTGCGCTTAACCTCCTGGCTCAGATTCTCCTCCGAGCGGAGTACCAACACGTCGGGCTGCATACCATACTCCAACAACTGCTTAACCGAGTGCTGAGTGGGCTTGGTTTTCAACTCGCCCGAAGCACGCATATAGGGTACCAAGGTGAGGTGTACGGCCAGAGTGTTGCCAAAACCATACTCGTAGCGCAACTGACGCACAGCCTCGATGTAGGGAGCCGACTGGATGTCGCCCACAGTACCACCAATCTCGGTGATTACCACATCGTAGCCACCCTTCTTGCCGAGCAGCATAATGCGTCGTTTAATCTCGTCGGTGATGTGGGAAATAACCTGCACGGTCTTACCCAAGAAGTCGCCCCTACGCTCGGCGTTGATTACGCTCTGGTAGATTTTGCCTGTGGTCATAGTGTTGGCGTGCGAGGTTGCGATAGCGGTGAAACGCTCGTAGTGGCCGAGATCCAAGTCGGTTTCTGCGCCATCCTCGGTAACGTAGCACTCGCCGTGCTCATAAGGGTTGAGTGTACCGGGGTCTACGTTGATGTATGGGTCCATCTTCTGGATTGCCACACTGTAACCCCTTGCCTGCAACAGACGTGCAAGCGATGCCGAGATAATACCTTTACCCAGCGACGAAGCAACACCACCTGTTACGAATACATATTTGGTCTTGCTGTTACTCTCTTTGTCAAACATAACTTTGTCCTCCCTTGATGTTTGTGTTTCTGTATTTTGTGTTTATTATTTTGCTGTTGTTTGTGCCCTACTCTTCCTGCTTGTCTATCAGGTTGATTTTCTCGATAGCCTCGGCCATTTCGGCTTTTGCGCGGGCAATTTTGTTCTCCACCTCGCGGATCATAGCCTCGGCGCCCTTCGAGTGGGCAAAGAAACCGATGTTGTTCTCCAAGGTTGCAATATCTACTTCGAGCTGCTTAACCTTGTTGTAGAGCTTCTCGCGCTCGCTGCGGAGCTTGCCACCGCCAGCTTTAATGGCGTTGATTTTGTTGCGGAACTTCTCGGCATTGCGGGCCTTGTCGCCGCTGCGTAGCTGCTCAAACAGGCGGTCAATAGCGGCTTTGTAGCGTTTCTGCAAACTCTCTTTCTCCTTGATGGGCACAAAGCCAATGGCATTCCAACGGCTCTGGAACTCTTTTATTGCCTCGTAGCCTGCGCCACCGAGCTCAAAGGCCTCAATCTCTTCCAACAGTGCGGTTTTCTTGGCCAGATTGTCGGCATACTCGGCATCGACGCTCGAAAAATGCTCGCTCTTGCGTGCAAAGAAGTGGTCGCAAGCGGCCCTAAACCTCTTCCACACAGCGTCCGAGTGGCGACGCGACACGGGACCAACCGCCTTCCAGCGCTTCTGCAAAGCAATCAGCTCGTCGGAGGCTTTCTTCCACTGCTCGCTATCTTGAATAGCCTCAGCAGCCTCACAAATCTCTATTTTCAGCGCCAGGTTGTGCTCCATTTCGCTCTTGATGCCGTCGTAGAACGAACGCTTAACCTCGAAGAACTTGTCGCAAGCGGCCCTGAAACGCTCGTAAATCTTGGTATTGTCTTTCTTGGGTGCAAAGCCGATGGTCTTCCACACCTTCTGAATCTCGATCAACTCCTCCGAAGCCTTGGTCCACTCTTTGCGGCTGGTGAGCATACGGGTGGTGAGATCCTCGGCTTTCACGCAGAGCTCGGTTTTCAGTTCGAGGTTTTTCTTCTGCTCCTCTTTTATACCACCGAAGTACTCTTGGTGGAGCTTGTTGATGCGCGACGAAGCCTCTTTAAAGCGCTCCCAAATGGCCTCTTTGTGCTCTGTAGCCACAGGGCCTGTCTCGCGCCACTGCTCGTGCAACTCCTGCAATTTGCGGAAGGCTACCACGATAGAGCTCTCAGCAGCCAAAGCCTCAGCAGCCTCACACAGTGCCACCTTAGCCTCCAAGTTGCGCTGCAAGTCCAAATCGCGCAACTCTTTGTTGATCTTTATGTAGTTGTAGAAATTCTCTACATGCAGGTTGTAAGTCTCCCACACCTCTTTCACATTGGCCTGGGGCACTACGCCTGTCTCTTTCCACCTCTGCTGCAACTCGCGGAAGGTCTGAAAAGTCTGATTCATCGTTTCGTTGCCATTCACCAGGGCTTTGAGTTCGTCGATAATCTGCTGTTTGATGCGCAGATTCTCCTCTTTGCTCTTTTCGAGCCCTGCCATATACTCATCCCTCAGCGCACGGTAGCGGCCAAAGTACTCTTTGAGCCTCACCTCGTCGCTGTCTACCTCGGGGTGGAAATCCTCCACACTACCACCCTCGGCCACAAACTTGGCCTTGGCAGCCTCCACCTCGGCACGGTGCTGTTTGTAGAAGGCCACCTTCACGGCCTCTACATCGTAGCGCAGGGTTTGCACAGGTTTTTCGTCGATGAGTTTGCCGAAGTAGTCTACCAGCTCGCTCTTGTTCATCGCAGCCACATCGGCCAGCGAGAGAGCCACCTTCTGGTCTATTTCTTCCTCGGAGTGTTCTTCCATCTCGTCGTTTTCGAGCTTAAACTCGGGGGCCTCGGCAGCCAGCGCAGCCTCTTCTTCGGCAAAGTTTACACTCTCGGGTTCTGCCTCTTCGCCGGCAGTAGCGCACTCAGTAACAGCCTCTTGGGGCTCTTGGGTAGCAACAGTGTTCACATCCTCGGCAGTGCCGACTTGTTCCTCAGGAACAGAATTCATTTTTTCGGTAGTCATAGTCGTAATGTTTTGTTTACGTTTCATCGTTGCGCGGGCGCACGTTTTCGCACGCACATACAACCTACAAAAGTAGCACATTTCACCGGACTTTCCAACGAATCAGAGCCAAATTTTACCTATTAAATAATAAAGCAACTTATTTGTAGGTTATCTCACAAAAAAGTACTACCTTTCGGGGATTTTAGGACAAAGTATGTTTTAACCGATAGAAACAGCAATGAACTACCGAATTCTACTTGTTGACGACGAGCCGGATATTCTCGAATTTGTGGGCTACAACCTCCGACGCGAAGAGTTTGAGGTACACACCGCATCCAACGGTCGCGAGGCACTCGAAGTGGCCGAACAGGTGCAGCCCCACCTGATTCTGCTCGATATGATGATGCCTGAGATGGACGGCATTGAGACTTGCCGCAGACTCAGGGAGATTCCCTCGTTGGCCCACACTATGGTAGTATTCCTCACCGCTCGTGCCGAGGACGAGTCGCAGCTCGAAGGCTTCGAGGTGGGTGCCGACGACTACATCACCAAGCCCGTGAAGGTAAAACTGCTCGTCAGCCGACTAAAAGCCATACTCAAACGTGCCGAGGTTGCTCCCACACAGGGCGAAACAGGCGACGAGGTAGCCACCAGCGAGGGCGGCGACACCATCACCATCGACCGCGAGAGGTTTGTGGTCATCAAGAATGGCGAGGAGTTGCTCTTGCCACGCAAGGAGTTCCAGTTGCTGGCCCTACTCTACTCCAAGCCTCAGAAGGTATTCTCGCGCGAGGAGATCTACTCGACCGTTTGGGGTAGCGAGGTGATTGTGGGCGACAGGACTATCGACGTACACATTCGCAAACTGCGCACCAAGATTGGCGAAGACCACATCGTTACCATCAAGGGCGTGGGCTACAAATACCAATAGGATGAAGAATTGAGAATTGGTGCCGTCGGGCACACCGAGTGTATTGGTGGTTCTGAGCAGACTCAGTACAGCGATATGAACGAAGTGAGTATCGCCTAAAAGTTTTTGGGCGACTTTTTACAAAAAGGCGCAAAACAAAAAGAGAAAAAAGAAACAAAACAAAATAATAATCACAAACACAAAGCAAAATGGTAATTCTTGTACTTAACTGCGGAAGTAGCTCGATTAAATACCAGGTAATCGAGATGCAGAACGATGGCGACACCCTCTTGGCAAAAGGTCTTATCGAGCGTATCGGTATCGAAAACGGCGTACTCACCCACAAACCTGTGGGCAAAGAGCAATACAAAATCACAACCGACATCCCTGATCACACCGTGGGTATCGACCTCATCATCAAGGCTATCACCAACCCCGAGCACGGCGTAATCGCCTCGCTCGAAGAGCTTGACGCTGTGGGTCACCGCGTGGTTCACGGAGGCGAGAAGTTCAAACAGAGCGCCCTGATCGACAAAGAGGTTATCGACATGGTAGAGGGCTGCGTCGATTTGGCTCCTCTGCACATCCCTGCCAACCTGAAAGGCATCTATGCAATCAACGAGTTGCTGCCCAACGTACCTCAGGTGGCTAACTTCGACACCGCTTTCCACCAGACCATGCCCGCCAAGGCTTTCCTCTATGGTATTCCTCGCCGCTACTACGACGAGTATCGAGTAAGGGCCTATGGTTTCCACGGCACCAGCCACCGCTACGTTGCTGAGCAGGCTGCCATCCTGGCCGGTTTGGACTTCCAGAGCTCGAAGATTGTTACTTGCCACATCGGCAATGGCGGCTCGGTAACTGCCGTTCTGAATGGCAAGAGTGTGGATACCTCGATGGGCCTCACCCCCGTAGATGGTCTGATGATGGGTACTCGTTGCGGCTCTATCGACGCTGGTGTGCTCAACTTCATCCACAACAAAGAGGGCAAGTCGATGGAGGAGATTTGGAATATGCTCAACAAAGAGTCGGGCGTACTTGGCCTTTCGGGCGGCGTGTATAGCGATATGCGCGACATCCGTGCAGGTGCCGAGGCTGGCGATCAGGTTATTGCCGAGGCCGAGGAGGCATACTTCTACCGCGTGAAGAAATTCATCGGCGCCTATGCAGCCGCTATGGGCGGTATCGACCTGCTGGTATTCACCGGTGGTGTTGGCGAGAATGGCCCCGAGATGAGGGAGTACATCTGCTCGAATATGGAGTTCCTCGGTATCGACTTCGACTACGACGTAAACCGTGGTCTGAAAGGTCAGGACAAGGTGCTCACCAAACCCGAGTCGAAGACCAAAGTTGTGGTTATCGGCACCAACGAGGAGTTGGTTATCGCTACCGACACCTTCAACATTGTTAGCAACTTGACCAAATAATTAACCAACAAATATACAATAGTACGACTATGATTAAACACTTGGAAGAGATTGTTACCGCAGCGGTTGCTCGTGGTAAGAAGAAGATGATTGTTGCATACGGTCAGGACACCCACTCGATTGGTGCTACCGATATGGCCATCAAGGCAGGTTTGGCCGATGTTACCCTCGTAGGCGACCCCGAAGAGATTAAGAAATCGTGCGAGGCCGAGGGCGTAGATATGAGCCAGTATACCATCATCGCCGAGAGCGAGGATGTTAAGGCTGTAGAGATTGCCGTTAAGGCTGTTCACAACGGCGAGTACGACGTGCTGATGAAGGGCGTTGTTCCTACCGACAAATATATGCGTGGTATTCTGAACAAAGAGTGGGGTCTGCTGCCCGCAGGCACTACCCTCAGCCACGTTACCGTTTTGGAGGTGCCCGCATACCACAAACTGCTGGTAGTTAGCGATGTGGCAGTTCTTCCCTGCCCCACCCTCGACCAGAAGAAACAGATTGCCAAATACCTCGTACAGACCGCTAACAACCTCGGTATCGAGTGCCCCAAAGTGGCTCTGTTGGCTCCCAGCGAGCAGTTGCTGCCCAAGGTTGTTAGCTCGGTAGAGGCTGCTGCTCTGTCGGAGATGGGCCAGAATGGCGAGTTGGGCGAAGGCTTGTTCCAGGGTCCCTTGGCTTTGGACGTAGCTATCGACATGGAGAGTGTGAAGATCAAAAAGCTCACCGGTCCTGTGGCTGGCGATGCAGACTGTATCCTCTTCCCCAACATCGAGAGTGGCAACGTATTCTTCAAGGCTTGCTCGAAGTTTGGCGGTGCCGAGTTGGCAGCCATGGTGGCTGGTCCTACCGCTCCTTGCGTGCTCACCTCGCGTGGCGACAGCACCAAGACCAAACTCTACTCGATCGCTTTGGCTTGCCTTAGCGCAAAATAGGCTACAAACCATTTCAGACAATAGTAGATTATGGACAAACTGTATAAAATTCTGACTATCAACCCCGGCTCGACTTCGACCAAGGTGGCTGTGTTTGAGAACGACAAAGAGCTCTTCTCGACCACCCTGCGCCATTCGAGCGAAGAGATTGGCCGCTATTCGACCATCATCGACCAGCTCGACTTCCGCAGAGAGGTTATTCTCGATGCAGTGAAGCAGGGCGGCATTGACATTGCTCAGCTCGACGCAGTAATCGGTCGTGGTGGCTTGTTGAAACCCATCCCCAGCGGCACCTACGAGGTTAATGCCCAGATGATTGAGGACATCAAAGAGCGCCCCGCAGGTCAGCACGCATCGAACCTTGGTGCGCTGTTGGCTGCCGAGATTGCAAAATTGGCCGGTGTGAAGGCCTACATTGCCGACCCCGTAGTTGTTGACGAGATGCAGGATGTGGCTCGCCTGACAGGTCTGCCCGAGTTGGAGAGGGCTTCGATTTTCCACGCCCTTAACCAGAAAGCCGTAGCAAGGCTCTATGCCGAGAGCGTGGGCAAAGAGTACGAGGAGTTGAACCTCGTAGTGGCCCACATGGGTGGTGGTATCTCTATCGGTGCCCACCGCAAAGGCTTGGTTGTGGATGTGAACAACGCACTCGATGGCGAGGGCCCCTTCTCGCCCGAGAGGGCTGGTACTATGCCCGCGCTGGCATTTGCAAAGCTCTGTTTCAGTGGCAAATACACTCTGGCCGAGGTTGCTAAGATGATTAACGGCAAGGGCGGCGTTGTGGCCCACCTCAATTCGAACGATATGCGCGATGTGGAGGCTATGGTCAATGCAGGCGATCAGAAGGCCAAACTCGTTTCGGACGCAATGGCCTATGGCGTAGGTAAAGCTATCGGCTCGATGATTGCCGTGCTGAAAGGCGAGGTTGATGCCGTTATTCTGACCGGCGGTATTGCTTACGACAAGAATGTTGTGGGCTACATCAAAGATATGATTGAGCCTATGGCCAAGGTGTGGGTTAAACCCGGCGAAAACGAGTTGGAGGCACTCGCAATGAATGCCCAGCGAGTTTTGGAGGGCAAACTCTCGCCCAAGGAGTACAAATAGGCCGCCAAACGGCTTAGTGCAAAAAGAGGAGTTTGATATTGGTCAAACTCCTCTTTTTATATTGTCATTTGTACACCGCCACCCTACTTACGCTTGGGCAGGTAGCCAATCAGAATCTCTTTCATTTCGCGCCACACATCGAGGCGGAAAATCTGGGCCAAGGCTGCATAGATAGCCGCACCGAGCACAATTTTCAGCACCAGCACCGACCATAGTGGCAATACTCCCGCCACCGCAACGCCAAAGAGGTCGATGAGCAAAACCATCACCACCGTAACGGCCAACATCGGGAGCGAATCCACAGCACGGCTCCACAGTTTCCAACTCTTCACATATCGGCCCGCAGCCAAGGTGTTCACCACCATATCCGACACAAAAATTGCCACCTGTCCCCACGCTATTGCCTTCACACTGATAGGGATAGTGATAGCCAAAATGGCCGTAGCAATCATCTTTTTGATAAACTCGATGCGGAAGACCATATTGCCGTCGCTGCACACCTTCACAAGGTTGAACGAGATTACCGACAGCGGTGCAAGCAATCCCGCAAGGCTCAGAATTCGCAGATAAGGCACCGCAGGCAGCCACACTTCGGGCAGCAGCACACGGAACATATCTTCGGCTATGGCAATAAGTCCACACATCAGCGGAAACATCACAAAAGCCCAGAGCATAAATACCTTACGGGCGTTATGCGCAAGTTTAGCCTCATCGTCTTTCTGGCGCGAGAATGCCGAAAAAGTAACATTCAGCACCGCCATAATGGTCGATGTTACGGGCATCTCCTTAATCTTGTTGCCTCGGTCGTAGTAGCCCAAATCGACCTTGGTATAGAACTTACCAATAAAGAGGTTTGAAATTTGGTAGTAGACGTTGCTCACCAAGTCGCTCAGCAAAATACGCGAGCCGTAGCGAAACATACTCCTGATGCGGTCGAGCGAAAAGAGCCACTTGGGCCTCCAACTACTACCCCACCAGAGCAGTGCGGTTTTTACAATCACCACACCCATACGCTGCCCCACAAGCGCCCACACGCCCATACCCTCTATGGCCATCCATATAGCTACGCCACTCGACACCGCATTGGCCACCAACACATATAGCGAGAGGTGTTTGAACTCCATCTTGCGCGACAAGATGGCATTCTGGATGTTCGAGAACGAGTTTATGGGAATAAGCAGATAGAGCACAGGGGCTATCTGGCGAAATTCGGGCACCTCGAAGAAATCAGAAATTGCGGGCGTAAGAGCCACAAGCACCGAGTAGAGTGCAACCGAAATGATGATATTGACATAGAAGACCGACGAGTAGTCCAGATCGTCGACCTCTTTTTTGCGTATGAGAGCCTGCGAAAAACCGCTATCGACCAGCGGCATAAGTATCGAGGGGAAGGCACCCACTATGGCCATAATACCATAGTCGGTGGGCGAAAGCAGATTGAGCAGCACAAGGCTCACAGCCAGCTGCAACAGCGCCGAGCAAACCTTCTCGACCGTAGACCAAGCCACACCCTTGACCACCTGATGTTTCAACTCCGTTGCCATCTCTTTATTCTCCTAATTACAGCACAACCATCTACTGCTCAAACAGATACACCTCTTCGCCCTCGGCGTGCATATAAAACTTCTCGCGGGCAAACTTTTCGAGTTTAGCATCGTCTTTCAACTCTTCGAGAAAGAGGCTGTCGGCGGTGATTTTGCGCTGATAGTTGGCAATCTCCCTCTCCAAACGGCTCACCGTAGCCCTCTTTTGGAGGAGTTTGTGGGGAGGCACGTCGGCAAATACGAAGGCAATCACCACAACTGCCACCGTAACCGCAATCCAATACCAATATCTCTTTGCAAAATCCTTCATTGCCATAGTTTTACTCCTCTATGGGATGTGCATAAATTTGTGAGCCTGCACCGATACATTCCACTTGGGGTTGTGTTTGGCATACTCCACCAGCGGCCCGATAACCTTCTCGTAGCGGCTCCACTCGGGCTGCAAAAAGAGCAGACACTTCTCGCCCACCCTTGCGGCACACTCCTCGGCCCACGCAAAGTCCTCCTCGCTCTCGATGATAACTTTCAGCTCGCTCGCTCTGCCACACACCTCGCTCAGTGGTGCCTTCTGCTTCTTGGGCGAAAGGCATATCCAATCAAAAGTACCACTCAGGGGCTGAGTGCCCGAGGTTTCGAGAAAAATCTCCAAGCCGCGCTCGTGCAGCAGACTCGTAAGCCTCTCCAACGGATAGAGCAGTGGCTCGCCACCGGTAATCACAATGGCCTGAGCCTCGAACGAACAAGCCCTTTCAACCACTTCCGACACCTCTACGGGTGGGAATTTACGGGCATCCCAAGTGAACTTGGCATCGCACCACTTGCAGCCCACATCGCAACCGCCAAGTCGTATAAAATAGGCGGGCTTGCCACTATGGAAGCCCTCACCCTGAATTGTATAAAAGTCCTCTACAAGTGGCAATAGCTCGCCACCGCAGAGCACGTCGTTATCTATCAAATTACTCATTTACAATGGTATAAATATCTTTCAAGTTGCGGCCCAACTCGTCGTAGTCCAAACCAAAGCCCACGATAAAGTCGTCGGGAATATCCATTGCGCGATATTTCACCTCGTAGGTTTTGGTAAACTTGGTAGGCTTGAAGAGCAGGGTTGCAATAGCCACGCTGGCGGGTTTGTGGCCCTCCAACGAGCGCAGCAAGTGGTCCATACTCTCGCCCGTATCGACAACGTCTTCGACGATGATAACGTGGCGACCCTCGATATTGTTGCGCAGACCGATCAGCTCCTGCACCTTGCCTGTCGAGGCCACACCGCTATACGACGAGAGTTTTACAAACGAAATCTCGCTGGGAATCTCCATCTTCTGCATCAGTTCGCTCATAAACATAAACGCACCGTTGAGCACACCGAGGAAGAGGGGTGTTTGTTTGTCTTTATAGTCGTTGTTAATCTGGTCGGCCACATTCTGAATAGCCTTGTCGATTTCGGCGTAGGGAATCGACAGTTCAAATGTCTTGTCGTGCAGTGTTACACGAGGTGCTTTCTGCTGGCTCATAGCTAAAAAAAGTTACAGTTAAGGTGTATGGAGTGTGAATTATATCTATATCTTTGCAAAAGTAATAAAAATAATATGAACGATAACACACTTTTTGCTCTTTTGCTCACACTTTTTGCAGGTTTATCGACCGGCATAGGCAGTGTGATAGGTTTTTTTGCCAAACGCACCAACCGCAAGTTCCTCTGTTTCTCGCTGGGATTGTCGGCCGGAGTGATGGTTTATGTGTCGTTTATGGAGCTGCTACACGACGCTCGCATAGGGCTCGAAGAGTTGGCCCTGGGGCGTAGTGGCGAGATTTTGGCCATAGGGTTGTTTTTTGGCGGTATGGCCCTGGCGGCTGCTATCGACAAGCTCATCCCCGAGGCCGAAAACCCCCACGAGCTGCACAACGTAGAGGAGATGCAGGGAGCTGACAATCAACAACATCACCATTCGGCCCACAAACTGCGCCACGTTGGTCTGGTTACAGCCATAGGCATTGCCGTACACAACTTCCCCGAGGGTATTGCCACCTTTGCTGCGGCCTACTCCGACATCTCTACGGGCGTAGCTATCGCTATTGCGGTGGCTATTCACAACATCCCCGAGGGTATTGCCGTGTCGGTACCTGTGTTTCACGCCACGGGCAGCCGTCGCAAGGCACTCTGGTACTCGATGCTTTCGGGCTTGGCCGAGCCTCTGGGAGCAATGGTGGCGTGGCTTATTCTCACACCCTTCATCACTCCACTGCTGCTGCACTGCATCATGGCAGCCGTTGCGGGCATTATGATCTACATCTCGTTCGACGAGCTACTACCTGCGGCCCACTACTACGGCGAGAGCCACACCTCCATCCTTGGCCTCTTTGTGGGTATGGCCGTTATGGCCGTGAGCCTTGTGATGCTCTAAGGCCACTCCACCACATATTATATATAAAGGTGCGCGCCCGCGTGGGTGTGCACCTTTTCGTTTTTCCACCACTACGGCACTCAATTTGCATCGCTAAGGGGCGATAACCAAAAACACTTTTTGCTTATGAAAAAGATTTTTACACTCTTAGCAATCTTGTGCGTCGCCCACTCGGCAAGCCTATGGGCACAGTCGCACCACCACAAGCACCACGCCGACCAAGGCACCACAACCGACGTAAATCAGTACGGAATGACCGTAACCTCGACACCCGTAAAAGCCGAGCTGCAAGACGGTTTTCTCGTATTCCAGAACAAAAATGCCGGCTACCGACTCTGGTTCGACATTCGCGTACAGACCGATGCGGCAATCTTCTGGGGCGAACCCGAGGGTTTCGACAAGATTGGTAACGGAGCCTCGCTTCGTCGCGCCCGCTTTGCCGTCAAGGGACAGTTGAACGAGGATTGGTATGGCGAGGTTGACCTCGACTTTGGCAACGGTTCGCTCGAGCTGAAAGATGCCTATATGCGTTTCGATGGCGTGCCTAATATGGCCATTCAGGTGGGTAACTTCAAGGAGTGCTTCGCTATTCAGACCAACACCACAAGCCGCTACTTGCAGTTCATCGAGCGACCTATGGCCACCGCCTTTGCACCCTCGCGCCACCTCGGTGCACAGGTGAGCTACAACCTGCCAATGTTGTGCGTAGCTGCGGGCGCCTTCCTGCAACCCATTGAGGGCCAAGAGGCTATCGACAACGTTCAGGACAACAACAAAGACTTCGGACGCTCGACGGGCCACTCCTTCACGGGTAAAATCGCCATTCAGCCCCTCTACAAAATGAAGGATGCGTCGTTGCACATCGGCATTGCGGCCTCTTACCGCACTCCCAAATCGGACTACGCGCCCAACAAGTGGGGCTCGGTGCGAATCTCGACGCGAAATGCCACCGCCATCAACCGCAAAAAGTATCTCGACACGGGCAACATCAACGACATTAACTTCGAGATGATGATGAATGTCGAACTTGCGGGCCACTGGCGCGGTTTGCGTGTCGAGGCTGCCTACCTCCAAGACAATGTACACATCGAAAAGGGCGTAGAGAACAACAGCACCAAACACTTCTATGGTACTTATGTTCAGGCAGGTATGCTACTCTTTGGCGGACACCAGAACTACGATAGCAAACACGCCGAGTACACCCGCATTACCCCCGGCCGCTCGTGGGGCGACGTAGAGTTGTGTGGTCGTTTCGACCGCCTCGACCTCGATAGTCAGGGCATCTATGGTGGTGCTGCAAACGCTTGGGCCCTGGGCGTAAACTACTACGTCAATCCCAACATCAAGTTTATGCTCAACTGGCAGTATGTCAAGAACAATAAGTACGCCAACGGCAATGGTGATTATGTTGTGGGCTACGACTCCGCTGGTGCTCCTACCACCAACCCTGCCGACGTAGCCCCCGACTCGTCGAAAGTGGGCTTAGGCTACAACATGCTGGCCTGCCGCATGGAGGTTAATTTTTAAAAAGTTCTTATCGGTGGTCAAAATGTGCGCCTGATTTTCAAGTTTGATTTCTATTCTCTATATTTGTGGCACGAAAACAATGTAACACTACTATTTATAGCAGAAAAGAGAAAAGGTATGAAAATTCAGGACATTTTGGCAATCTCGGGCGAGCCCGGTCTTTACAAATATGTGGCCAGCAGCCGCAACGGTATCATCGCCGAGTCGCTCGTTAATGGCGCACGCAAAAACTTCTCGGGCACTCACTCGCGCGTGAGCTCTCTGGCCGAGATCTCGATCTTCACCGACGACGAGGATGTGGCACTCACCCAGGTACTTGGCGACCTCTACGCCTACACCAAAGGCGAGCAGACCGTGTCGCACAAAGCTTCGGAGGCCGAGTTGCGCGAGGTGTTTGGCCAGGTTATCCCCGGCTACGACCGCGAGCGTTTCCACCTGTCGGATATGCGCAAGGTGGCTCAGTGGTTCAACATCTTGGTTGCCGCAGGCATGACCGACTTCTCGATCGAGGAGCCCGAGCAGGAGGAGCAGACCGAGGAGTAATCCTCCCTCCAAGCCAACAAACAACAAAAAAAGTCCAACCCGCACAAGGTTGGACTTTTTTTCATCCGCTCTATTTCCCCCTCTAAGTTAGAGGGGGTGTCGCAAAGCGACGGGGGCGTGTGTCAATTTTGAATTTTGAATTTTGAATTCAGAATTGCCCCTCCTACTCCTCTTTCACTTTCTCGATAAACTCCTTGGCCATATCCGAGATATCGTCGGTTCTATCGGCCCAGCGACCTCCCCCAATGAGCGACTCGCGGTGGCGCTCAATGGCGTAGGTAATGGGGAATTGGGGGCGTTTCATATTCATATAACGCTCACGCTCCGAGGGGTTTATAATTCTATTGCCCATAATCTGCTCACGGGTGGGTTTGCGCTCGATATACCACTCGAAGTTAGGCATACGCTGTGGCTGTTCCTCGGGAATCTGGTCCATGGGATAGATAGTATAGACGGGCGAGCCGCGATACATAATGCCCGTAACGGTGTTGTCGGCAATGTAGAAGGTAATGTTGGCGCTCTCGGCCACCAAGAAGCCCATAACCGCTCCGTCGGCGTCGTCTACCATATAATAATAGGTCTGAGCATTGCCCTCCACATTGGTCTGATACATCACACCCTCGGCATTGAACAACGACTCAATGGTCTTGCCCGCAATTTGGTTGTAGCGGGTGGTATCCAGCTCCGAGCTCATCAGAGGTTTACCCTCCGAGAAGAACACCTTGTGTGGTTTCTTGTTGCGGGTATACACATCGGCCCTCTCGCTAACAATCTGGTTCATTTCGTTCCACATCACCGAGTTGCGGTGGAGTTGAGCCGTAGAGTCTACCGAGAACATCAGTACCGAGTCGCACACGCCCTGGAAGTCGGCCCTAAAAATCTTCACATTCCTCAGGCCGAGCATAATGCGGTCGGGCTGGCCGTCATCTTCGGGTTCTTCGGGTGCCACTTTTTCTGTTTCCACAGCCACTCTACCCGTCATCACTGCCAGCGAATCGAGCGCAAGGCTATCGACTGCCAGCGAGTCTACTGCGGGTTGCTGGGGTTTGAGCCTACTGATAACCATCTGCAAACTGTCGGTGTGGCGCAATACGAGGCTATCTTGTGGCTCCACAAGTGCCAACGAGTCGCACACCAGCGAGAGGCTATCGACCAAGAAGGCATCCCTGATGATCTTCACTTTGGCCAAGCTGTCGGCCAAGAGCGAGTCGCGAATACGCTTGGCCTTAGCAGCCAACTCTGCTGCCAGAGTTGCCGAGTCGGGCCTTGTGAGGGTGCAGTAGCCGAGCGAGTCGACCAAGTACACAAACATCGAATCCGAGCGCATATAGACCGTGTCGCCCACTCCGTCGCCGTCGCCATCGCCATAGGAGATAAACGAGGGATTCTGGGTGAGGAACGTATCGCCCGTCTTGTTGTCGTGGTTGCCGTAGTCGCCAAAGATAATGCTCTGGTGCTCCTCGTCGCGAATTTGTCCGTTGTGTTTTAGCTCGATAAACTCGATAAGCGACTTATAGTCAATCGTATCGGCCCACATCTCCTGCTTTTCACCCACCACATAGGCGTTCGAGCGGAAGATGTAGCGTTCCTCTTTGTTGTGATACTCGCCCTCGTCGGAGCTAAGAATCTCGCCACCATCCTTCCAAGTAACACTGCGGGTAAAGTAGCGAGCCACCTCGGTCTCGGAGTTATAGTTCACCGAGTCCGATTTGAGCATATAGGTTTCGTTTTTCAGCTCCACATTGTCTACGCCCACCATTTCGTCTAGGTCGGCATAGAAGTAGCCCTTCTCCGACTCCATAAGGTTGGTGCCGTTGGTGAAGGTGCCGCCACCATAAAACTCACCGATATTGTTCTCGGTGTCGAACAATAGGTTGTAGGTGTAGAGCGTCGAGTTGCCATTGTATACCTTAATCAGTGGCGAGTAGACTCTTGCCCTACCCTCGTCGCGGCTATACTCTGCCCTATCGCCATAGATGTAGGTGTCGTCTTTCTTGATGATCACATTGCCGTAGCAACTCATCTGTCGGTCGCTGTAACGCACCACGCTGTCGCAGGTGATTACCGAGCCATTGTGGTACAACACCACATCGCCCACCAGCGCATATCCGGTCGAGTCGCCCACGGGCACAGGCCTTGTGCGGCGCGATTTAATATCGATAGGCTTGCGCTCGGTGGTTTGAGTCTGCTTTTTGGAGGTGCTTTGTGCCATAGCCTCGGGGCCTCCTCCGAGCAACATCACAGCAAGCGCAAATATGTAAACTGCTCTTTTCACTATTTAATCCACGCCTTGTTCTCAAATTCACTTGTGTCCATATCTTTGTCGATGCGGACATACATTGCTGCGATTTTCTTTTCGAGCCACTTCATAAACTCCCTCTGCTGTTTATCTTGCAGGGCGAGTTTTTCGATTTGGAGGTAGTCGTTGGCCAATCCTGCGGTGTGGGCAGGGATGATCTCGATGAGCTTGATTAACTTAGTGAGAGTATTACCCCTCATATCCTGGCTCTGAAAAGGCTGCGACAAATCGCCGGGTTTCAGACTACGCATAAAGTTGTAGTCTTTGCCGAGGTCTTCTTTGTAGAAGGCTGTGCGCGAATAGCTTGTGTCGTTTGCGCCGTAGAGTTCCAACAGCTCGTGGTTGGTCACCAGACCGCCATTCTGTTTGGAGTATTTGTCGTCGGAGTGCTCCTTTGCGGCCTCCTCGAAGGTAATTTTCTGCTCCTTGATTTCGGTAGCCAAACTGTCGAGGAATTTGATATCGTCGGCCAACTCAATGTCGGTAAACGAGGGGCGCAACAATATGTGGCGACACTTGTAGAGGTTGTCTTTCTTCTCGATAAGCTGAATCAGGTGGAAGCCATAGACGGTCTCCACCACGCCCGACACCTGACCGGGCTCTTGCAATTTACCCAACGCCTCACCAAAGGGCTGCTCATAAGTGTCGAGGGTTGCAAAGTCCATCTCGCCACCCTGCAATGCCGAGCCGGGGTCCATCGAGTACATCCTGGCCAACATATCGAAGCGCGAGCCGCTAACGATACGCTCCCTCATTTCGAGCAGACGTTCTCTGGTGCGCTGCTTGGCCTGAGTGGTTGTCGAGGGAAAGCGGGTAATCTGTGCGTAGACATACTGCTCGGGAACGATGGGGAGCAAATCGCTGCGCAGAGTGTTGTAGAAACGCTCTACCTCACCGGGGGTGATGGTAACCTTGCTCATAATAGTGCCCTGCATGCGCTGTGCATACTCGGCTTCCTCGGCGAATCGGCGCATGTCGGCCTTAATCTCGTAGATGGGTTTGTGGTACTCGGCCTCCAAGGCTCCGATAGAGCCGGCCCTGGCAATCAGAGCATCCACACGGCTGTCGATTTGTGCCACCACGCCATCGATGTTAATCTCCACCGAGTCGATAAGAGCCTGATTGTAGAGTAGTTTCTGCATCAGCAGTCCCTCCAAAGCCTCGCTCATGGCGCTACGATCGGTCGTAAAGTTTTGTTCTTTGCGCTGCGAGATAATCTGCTTGCTGTAATCGACAACGTCGGAGTAGAAGATTGCCGAATTGCCCACCACTGCCACCACCTTGTCGGCGATAACGGTCTGCTGAGCACACACGCTCGAAAGAGTAGCAACTGCTGCCACAAAAAGTAGATAAATTCGTTTCATATATCTGTTATTCAATGTTTTCAATGGTTATAACGCCCTCTATCAGAGCCGCATTGTAGAGGCTGTCGTTGTAGAAGCCCACCAGCTCGGCACGACGCTGATTGAAGAGTATGCGACGCACCCTGTCGGCCACACGCTCATAAGGAGCATCGGCGCCCTGCTTGATAACGTCGTTTATCTCGATAAAGTATTTATTGTCCGAGTCGGCCATCTGCCTAATCTCGCCACCCGAGAGCAGATAGTCGTAATTCTTATCGCGCCTGACGGGCAGGTAGGACAAAAACTCGTTGAAGTCTACCCAGTTGTCGAAGGTGTGCAACTCGAAGTTGTTTTTGGCACACAGATCGAGGAAATCTTGCTGCTTTTCGTCGCTCTTCGAGCCCATAAGGTTGAAGAGTTTTACCGATTGGCGATAGTTGTCGGGCAGGCGAACTATGCGTCCTTTGACCACAGCCCTATCCATCACAAAGTCCGAGCGGTGGGCATCGAAATAGCGACGCACCATACTGTCGGTGATGAGCGTATCCATACGGCCTGCCAAGTAGTGCTGGTCGAGGCGGTTGTTCACGAGCGAGGTGCGATACTCCTCCACGAGTTTCTCAATCTCGTCATACGACGATGCGAGCACCCTCTGAGCCTCGCGGCTCTTCACCTGCGAGCGCACCCACTGCTCCACAAACTTATTGGCCACCTTCACGCTATCCTCGCCCGTAAGTCCCTCGGTAGCCTCGCTCACAACCGATTCAGTCAGTTGTGCCTTATCCACCTTGGCCACCACACGGTCGTGGTGCAACAGTTCACAGCCCGTAGCCAACACGGCCACCAGCGCCACAAGGGATATATTTTTTACACTTTTTCTCATTTACGGGCGCAAATATAACTCTTTAGAGTTAAAAACGCAAAGCGGGCCGGCATTATTATCTGCCAGCCCGCTTTTTTTGCACTTAAATCGCCCCTACTCCAACTCCTTGTTGGCCCTGAGGGTGGCGAAAACCTTCACCATCGAGAGGACAAAAATCACCGCTGCCACACCATAGATTACCCAATAGAGCCACGCTTGGGGTATCAACTCCCTAATGGTATTGACCTCTAAGCCCATAGTCAGGTAGGCCAAAGCATTGTTCACTGCGTGGAGCAGTATCACATTGGCCAGCGAGCGTGTACGCAAATAGATGAAGCCCAGAATGATACCAACCACAAAGGCGTTAATCACCTGCACAGGTACGACGTGAATCAAGCCAAACAATAAGGCCGAGATGAGCACTGCGCCACCCCCTCCAAAACGCTCTCTGCACGACTCAAAAACGAGCCCGCGGAACAGCATCTCCTCAAACAGAGGCGCACACACCACCACCGACAAGATAGACCAAGCACCCTTGCCAACCAAGTCGGTCACGGCATTGTAGTCCTCAGCAGGGAAAAGCGCCAGCAGAGGCTCAATCACCACGCTCGAAGCCATCAGCAACACCACGCCCCACATGAGCAGCGGTGCACTGAGGTTACCCAGCCCGAAGTGAATACCCCAACTTTTACCCAATTTGCAACGCTGCCAAATGACAAAAATAATAGGTGGCAACATCTGAATTGTGTAGTAAAGCGGGAGCGCCCAACCGGGCTTGGTGGTGGCATCAAGACCGCCACACAAAGTAAAGACCACACTGCCCAGCAGAGCCGAAAAAACAAAGACTCCGGTCAGAGCGAAAAGGTCTATCCACGAGGGGAATTTGCGCTGCTTTCGGGGGACTTTTTCAGCCTCCCTCGCAGACTCATTTTTCACCTCATTTTGGGGCACATTTGGGCCACTTTGTGCGGGAGCATTTTCCACCTCCGCAACGTCATTTTTAACCTCTGCGTCGTTATTCATCCTTAGGTTTATATTGAGCGATTTAATATGTTTAGTTTCCGAGGGTTGCAACCATCACAGCTTTGATGGTGTGCATACGGTTTTCGGCCTCATCGAAAACAATCGAGTGCTTGCTCTCGAAGACCTCGTCTGTAACCTCCAATTCGGCCTTTCCGAACTTCTCATAAACCTCGCGACCAACGCGGGTTTTAAGGTCGTGAAATGCGGGCAGGCAGTGGAGGAATTTCACGTCGGGATTGCCGGTTGCGCGGATAACATCCATATTCACCTGATAGGGCATCATCACATCCAACCTCTCGGCCCAAGCCTCGTCGCTCTCGCCCATCGACACCCATACGTCGGTGTAGAGGAAGTCGCAATCTTTCACAGCCTCGGCCACATCCTGAGTAATGGTAACCTTACCACCGGTCTCGGCAGCAATCTTTTGGCACTCTTCCACGAGCCAAGGCTCGGGTGCGTAACCTGCGGGGCAAGCTGCGCGGAAGTCGATACCCATCTTGGCACAACCAACCATCAGCGAGTTGCCCATGTTGTAGCGTGCGTCGCCCAAATAGCAGAACTTCATCTCGCTAAGTGGTTTGTCGCAGTGCTCACTCATAGTCAAAAAGTCGGCCAAAATCTGGGTGGGGTGATACTCGTTGGTAAGACCATTCCAAGTGGGCACGCCCGAATACTCGGCCAATTTCTCTACAATCTCCTGCTCGTAGCCACGGTACTCGATACCGTCGAACATACGGCCCAACACGCGAGCGGTATCCTCGATA
>JAZLDU010000037.1:0-28608 GCA_045614885.1 Tidjanibacter sp. | reverse complement strand
AATTTCGACTGCCTTTTTTGTGTTTAAGGGGGTAGAGGCCGAGAAAGATATTATGTCGCAAGAGATCGACAATATTATGAGCGACAAAGAGAATCGCCAAGAGTTGGAGGCGCTCACTCCCTCGGTGCTTCAAAAGAGTGGCGAGTCGAAATTCCGCCAGCGTTTCGAGCTGCTCTATCCCCAATTTCTGCCCCGCCTGCGCGAGAGGGTGCCTTCGATTACTCGTCGCGAGGAGTTGCTCTCTATGCTCATCGTTTTGAAGCAGGATAACAAGGAGATTGCCGAGCTGTTGGCCATTGCGCCTCGCAGTGTTTTGATGCTTCGCCACCGCTTCCGCCAGAAGATAGGTCTGAGTGCCGACAATTCGCTCGAAAACTTCATCGAAGAGTGTTTGTAGGTGTCCACCTGGCGACCGACAGAGGGCTAAGGTCTAAGGTCTTAGATTTATAAGAGTTATAGGAGTTATAGGAGATATAAGAGATATACGAGATATAAGAGTTATAAGAGTTATAGTTCCCTACTACAAGCCTTAGGCGGTAGGTACAAAACAAGAGGCGCAATCCGTATGGACTGCGCCTCTTAATTTATCCCCTCGACGGTTGGTGTTTCTCACACGCCCCGCCCCCCTTGCGGTGGGAGCCAAATTACTCAGCTACCTCCTCAGTTGCGGGAACCTCTACCTGGTTGGGCATTACAGCATCCTGCTCGCCGCTAACCAACTGCTCCAACACTGCGTCACCCTTAGGCATCGATGCCTTCTTGTACGACGACATTGCTACGGTCGAGAGCAAGCTCAACACTACGATAGCAACGGCTACATACCAAGTGGTTTTTTCGAGGAAGTTGGCAGTCTGGCGAACACCCATCACCTGGTTCGATGCGCCAAAGTTTGCTGCCATACCGCTTTTGGGGCTCTGAGCCAACACCGACAAGATAAGAATGATGCTGGCGATAATGATCAATACTACAAGAAAAGTGTACATTTTGTTATCTGTTTTTAAATTATTATTTGTCGTTTTTATCACCCTCTTGGGCGGTCTTTTCATTAAGTTGCCCAATAAGTTCGGCAAAATAAATACTTTTTTGCGAATTCTGCAAACTTAATTTTCTATATATTGCGATTGCCTCGTCAAAAAGCCCCTGCTTGGCATATATTTCGGCCAATTCTTCGCTCACAAACTCCTCGTCGTCGTCATCTTCGCCCCCAAAATGGGCCATCGACTCCTCGCCCGTCTGCTCGCCGATGACTATGCGGTGGTGGTCGCCACTGCCTATAAAATCGTCTATCAGGCTCAGCGTGGTATCCACAGTTTCGGGCTCGATTGCAGGCTCGGTTACGGCCACTATTTCGGGCGTATTTTCGGGCATATTTTCGGCCACATTTTCGGGCTCGGCTGTTGCCGTCTTAGCAGCAAGGGCAAACTCCTCGGCCGAGATGGTTTTGAGCACCACACGGCGGCCAAAGGCTCGCTCCCTAAGGCGCACACCCAGCAGGTAGCTCTCGGCCACACTCTGCCCCTGTGCCTTGGCTGCCAGATGAGCCCCCGCAAACCAAGCGTTTCCGTAGGCCATCTCTTTCAGAATCGAAGTGTTGTTTGCCATTGTCGTAGGTTGTTTTTCTGGCCACTACCAGTTGGCCACAGCGGCGTTAAAGATATCCTGCACCAACAGCTCTACGATGTCGGTAATGAGCGAGTCCTGAACATCTTGCAGCAGTTGGTTGGCATCGTACTCCACAAACGAGCTGAACGACTTATTGTAGTCGAACTGAGGCTCGTAGATGTTGGTAAACTTAACCTTTACGGTAATGGTCAGGCGGTTCATTGCAGCCGTTTCGTTGGCCGTAATTGCCGCAGGTGTGGAGGTGTAGTTGGTAATCTCGCCCTCGAAGGCAAGGTCGCCACCCGTAGGCACAAGTTGCAGTTTGGTTTGGCGTGCAAACTTATCCTGCAATCCGTCGGTAAGCGCCGAGCTAAGCGTGGGAGCCACCATAGGTGCATTGTTGGGGAAGTAGGCGATACTCACGGTCTTGGCTTCGAGCGGAATCGACGCACCCAAGAAGGAGTATTTGACCGTACAGCCGACAAGCATAGTTGCCGCACAGAGCAGTGTAGTGATGATGGCACTACGAACCAATTGCTTAAAATTCATCTATTCCGAGTTCTTTGATTTTTCTGTAAAGTGTTCGCTCCGACATAAAGAGTTCCTTGGCGGCATCTTTGCGCCTACCGGCACTCTTGCGCAGAGCCTTGATGATAGCCTCGCGCTGAACGTCCTCTTTGGTGAGTGGCTTGGCGGGCTCGTCGGTAACCTCCTCGCCCACAGCATCCTGAGGCTCTTCGGCATAGGCATAAGGAGCCGAGTGAGAGGGCAGCAGGCCATAAACATCTCCACCGCCCTGGGGCTGAGGTTGGTTGTTTTGACCGCCATATTCGCCACTCATAACCTCCATAAGCATACGCTTAATGTCGAGGATGTCGTGTTTCATATCGAAGAGCACCTTGTAGAGCAGTTCGCGCTCGTCGGAGTAGTCGTCGGTGCGCTGACCCATAACCACAGGGGTATTATCGGCCCCCGTTGCGGGCAGATATTTGCGCAGTATAGGCTCGGTGATAACCCTCGCCTCCTCGATGGCCGAAATCTGCTCGGCCACGTTTTTCAGTTGTCGGATGTTGCCCTTCCAATAGTAGTTTTCCAGAAGCCTGCGTGCTCCCTCGTCGAGCGAAATTACGGGCATCTTGTAGCTCACGGCCACATCGGAGGCAAACTTGCGGAAGAGCAAGTGGATATCTTCTTTGCGCTGCCTGAGTGGTGGAACGCTGATGGGCACAGTGGCCAGACGGTAGTACAAATCCTCGCGGAAGCGTCCCTCGCCAATGGCCTTCAAGAGGTCTACATTGGTTGCGGCCACCACCCTCACGTCGGTCTTGCGAATCTCGCTCGAACCAACCCTCAGAAATTCGCCACTTTGGAGCACCCTCAGCAGACGTGCCTGGGTGGAGAGGGGCAACTCGGCCACCTCGTCGAGGAAGATAGTACCTCCTCCGGCCTCCTCAAAGTAACCCTTGCGGGCCTCGGTTGCGCCCGTAAACGAGCCGCGCTCGTGGCCAAAAAGCTCCGAGTCGATAGTACCCTCAGGAATTGCGCCGCAGTTTACGGCTATGTATTTGTTGTGCTTACGGGGGCTGTTCTGGTGGATAATCTGCGGAAAGAACTCCTTACCCACACCGCTCTCGCCGGTGATAAGCACCGACAAGTCGGTCGAGGCCACTTTCAGCGCCATCTCAATAGCTCTGTTCATTGCCTCGCTCGTGCCGATAATGCCGAAGCGTTGTTTTACCTCAAAAATGTTCATTCTCTCAGCCGACTAAGTGATTGAATTTGGGGGAGCCTTCGCTACTCCTCTACCAGCTCGAAATCGCTACCCATTTCGTACTGCCCCATCGAATCCACATCGAGGGCATTGTCGCTGGGAATCAAGCCCCAAACGAGCGACAAGAGTGCCAACACAACAGCAATCAGAGCGATGATGGTAATCAGGTCGAGCTTTTTGCGTGGCTTGGGTTTGCGGATATTCACTTTGCGGGGTGCTGCGGGCTCTTCCTCCTCGTCATCTTCGTAGAGTGCACTCTGTTTGCGCACAGGTGCTGCGGGTTTTGCAGGCTCTGCCACCCTCTGAACCTCTTTTACCTCTTCCACCTCAGGCTCAACATCCAACTCAATCACGTTCGATTTGGGCTGCTCGGCAGCGGGGGCTTTCACCTCCTCCACAGCAGGAGTTTTCACCTGCTCGGTGGCGGGGGCTTTCACCTGCTCTGCTACGGGAGCTTTGGGAGCCTCGGCAACGGGTGCCTTAGGCTCGGCCACCACACTCTTGGGCTCCGATTCGGGAGCGGGAATGGTGCGGGTAAAGGGGTTGAAGGCAAAGTCGAGCGCGCCATTTGCGCCCACCAGCAACACACCCACGCCGTCGATGATAAACTTACGGCTGGTGGCAATCTGGCGACCAATCTCCTCCGAGTAGCCCTCTACGATAGCCTCAGCCTCCTCGGTCGCAACACCAAACTGCTCGGCCACAAGGCCCACAAGTTTGCCGTCGTTCTTTTTGAGCATTTCGACAAAGACAATCTCGCCACTCTCCTTACGTTTGAGCAGAGTACCCACCGAGGGGATAATAAGGCGGTTCTCGCGTTGGAGATAGGCCTCGATAATCGCACTAATCTTGACAATCATATCTGTATGGTTTTTCTTGTTATAACGCTAAAAGGGTCTAAAATAGTCCCCAAAGGTACTAAAATTTTGTAAAACAACTGACAAAAAGTCAGTTTTTCTGCCAAAAGGTATGTTTTTTGGCCTAAGTGTTGGTAGTCTGAAAAATAATTAGTTGCTTTGTATTGTGAATTTTCGGGAAAAGTAACTCGGCTACTTACAAAAATTTTGGCCGAAGTAAACGAGCCCGATTGGTTTTTTATTTAACTTATCGTAAAAATGAAGAACAAGTACACCGACCTGATCGAACAAACTTACGATTGGCCACAAGCCGAATTTTCGGTCGAAGACAACGAACTCCACTTCCACAATGTGCCACTGATGGATATCATAAAGCAGTATGGCACACCACTGAAAATCACCTACCTGCCCAAGATTTCGTCGCAAATCCAGAGGGCCAAGAGGCTCTTTAATGTGGCTATGGCAAAGGTGGACTACAAAGGCTCATACAACTACTGCTACTGCACCAAGAGCTCACACTTCTCGTTTGTGCTCGAAGAGGCTTTGAAGAACGACATCTATCTCGAAACATCGTCGGCCTACGACATCTATATCATCAACGCACTATACGAACAGGGCCTCATAAATAAGGATATGTTTGTGGTTTGCAACGGTTTCAAGCGTCAGCTCTACGTCGAAAACATCGCAGGACTGATCAACAGCGGCTTCGAGAACACCATCCCCGTACTCGACAACAAAGAGGAGTTGGATCAGCTCGAACACCTCTTGGAGAAGCCCTGCAAGCTGGGCATTCGCATCGCAGCAGAGGAAGAACCCAAGTTCGATTTCTACACTTCGAGGCTCGGTATCCGCTACAACGACATCGTGGAGTTCTACAAAAAGCGCATCAAAACCAACAAAAAACTCAAACTCAAAATGCTCCACTTCTTCATCAATACAGGTATGAAGGATACGGCATACTATTGGAACGAGTTGAACAAATGTATTCAGGTTTACTGCGAATTGAAGAAGATTTGTCCCGAGTTGGACAGTCTGAATATCGGAGGCGGATTCCCCATCAAGAACTCGCTTAACTTCGATTACGACTACGAATATATGGCCGAAGAGATCGTTGCACAGATCAAGAGCAACTGTAATCTGAACGGTGTAGAGGAGCCAAATATCTTCACCGAGTTCGGCTCGTTTACCGTGGGCGAGAGTGGCGCAACCCTCTTCTCGGTGCTCAACCAAAAGCAGCAGAACGACCGCGAGAGGTGGTATATGATCGACAGCTCGTTTATGACCACCCTGCCCGACATCTGGGGTATCGACCAGCGCTATCCTCTGCTGGCCATCAACCACTGGGATAAGGAGTATCAGCGCGTATTTTTGGGCGGTCTGACTTGCGATAGCGAGGACTTTTATAGTGGCGAGTCGCACTCCAATGCGGTCTTCCTGCCCAAGTTGGAGGAGAATGAGCCCTTGTATGTAGGCTTCTTCCACACGGGCGCTTACCAGGAGTCGGTGGGCGGCTTTGGCGGTATTCAGCACTGCCTCACCCCTGCTCCCAAACACATCCTCATCGACATCGACAAGGAGACGGGCGAGTACTACACCCGACTGTTTGCCAAGGAGCAGAGCTACCGCTCGATGATGCGAATTCTGGGCTACTAAACGGCCGACATACCTATTATAATATATAAAGCGGTTGTCCACCTACATCGTGGGCAACCGCTTTTGTTTTGGGCCGCAAATGGGCAGAGGCGACTAATCTTCGTCGTCGAGCGAGAAAATCTCCTCCACGGATTTGCCAAAGATGCGGGCCATTTTGAGCGCCAACACGGTCGAGGGAACAAACTTACCACTCTCGATTGCGTTGATAGTCTGGCGACTAACTCCTGCTGCTTCGGCCAGTTGCTGTTGAGTCAGACGGGCCTCGGCACGGGCTATGCGAATCTTGTTATTCATCGGCGCCCCCTTTCCTTGCCTTCCACAACTTGTAGCGCAAAACAACGAGGAAAATCAGCAGTATGGAGAACATCCCATAGATCATTACGGTCAAGAAATCGAGGTCGTAGAACACCAAGGCTGCCAATATCATCAATCCATAATTGACATAGAGTGCCACCAGCAACGAGTTATGCCTAATGGCCGTAATCATCTCATCCTCGACCTTCTCGCGCGAGCAGGTCACCAACAGAGCACCCACAATTGTAGCAATGATGGCTATATTGTTGATGATGTAACCGCCATAACGCGATATTACGGCCGAGGGGGTAACATCGCCCGAAATCGTAAAAAACTCCATAATGCTGTCATTGCCCCACCAGCCAATCATCACATAGACATCGACAAGCAGTGCAATCGAAAGAATCACCCACCCTACCTTCTGAAAGCTGTGTGGGAAAAGTAGTGTTTTCATGGTTGTGTTGTTTTAGTTTGTTGGTCTTTTTCGGCTTTGGGGAGCCACTTCGAGGCGTGGCCACCACCTCTTTCGCCCCCATTGCCACTACAAATGTAAAGTATTTTTTACATTTAGACAAATATAATTTACACAAATTTTCACCGCATCAACATTTAGGTAACTACGTTACCTAAAAAAATTTCATTCCCGACAAGTTTTAGGGGAGGAATATAAAAATGATGCACCCAACAATAGGCGCACCATAACTTTCCATTTTCAATTCGTTGTTAGACACACTCCCTCCCCCTTCGGGTACTCCCCCTAACTTAGGGGGAGAGTTTTTATCCAACTCCCCCTTTAAGTTCTCCTCCCCTACGAACCGACGCCCGAAGCGGGCGCAGAGGCTGCTTGCAGACTATGCCCTGCAAGTAGGAGGACAAGCCTCCGAAGGAGGATTAAAGGGGAGGTCGGGAGGGGTGGTCGAAATTGCGTGCGCGTCCTCGCGCACATCCCCCTCTAAGTTAGAGGGGGTGGCCGAAGGCCGGGGGCGTGTGTATAAAACACGCAGGTATTATTTTTAATACCCGCGAGGTTGGGGAGCGCTCTGGCGCTTGGGGCGCTATTGGGGAGAACTAAGGTCGTTACTCGATGGGGATCTGAACAACCGACAGCCACTGCTCGGGGTCATCTTGATTCCAAACACCGTCGATGTAGCAAGTGCGGAGTGCTCCCGCAACCTTATAACCCTTCTCCTCCATATAGGCAAAAGCCTCGGTGAACGACTCGTGGAAGCGCTCATAAGGGCCAAAGTGTTTCATACAAAGTGCCTTGGCCACAGCGGGCAAGCGCTTGAACTGTATAATCTCGCTATCGGTGCCCATCTCCTCCACCTGCTCGCAATACTCGATATCGATGTCGGTGGGGCGGTACTCCTTGTTGTGCTCAACGGTGAAACAATAGCCTGGAGCGGGACATTTGCAACCAAGGCGCTGCATCTCGGGACCAATCTTATTCACACACAGCAGTCCCAATGCGCTATAATCCGAAATAACCTCTCGATGACTTGCCACAATAATCTCGGGCAAAGATTGAATACTAAATTTTTCCATTTTGTTAATTTGTTTGTGAGAGTCCATCCATTTGAGCAGTTGAGCTCGGCGCTCCATCAGCAGTTGCAGTTGCCGCTCTGTCTCCTCAATTTTCCGAGTCAGTTGCTCTATACTTGGTATATGCGCTCCGTCCTCCAACAATTCCTTGATCTCTTCGAGTGTGAAACCCTGGCGTTGAAGTCCGCGAATGGTGCCAAGTCGCTGCATCTGCGCAATGCTGTAATAGCGATACCCTGTCCACTCATCCACCTCGTCGGGCAGGAGCAAACCTTTCTGCTCGTAGTAGCGCAAGGTCTTTACCGTTACCTGCATCATCTTCGAGAACTCTCCGATTTTTAACTTTGTTTTGTTACTCATAGTCGTACGATTTATCTGCTAGCAAGCGCAAAGTTAATATATGACCTTGGGGACGAGTCAAGAGAAAAATCGATTATTTTAGAAAAAAACACAAAAAAAGATGTATTACGCGCTCCTTGCAGCAAGGAAATACTTCGAAGGTCGCGGGTTCTAAGCACCGCATAAAAACAAAAAAGGACGTCTTTCGACTTCCTTTCTGCGGTATGGACGGGACACGAACTCACGCAAAGCGTGAGTATTTTTCCGCGATTCATTTTTACATTCCCCCTAAATCCCTGCTCGTCGAGGACGACGAGCCAAATTCGACCACCCCTCGGCCCTTCGGGCCACTCCCCTTTCGTAGGGGAGTATGTCGGTCGCGGGTTCGACACCAATACTATACATAAAAACAAAACGGATACCTAAAAGGTATCCGTTCTTGTTTTGCGGTATGGACGGGACTCGAACCCGCGACCTCCTGCGTGACAGGCAGGCATTCTAACCAGCTGAACTACCACACCGTGCTTTTCGATTGCGGTACAAAAGTAGTACTAATTTTTGATTCCGCAAGCGTTTTTGCAAAAAAATTATACTTTTTTGAAGAAACTAAATTGAACACTTCCGTAACTTCTTGATTGCCAAAAATTAGGGTGTTCAGAAAAATTTTTGTCTTTCGAGTGCTCAAAGACCAAAAATCCGTCTTCCCTGAGCAAATCACGGCCCAGCACCAGCTCGATAACCTCCTCGCTGCCCTCCAAATCATAAGGAGCATCCGAAAAAATCACATCAAACTGTTTCGAGCAGCTCTTCAAATACAAAAATACATTGGCGTGGGTGGCATACAAATTGGCAAATCCAAGCTCCTTGGCCATCTTGCGGATAAAGGCGTTATGCACCGAATTGACCTCCACACTCGTAACGCTCCTTGCACCACGCGAGCAGAACTCATAGCTGATAGAGCCCGTGCCCGAAAACAAATCGAGCACATCTATCTCCTCGAAATCGACCAGATTGCCCAGCACATTAAACAAATTCTCTTTGGCAAAATCGGTCGTGGGCCTCGCCCTCAGGTTGCGTGGGGGCGTAATCACCCTACCACGATATTTTCCGCTTACTATTCGCATATTTCAATCTTTCTTTATTCGCACTTACACCTGCGGAAGTGGCGACGGAGCACTTTGTAGAGTTCCTTGCCCCCCATACCTATTATTATAATGTCGGCCCTGCGCAGGTCGAAGTCGCCATTGAGCACCGCCATTGCATAAAGCACCTCGTCGAATCCCTCCGCCGCTACGGGCAGAGCCTCGGCAAAGAGGAGTTTATGCTCGTTCGTGTGGGCCACATAGAGCGTCCCATTCGAGCGGCTAAGCACCACACATTTGTCGTGCTTACTGCCCACGACAGCCCTGGCCACAACGCCCGACAGAGGAGTGGCAAACGTCAAGGTCGCCCCACTCCTCTCGGCCCACTCTGTAAGCCTTTCGTAGGCATCTTTCTCCACCCATATTGCATAGGCCACAGGGCTCTCCGAGTGGCTCACCACCACCCCATCGCCCTCGGCTACGGGCACACCCGCATCGCTCAGCAGCGCACGCAGATCTATGCGGTCGGCCTCTTTGCGGGGGAAGGGGACACACACCGCCCCATCGACCATCACCTCGACAGTCGCGCCCTGCTCAACCGTTTGAGCCAAAGCCTCCTCCACAGAGAAAAATTGTCCATCCTGCCTAAGCCGAATGGACAATTTAACATTGTGGTCGTAAGGCGAACGATTACTCCCAGTTACCAGCATCGTTGGTTGCCTGGTTCAAATCACCCACTTTAACACCGGGGTAGTTGTAGAGCACGTTTTTCTGCTCATCGATCAGGTTTACGAGCAACTGCTCTTCGAGGTCGAGGAGGAAGGTTTTGTAGGGAGCCTTAGCCTCGAACACGGGAACTTTCACGTTACCAACCTCTACCTCGCCGGCACCCATAATAAACTCAACGGGCACACCGCCGTTAGCCTGAGCCGAGTAGGGGATGTAGCGCAACTGCTCGATCTGCTCGGGGGTGAGTTTTTTGGCACCAAATACGGTATCGATAGCCTTAACGGTAAATTTCTCGATATTTTTCTTGCGGAGTTTTTTCAGACGAGCCAAACCAACCGAGTCGTCGTTCGAAACCAACTGGCGCTCGAACTCCATCTCGGCAGTAAGAACGAAGTTGATAAGGGTGTCGAACGAGCCGGTGTAGACACCGTGTACCTGTTTGTAACCACGCTGAGCCGAACGGATGTCGATGATACGCTCAATAACTGCTGCTTTGCGGGCCTCGGTAGTTTTGTCGAAACGAACAGGGGTCATAATGCTGTCGTAGAGCACATAGGCCAGAGCAACCATTACGATTGCAAGAACAATTTGAATAAGGGTCTTTTTCATTTCTATTTTTAATGTTAAGTTTGTAGCGTAAAAAACAACTGAATATGCTTAACGAGCACATTGCGACCCAAATTTACAACAAATTTGCGTTTACACCAACTTTGGGGCAAAAAAAAATTATCGAATCTTTTGCCGAGTGGATTTCCGACGACGATTTCGAGCGGATTTTCATTCTCAACGGCTATGCCGGCACGGGCAAAACAACCCTCATTGCGGCTTGTGTAGCCACGCTTAAAGAGCTTAAAATCAAGCCCATACTACTCGCCCCCACAGGCCGAGCCGCAAAAGTGCTCGCTCAACACACCCCCGGACTCAGCGCACACACCATACACAAGCGAATTTACCGCGAGCGCACCTCGGCAAGCTACGAATCGAAGTTCGACCTAAACCAAAACCGCGAGAAAGATGCCGTATTTATCATCGACGAGGCCTCGATGATTGCCGACTACTCCGAGGAGGGTAGCATCTTCGGCTCGGGCTCGCTACTCGACGACCTGTTTGAGTATGTGCGTAGCGGTCAGCGTTGCCGCATAATGTTTGTGGGCGACTCGGCCCAGCTGCCACCCGTAGGACACGACCTCTCCCCCGCCCTCGATCCGCAAAAACTCTCGGTCTACGGCCCTGTGAGCTACAACACCCTCGACGAGGTGGTGCGCCAAGAGGAGCAGAGCGGTATTCTGTTCAACGCAACCATGGTGCGCTGTATGATCGAGAACCGCATTTGGGAGACTCCGCTGTTCGATATGAGCTACCCCGACTTCAAGGCACTCAGTGGCCGCAGTTTTCTCGAAACGCTCGAAGAGTGCTACTCGCGCTACGGCAAAGACGAGGTGATAGTCATCACCCGCTCCAACAAGCGTGCAGCCCACTTCAACGGTGGCATTCGTGCCCGTGTGCTCTATGCCGAGGAGGAGATCGACTCGGGCGATATGGTTATGGTGGTCAAGAACAACTACCACTACACCGAGCGCGACGAGGATAGCAAGGCCGACTTTATTGCCAATGGCGATGTGGCCCAACTGCGTCGCATACGTCGTTTCAACGAGCGCTACGGCTTCCGCTTTGCCGAGGCCACGCTGCGCTTCCCCGACTACGACGACTACGAGGTCGAGTGCCAAGTGCTGCTCGATACGCTTATGTCGAACACCCCGTCGCTCACCCGCGACCAGCAGAAAGAGCTATTCTTTGCCATCGAGGCCGAGGAGTATGCCGACATCAAGGGCAAGGCCAAACGCTACCGCGAGGTGCGCGAGGATGCCTTCTACAACGCCATGCAGATCAAGTTTGCCTATGCCGTAACGTGCCACAAGGCGCAGGGTGGTCAGTGGAGTGCGGTGTTTATCGACCGCTTGTTGTTTGGCGAGGAGCGTATGAACAAGGAGTTTTTGCGCTGGCTCTACACGGCCATTTCGCGTGCCACCGAGCAGGTCTACCTGGTGGGCTTCGACGAGAGTTTCTTCGACCCCACAACCTACACCCCAGAGGAAGATTTTTAGGGAGAATGGAAAATTGAAAATGGAAAATTGAAAATTATCTAATTACCATAAAGCCCTTAAAGACTTAGGTCTATCGACGTTAGACGTTAGACAAAAAAATTAGGGGCCTTAAAGTCCTTAACGACCTTAAAGCCCCTAAATAATTTTGAATTTTGAATTCTACAAGCCCCTGACTTTCTTCTCCCAAGCCCAGGCCGACTGCAAAGTCTCGTCGGTCGAGCGGACAGCCTTCCAGCCAAGCTCGTTGTTAGCCAGCGCAGTGTCGGCCCAAACCGACTCCACATCACCACTACGGCGGCCAACAATCTTATAGTTGAGTTTCAGCTCATTAACGCGCTCAAAAGCAGTCACGAGCTCCATAACCGAAGTACCATTGCCGGTACCTACGTTGAAGATCTCGTAGTTCTCTTTGTTCTTGCCCTCGACCAGACGAGCGATGGCTGCAACGTGGGCACCAGCCAAGTCTACAACATCGATATAGTCGCGGATGCAGGTACCATCGGGGGTATTATAGTCGTCGCCAAAGATGCTCAGGCACTCCCTCACGCCTGCTGCGGTCTGGGTAATGAAGGGCACCAAGTTGTTGGGCACACCACGGGGCAGCTCGCCAATCAGTGCCGATGGGTGGGCACCAATGGGGTTGAAGTAACGCAGTGCGATACCCTTAATACCCTCGTAGGCAGCTGCGGTGTCGCGCAGAATATCCTCGCACATCTGCTTGGTATTGCCATAGGGCGAGGTGGCGGGCTGGCGGGGAGTAAGCTCGGTTACGGGCAGCTCAACAGGCTCGCCATAAACGGTTGCCGACGACGAGAAGAGCACATTGTTGCGGCCCTCCTCTTTCATCAGTTCGAGGATGTTCACAAACGAATTGAGGTTGTTCGAGTAGTATTTCAGAGGATCGGCAACGCTCTCGCCCACAGCCTTATAGGCCGCAAAGTGGATAACCGACTTGAAGGGGTATTTCTTAAACACCGCACGCAGAGCCTCCTTGTCGCAGCAGTCTACCTGCTCAAAGGGTACCTCAACGCCCGTAATCTTCCTCACGCCCTCAACAGCGCCCATATCGGAATTAGAAAAGTTGTCGATGATGACAACATCGTAGCCTGCCTCGATCAGCGCTACTGCGGTGTGTGAGCCAATGTAGCCGGCACCGCCACTAACAAGAACCTGTTCTTTCATCTCTCTGGTTTAGTAATGTTATTTTTAATGAATTAAACTCTTTCTCATCCGCTTGCCACAAGTGCGGCCCACCCTTCGGCAAGCCGCACTGTCGCATTTATTATTCGGGGTAGCCACGCCACCCGACCGTTCTACTCAACAATGAGGATAGTCTGGCCCTCCTGCAAGTTATCGCCCTCGGCCACAACGATATCTTTCACCACACCCGAGTGCTCCGAAGGAATATCGTTCTCCATCTTCATTGCCTCCAAGACGGCCACCTTCTGACCAGCCTTCACAGCGTCGCCAACCTTAACGCACACCTCCAAAACTTTGCCTGGCAGGGGTGCAGCAACTTTCTTACCTGCTACGGGAGCCTTTGCCTCAACGGGTTTAACCTCGGCTTTGGCCTCCTCGACAACCAACATTGCCTGGCCCTCCTGCAAGGTGTCGCCCTCGGCTACCAAGATAGCCTTAACCACGCCTGCGTGCTCCGAAGGAATGTCGTTCTCCATCTTCATAGCCTCCAAAACTGCCACTTTCTGACCAGCCTTGATGACGTCGCCAACCTTAACACAAATCTCTACAACCTTGCCGGGCAGAGGTGCCAACACCTTCTTGCCGGTAACCTCGGCTGCGGGCTGTGCCTCAGCTTTCTTCTCCTCGGCTTTGGGTGCCTCGGCGGGTTTGGTTGCTGCATAGCGCTCGCGTTTAACCTTGGTCAGGTAGTCCTTGGCCACTGCGGGGAACAATTCGAGCAACAACTCCTCTTTCTCGTTCTCGGCGAGTTTCACGCCACCGCAATCCTCCAATACGGGGTTAGGCTGACGCTGGTTCTTCGAGGTGTCGTAAGGAATAGGCTCGCGAGTGCCTGCAATCTTCAAGCGGAAGTCGGGGTTAATCTCCACAGGAGTACGACCATACTCACCCTTAACCAAGTTCACAAACTGAGTCGAAGTGGTAGCATATTTATCTTTGCCTTTCTCCAATGCAATAGCACAGCTAACTGCCTGCGAGCCAACAATCTGGCTGGTAGGAGTTACCAGAGGAGGCAGACCTGCATCCAAACGTACCGAGGGGGTGAGCTTCATTGCTGGCTCCAAGAGGTGCTCGCTTTTGAGGCCTTTCAGCTGAGCCACCATGTTGGTATACATACCACCGGGAATCTCGGCTTTCTGAACCAGCTCGTTGGGTTTGGGGAAGCCAAAGTGGGCCTCGATCTTGTGGCAAGCATCCACCAAAGTCTCCTCGTCCACTGCATAAGCAGCCTTCACTGCGCGGTCGAACTCGGCCTCAATCTCGGCGGGCAGAGTGTCGGTCAGAGGATTGAAGGGTTTGGGGAACTGTTTTACAGCGTCGAAAGCCTCCAACTCCTTGCGGATACCGAGCAACTCGGCGTTAATTTTAGCCACAGCCTCCATATTTACGCCCAGCTTAACATCCATCTTGCCGCAGAAGATGTAGACCAACTCCAATGCGGGAGCAGCGGGGCCACCTGCAAAGTTCCAGATGTTGGTATCTACGATATCAACACCGGCAGCAATAGCTGCAACCACCGATGCCAAGCCGTAGCCGGGGGTACAGTGGGTGTGGAAGTCTACGGGAATCGACACATTCTCTTTAATCTGCTTAATCAGGTTGTAGACACGCTTGGGAGGAATAAGACCACTCATATCCTTGATGGTAATCATATCGGCACCCAGAGCTGCCAACTCTTTGGCTTTGCCCACAAAGTATGCGTCGGTGAATACGGGCGCGGGGTTCTTTTTGCCTTTGAGCTTGTCGAAGAACGAGAGTTTGGGGTATTTGGGGTCTACGGTGTAGCACACTGCGCAGTCGGCAATACCGCCATACTTTTTGATATACTTGATGGTCGATTTAACATTGTCCACGTCGTTCAGAGCGTCGAAGATACGCATAATGCCCAGACCGCTCTCGATAGCGTTGCGCGAGAAGCCTTCGATTACGTCGTCGCCATAGGGAGCATAGCCGAACAAGTTACGGCCACGCGACAAGGCGGTCAGATAGGACACATCGCCTACTGCCTTTTTGATACTCTCCAAACGGTGCCAGGGGTTCTCGCCCAAAAAACGCATTACCGAGTCGGGCACTGCACCACCCCATACCTCCATAGCATAGAAGGCTGCATCTTTGTAGTAGGGCAGCACGCGCTCTACCTGATTCTGGTTCAGACGAGTTGCGAAAGCCGACTGTTGGCCGTCACGCAAAGTTAAATCCCTGATTTTAAGTTCTCTTGCCATAGTTTTTGTTGTTTTAAGGTAGTTTTATAGTTTGTTGATATAATCTTAGCCATCAGTACGCCGTAGCGTCACTGTTATTGTAATCACAAATATAACATTTTTTTCTTACAAAAGCCAACATTTGCAACATTTTTAGCCCACCGAGGCCCAAATAGCTCTTTTTTGTGAGCAAATGTTATATCTTTGGCCCCGCAACAAACACCCAAAACCACCAATGAAGAGAGCGCTCTACATAACCCTCGGCATTCTGTGCGTCGCAGCAGGAGCCATAGGCGTAGTTGTTCCGGGCCTGCCCACCACCCCGCTGGTGCTGGCAGCCTCGTGGTTTTTCTACCGCTCGTCGCCCCGCCTGCAACAATGGTTGCTCGACTCGCCCATGGGCGAACGCATACGCAACTACCAGCGTCGTGGGGGTATGACCCGACGTACCAAGGTGGGCGTATGTCTGCTGATGGCAACGATGGTGGCACTCTCGGCCCTGCTTTTGATTAAGCCTCTGGCCATAAAGATTGTAGTGGGTTGCTTGGGCCTTGTGGGTTTGGTAGTGGTAATCTTCTGGGTACCAAACGCAAAGGAGAATTGAAATTGAAAATTGAAAATTGAAAATTATTAAGGACCTTAATGGCCTTAATGACCTTAAAGTTTAATAACTTTACTGACCTATGTCGGTTAGACGGTTAGACGGTTAGACGGTTGACGGTTGACGGTCGACGGTCGACGTTTATTGCACGTTGCCCTTTACGAAAAGGGTGAGCGAGCCGCCGGGAATGTTGGCAAAGATTTCGACACCTTTATTAAATACGCCCGCATCTTTGGGCACATAGCGCACCACCACTTGGCCCTTACCACCCGGGGCTATGGGGCGTTTGGGCAGCTCGACCTCTATGCAGCGACACGAACTCTTGGCCCTCACGAGCACCAGAGGAGCATCGCCCGTGTTGGTAAACTCAAAGGCGAAGGTTTTGCTTTTTCCACCTTTAACAAACTCTCCAAAGTCGTGGCTCACAACCTCGAACGACATACGAGCCCCCGACTGCTGAGCCGAGGCCTGGGCCATTGCTTTCGATGGGCATACAAAGCCACACATTCCAACAGCCAAGAGTATGCAAATCAAGATTTTGCGCATCGTTTATCGGCGTATTTTCTTATCGGTATTTAGTCGGAAGTTGTAGGTAATAGTACCCACCTGAATATCTTGTTCGCTCTCGTCGAACTTAACGCCTTTGGCTGCCTTGATAGCCTCGGCAACAAGGCGCGATTTGGCCGACACGGTCGAGCCTTTGGCTTGGTAGGATGCGCCAATCACATCTCCCGCGCCATTTACCCATATCTCTACCACAACAATACCTTGTTCATCGTCGGAATATGGTGGACGTGGGAATTTGTTGCGAGGACGGCGGCCCTCCAAGTTCCAGTCGGGCTCGAAGCCACCTTCGCCACCCGTACCTTCGTAGTTGTCGGCCTCGGTACCACCAATGTAGCCCTGATTTCCCTCGGCCTTGTCCGTAACACCCTGCGAAGGCGAGGGCGAGTCGGGCTTGTTGCCGGGGAAGAGTGCACGGCGGTTCACCTCGCGGGGTTTGATCTCCTCTTCGGGCTCTTTGGGCTCGCTATCCACCTGTTCCTTCTCCTCGGCCTTGGTGTCGGTTACGATGTTACCCTCCTCCACCTCGGGGGCCTCAGGCTCAACATCCTGAGTTTCAACGGGCTCGGTCTTAGGCACATCTTGTGGTTTTTCGACCACATAGTCGTCGGCCAGGGCGGTATCCATAGCCCCCTGACCACTATCGGGCAAAGTACCAAAATCAACAAGCATACCCGCCTGCACCTCCTCCGACTCGATAGCAATCGAGCCCCACACAAACAACCCCACAAACAACAGCGCATAGAGAGCAACAAAAATTGCTCCCAGGGCGTTACCCATGCCGTTGTTGTTATTTCCGATTGGGTTGTTCATCTTTGGGTTGTTTATCTCACCTCACCGCTGCCCGTTATTCGGGTTGCGTGGCCAGAATTAGTCGGTATTTGTTATTGTTGGCGATATTCATCACCTTCACCACCTCGCCGATAGGCACTCCCTCGTCGCAGTGAAGCGACACGGTGGGAGCCTCATCGTCGGCCAATTTTGCGTTCAACGCAGCTTCCAGCTGACCGAAGGGTATGCGCTCGTTGTCGAGGTAGAACTGCAAATCCTTCGAGATGCTCACCGTAGTTACGGGGTGCTCTTTGAGCTGATTGGAGCTCTTGGGCAACGTCAATTTCAGCGCATTGGGGTTGATGAGGGTGGTGGCCATCAACATAAACATCAAGAGCAGAAACATCAGGTCGGTTTGCGCCGAGCCACTGCCCTCTTTGGCAATTTTGCTTCCGTGTTTAATAGCCATAATTCACCTATTTTTTCTCTGCGGGTTGATTCAGAATATCCATAAAGGCAATCGAGTTGGCCTCCATCTGGAATACGAGCTTCTCGATGCGTGCCACCAGGTAGTTGTAGCCAAAGTAGGCAGGAACACCCACAATCAGACCTGCGATGGTGGTAATCATTGCCACATACATACCGCCCGAAAGTGCGCTCATATCTACCACACCACCAGCCTGGCTCATCTGCATAAAGGCCTTAACCATACCGAGTACGGTACCCAAGAAACCGAGCATAGGAGCACCACCGGCGATGGTTGCCAAGAAGGGAAGGCCATCTTCGAGTTTCGACACTTCGAGGTTGGCCTCGTTCTCGATAGAGGTCTGGATGTCGCCCATAGGACGGCCAATACGGCTAATACCCTTCTCCATCATACGGGCAATTGGGGTGTCGGTCTTTTTGCAGAGCCTCAGAGCGGCCTCAATCTTGCCGTCGCAAATCATATCCCTCAGGCGGTTCATAAAGTTGGCGTCGATCTTCGAGGCCTTGCGGATTGCCACAAAGCGCTCTACGAAGATGAAGATTGCCACGCCGCCCAGCAACAGCAAGGGCCACATGAGCCATCCACCTGCCAAAAAGAGTTCGCCAAATCCCATTGTCTTGGCCGTCTCGGCTGCGGCCACGGTTTGAAGTAGTGTAATCATAGTGCTAAATCGTTTTATTTCTTATTTATTTTTGTCCGTGTCAGTCCCCTGCTCCGAGGGATTTGCAAAGGTAGTGCTTTTTTCGCTATTGCTCTCTGCTTTTTTGGCTTTTTTGTGCCACAGGTCGCTAAACTTGTCGAAACTGCGGCGGTAGTAGAGGCCCACACCATTCTCCTGCAAACCTTGGTTCTCGTCGAAACGGTCGATGGTGCGCGAAAATCCTTTCAGGATAAAGTCGCCCGCCTTGTCGAGCAGCAGCGTAAGCGAGCCACCACCGCTGAGCTGACTCTGGTCGGGGTTGATGGTCTGGTAGTAGGTGCCCGTATCAACATTGGCCTCCAATTCGAGCAACAGCCTGTCGTCGATAATCTCGGTCTGGAAGTCTACACCATAGCTCGACGAGGTGTCGTCTATGGCGTTGTATTTCAGCTTAAACTTGTAAGAGTCGTTCGACATCAGCTTGCTCACCTGGGTTGCCAAGAAGTCCAAACCAATGGCCGTACCAGCCGTAGTCGGGCTTGTGCCCTGAGTCGATGAGCTCGAATCGGAGTAGAAACTACCCAAAGCCAGCAGGTAGACAAACTGAGTAGCCATCATCTCCTGCGACGAGAAGTAGCTCGACAGAATACTCTGATACTCGGCATTAGCCGTGGGCACGTTTATATCGAAGCTCAGGTCGATGGCCGAGAGTTTGCCGCCCAGATTTACTATACACTCCACAGGGGTAGACGAGCGAGCCGAGCCCACCTCGTTGCCCAACAGAGGTGCAAGCGATGTTTTGAGCTTGTAGGTGGCTGCCACATCGAGCGTTGCATCCAGCGGGCTACCGTTCCAACGGATGTAGCTGCCCTGGTTGATGTCGAACTGCTTGGAGATAATGTTCTGGAAGTTAAAGTTATAGACTCCCTCGGCAATCTGGTAGTCGCCCCTGATCTCCACGCCCTCTTTGCGCGAGTCGAGCGTGATGTTCATATCGGCCTCGCCACGAGCCACCAGCACGTTGTCCGTAGCTTGGTCCACAATCAGCCTCAGCTCGGTGTTGGTGCCAACCCTCAGCTGAGCGTCGATGTTGGTATTCTTGGGCACACTCACCTTGCGGCTCTTGCCCTCGAACTGCATCTTGCGAGTAGCCACAATATCGTTTTCGTCTTGGGCATTCTGCTCGGCGGCCGAGACAAACTGCACGAAGTCGGCACCTGCAAAGTCGCTATTACCCTGCAAAGGCAGGCAGAATACCGACCCGTCGCCCGTACTCAGCACCGCCTCGATATTTGTGGCATTGCCCACCGAATTGAGCGACACAGCACCCGAAGCGTAGACATTGCCATAGAAGGGACTTTGAGCCTCGGCCGAAAGGTCTATAACCATCAGATTGTTGGGCATAAGGTGCAACCCATAGGCCAACTCGCCTTCCGACATATCCACAAATCCGTTGAGCAGTGCGGTATTATTCTCTCCATCTCTCAGCACCACATCGGCAAGCTCTCCTCGGTTGTTCACAAAGTTCAGCTCGAAGGGTGCGCTCTGGTACTCCACACCGGTAAAGCCCACCTTGGCCTTCAAACTCTCCACACCCACACGTCCGTCGATGGTTAGTTTGCGCTCACCACCGCCCACCACGTCAAGGTCTACGGCAGCCATTCCCTCTACTCCGCTAACCACGTCGCCCAGCAGAGCATCGGCCAGCGAGAGTTCTATCTCGTTGATGGTCACCGAGGCATCGAACTCTTTGTTTTTCAGGTTATACGACACGTTTGCCAACGACGAGCGCCTATCTCTATTGACCAAGCCGAGGGCCACCACATTGGCAGCCTGCACCTTGCCAACATTCAGATAGAGGGGCTCGACATCCACGCCATTGAAGTTGATATCCGTAAGGTCTATGCGGCCATTTCCGAAGGGGTTGGAGGTTGCGGCACTAAGCATCAGCTCTCCGTCGGCCCTGCACGAAACACTCTCCATATCGGCCAGCAGCCCCACGATTTCGCCCAGCGGTAGGTCGTAGAGCTCCACCTTCAACGATTGGTCCTTGCGGCTGCCAATCTCGCCATCGACATAGAGGCGACGCAGGCCCGACAGCACCGCAAAGTCCTTAATCACAGCATAATCCTTCACATAGTAGAGCCTTTGGGCACCAATCTCCCAGAGCTGGTCGTGAAGTCTGAGCCACGAGTCATCGACCGTAGCTTCGGCCTTCACAGCTCCCTCGGCATCGCGCCCCACCGAGCCATTAACCTCCAAGTGGGCACTAATTTTGCTCTCGCTATTGTCGAACGACACCGCAGCGCCAATCTTTTCGCCATCCGTACAGTCGGCCGAGGCCACAAATTGTGGGAAGTTGGCCCCGAGTGCGAGCAGTTGCTCGGCCTCGGCACGCAGCTCTACCCTATTGCCCACAGCCGTTCCGTCGATCATAACCTCCGAGGCAAACAGGTCGCTCATCTCGAAGTAGCCACAATCGACCTGCATCTGCAACTCGTCCACCGAGGGTGCAAACTCCATCCTCAACGAACTATCCGGAGCCACACTCACACCGGGCACAAATACCGACAACAGACTTTCGTCGCTCTTGATATTGAGCATCAGCGTCGAGAAGTCCTCGGCCATAGCCAACGAACCTCGCTCGGCAACATCCTCATCTTTCGACTCCCCCTCTGCTTTATTCTTAACGAGCGGGAGTTTGGCAATCACTCTCTTGCCAAAGTAGTCTATCACGTTGTTATACGAAGCCTTGCTCCTATACTCCAAATCCACCAGCGGCGAGTAGAGCGACAGGGCGTGTTGGCCCTCGGCAGTATTGTTTGCCACGATGTTTATCAGCTCGGTCGAAAGCGTGTCGGCCTTCGAGTAGTAGAGCAGGTTATTGACCATAGCCCTTGCCTCCAACTCGTCGAGCGAAGCACCCTCACCCGTAGCCTCTATGCTACACGAGAGAGTCGACACAGGGTTGCTGCCACTAAGGCCCACAGCTGCAAAGTCGGCCTTCTCGACACCCAACACAAACGAATAGTTGGGCACCAGCCACGACATATCACACTTGGCCTCCAAGTTGAGAGCCATATTGGGATCGGCCGAGGTGAGCGTAGCCTTTAACACCTCGCCCACATAGCCGCCGTCGAGCCTTATGTCGCGATACTCGTAACCTCCGTAGGCCACCCTATCGACCACCACCGAGCCCTGAGTATCGAAGTAATCCTCGGCCACCAACAATTCGCCATCCACACGGCCCGAGATTGCGCCAAGTCCCTCTACATCAAGCACTCGGCCAAGCTCCACCTGTTTAGCATCTATCACACCGTTGAAGGCCACGCCTTGTTTCGACATCACCTGCGCAGAGCCCACAACCGCAAGGTCGCCCTTGTCGGTAGCCACTGCCAAGTCGAAGTCCTGATGGCTCATCGAGCCACCACCACTCAACTCGATGGCCAACCGCTCGAACTTGTCGGTCCATCGTGCGATGCTCTCTGGCAGAGGTGCCGAAGTGATGTTGCTATATATTTGCCCCGCCTCGGCGGTAGTGGTATTCAACCTCAGGTGATCGACCTCGAAAGTTGTGGTAGCGATATCCATAACCCCCACCACTCGGCCACTAACCTTCACCTCGCCCTGCTGGTCCAACACACCGCGAGCGTCGATCCAGAAATCTTGGAGCACGCCGTCGTAGGAGCCCTCGAAGTTGCGCACCGTCGTACCTACCGAGAAGAAGTCGGGCACAAATGCCATCAGGCCCTGGGGGGTTAAGGTCGAGTTTTCGGCCTTCAAGTACATCTTTATCAGGGTTTCGAACTCGTTCCAGTCGCGCCAATCCTCAAAGTCGAACGCCAAGCGTGGCACATCGACCGTCGAGCCCATAGCTTTGAGATAGAGGTCGTCGAAGGTCAGCTCGCGCAATCCGACCGTCAGTACCCCGATGCGGCCATAGTCGACCACCGCACCGCTCTTGTCGGCAAAGTGCATATTGTCCAACTCCATCTCCACCACGCCATCTTCGATCACCAGACGGGGGCACTCGGCACGCTCGATGGCGATATCCATATCGGCATAGTTCACGCCCGAACGCTGGGGCTGGTATTGAGTGGGGCTGTAAAGGCGGAAACGGCTGTTGGTGAGCTCGATACCCGCGATTTCAAACGGAGGCACATCCTTGTCATCCTTCTCGGGGAGCAGACTCTCTATGTGCCTGATGAGCTCGTCGATGTTGCTGCTTGACTTCTTAGAAACGACGCGCATAGAGGCTCCATCGACCTTTACATCGGCGGGTTTGAAACCCTGCTTCGAGAAGAGAGCATTGCGGTCGATGACAGCCGAGGCTGTGGAGGCGTAGAGCAGCGTGTCGCCGTCGAGATCCTCGATGTAGAGTCCTTCGATATTTACGCGCGAGAGTGCGCTTATGGAGATTGCGTCAATCGAGGCCCTCACACCGGCCTTGGCGGTGAGCCATTCGACCAGCTCGGTGGCGGCAAAAGTCTGCACTCGGGGCAGCGAAAAGGTGAGCGCCACCCCCAAAATCAACAAAATAAGGGCGAAAACCACTCCCAAGAGAGAATGGAGCACCACTTTTGCGACTTTTTTTATACCTTTGCTCATCGTTGACAAAATAACTTACAATTTTACGATTATTTTTGTATAAAAACAAATATGGAAGTTACAATTTTGGGTATTGAGTCGTCGTGCGACGACACCTCGGCAGCGGTGCTGCGTGGCGGAGTGATGCTTTCGAACGTCATTGCCAGCCAGGCGGTGCACGTCAAGTATGGCGGTGTAATTCCCGAGCTTGCCTCGCGTGCCCACCAACAAAACATTGTGCCTGTGATAGATACCGCCATCAAGGAGGCGGGCATCACGGCCGACGAAATCGACGCTATTGCCTTCACTCGTGGCCCCGGATTGCTGGGTAGCTTGCTTGTGGGCGTGTCGTTTGCCAAGGGATTGTCGCTTGCAAAAAACATTCCTCTCGTGGAGGTCAACCACCTGCAAGGCCACATTTTGTCGCACTTCATCGACCTTCCCGATCAGCAACTGCCCCACCCCAAATTTCCATTCCTCTGCTTGCTTGTGTCGGGCGGCCACACCCAGCTGGTGAAGGTCAGCTCGCCCTTGGAGTTCGAGATTGTGGGCACGACTATCGACGATGCTGCGGGCGAGGCTTTCGACAAGTGTGCCAAGGTGATGGGTCTGCCCTACCCCGGAGGCCCCGTTATTGACCGCTTGGCCCACGAGGGTAATCCCGACCGCTTCCGCTTTGCGAAGCCCTCGGTAGACGAGCTGGATTATAGTTTCAGCGGCTTGAAGACCTCGTTTTTGTACTTCCTAAGGGACGAGATGCAGGAGAACCCCAACTTCATCGAGGAGAACAAAGCCGACCTGTGTGCATCGTTGCAGAAGACCATTATCGACATCTTGTTGAAGAAGTTGGTTAAGGCGTCGAAGGCGCTGGATATTAAGGAGATTGCCATTGCGGGTGGAGTCTCGGCCAACTCGGGACTGAGGGAGGCTATCGAGGCTGAGGGCCGCCGTAGGGGGTGGAATACCTACTTGCCCCCGCTGAAATTCACCACGGACAATGCGGCGATGATTGCCGTTGCTGGCCACTACCGCTACCTCAATGGCGAGCAGAGCGACCTCGACGTTGCTCCCGTAGCGAGGCTCGAAGAACTTCTGAGATAGAACCCTCGTATTTCACAAAAAGCACCCTCAAAATCTAAGGGTGCTTTTTTTCGCTATATATGTATTACAACTCCTCGGGCCTATATTCCAGCAGGTCGCCGGGGCTACATTCGAGCTCGCGGCAAATGGCCTCCAAGGTCGAAAACCTCACAGCCTTGGCTTTGCCCGTTTTCAGGATCGACAGGTTGGCAAGGGTGATGCCCACACGCTCGCTTAGCTCGCTCAGCGACATCTTGCGCCGAGCCAGCACTACGTCCAAATTCACAACTATCATAGCGCACCCACTAAATCGTTAAATCGTTATCCTCGCTCAGGGCCACTCCTCGGCGGTAGACCAGCGCCACCACCAACAAAACCAACACCCCAAGCACCATATCCGTACTGATGCACCACGAGCGCTCGCCGTTCAAAATCGAGAAGTTGCACTCGCAAAACGAGTAGACCAAATAAGGCAGCAGCGCCCAATAAAGCACCCCTACATTCGAGCGCACAAAGATACCTCGGCCACCCCTGCGCACGTTGCAAACAAACACAACAAGCATCGCCAGCAAGGCCAACACCGAGGCAGCACGCAGAGCCACAATGCTCGCTTTGAGCACCCCAAATTGGCTCCAATCCACAGCGAACTCCCACTCTCCGGCCACGATGTTCCAGGTCTGCACACCCACGCCCACAGTGTGGAGAATCACCAAACCAAAGGCAAGCGTCGCTGCCAGAATCGACAAAATTTTGGTTGATTGTTTCATAATTTAATACCGTTTATTGATAAATGTTTATCGTTTTACGATACAAAGGTAGTGCAATTTTTCTAACCTCCAAACGAAAAACGAAAAATTTTTATCGTTTTGCGATAATTTATTAGTGTCGCCACTCCTTTACTGCCCGCTCGAAGTCCCCATCGAGCAACTCGGGTATTAAAAATAATACCCGCGCATGTCGGGTGGGCAGAACGAATAATGGTGGGGGCTTCCAGGCTTTCTCGGGTATTAAAAATAATACCCGCGACGCAAAGGTGTAGGGAGTTTAGGGAAATTTAGGGAGCGTAGGGAGTTTAGGGAAGATATAAGAGTAATAGGAGCAATAAGAGTTATAGAATTCTTAGCACTCTTATAACTCCTATTACTCCTACAAGTCTTTGGTCAGTCGACGGTTGACGGTTGACGGTTGTCGGTTGTCGGTTGACAGTCGACAGTCGACTTATTTATGCTGTTCCTTGGGGCGGGCAATCAGCCAGCCACCCAGCATACCTACGCCTCCAAGGCCCACAATCAGCGCAACGGTGAGCAGCACCTCGTCCCAAATAAGCCCCAAGCCAAGGCCCAAAGCCATTCCAATAATCGCCAGCGCACGCACCAACAACACATCGCCCACCTTCTTGGGCTCCTCGGCCTTCTCCTCGGGAATAGCTACCCCCTGTTTGGCACACTCCACCGCAATCTTGCGATGCTGCACCGAGGCCACAATCTTGGAAATCGAATTGAAAAGCGTCACGGGAATAATCATAAAAATTGCCACAATGGCCGTAACCGCAATGGGGTCGATATTGATATTAGTCATAACATTATAAGTTTTTAAGATTTTTTAATAATTGTTATTTTGTTTGTTTCCGGTAATCAGAATTTGCTCTATTTGTGCAGGGTGGAGCGCTCGTCGATGCGACCCGCCTGCCACTGGGTGAAGATCATCACGCCACCCACCAAAGTCACCACGAGCGTCACCAAACCAAAGGTGGAGGTTTGGGCCAAAGTGCGGAGTATCGTCAGGGCCTCGTTGATGTAGCTATCCATCTGCTGCACCAAGGTCTCCAATCCCAAAAACCTCATTGCCAACACCATAGCTCCGCCCACGAGGGCCAAAACTGCCGCTGCTACCATAACTCCCAGGGCCCCATTGCGAATGGTGCAGAGGGTTGCTCGGCGGCGTGATCGGCGGCTCACGGCTATCATCACCCTCGCCTTCAACTCAGGCGCGTGGTGGGCAAAATGGTCGAGGCTCAGCTTGTCGGCCAAAATCTTCTCGGTATTGTTGCTCTTATTCTCCATCGTTTCTGCTATTGGTTATGAGCAGTGCCAGCTGGCGACGTGCTCGATGTATCATCACTTTCACATTATTTTCATTTGTCCCCACCACCTCGGCCACCTCGGCAAGCGACAACGAGTGGCGATAGTGGAGCTCCACAACAGCCCTGTGGCGTGGGTGGAGGCGTAGGAGGGCACTTTCGAGCAAGGCTATGTCGGCATCGGTAAACACCTGCTCTTCAACCTCTTCGCCCACCTGGGCCAACGCCCTCTCAGAGATTTCGGCAAATAGACCACGTCGCACACGCTTGCTACTCAGGGCCGCATTGTAGGCTATGCGGTAGAGCCAAGTGGAGAAGGCGCTCCGATGCGAGAAGTTTGCGAGATTGGTCCAAACCTTTATGAAAACCTCTTGTGTGAGATCTTCGGCCTCGGCCCCTGCGCCCACAATGCCCGCAACCAAGGCGTATACCCGCTGCGAATGTCGCTCGACGAGCACCCCGAAGGCGTCGGTATCTCCGCCTATTACTCGTGCCACACACTCTATGTCGGTAAGCTGGTGCATTGTTTGGTATTGTTGCTTGTTTGTTTCTGTCATTTAGACGCACCTATGGGCCAAAGGTTACACCCCCGAGGTCATATTTTTTTGCAAGGTAGAGAAAAACCACGAAAACTTTTGGCTCACCAAACCACAAAAATTGCTCTTTTGCAAAAAAATATATAGTTTTGTAGAGAGTTAAGATAAAAACAGCAGAGCTTATGAAACATTAGCACCCATCGGTGCGACATATTTTACATATCAGAAAAGCGTTAATTTTACTACTTGCATTCTGAAACTTAGGAACTTTCAAAATGTGGCAAGAGAAGTGAAGTTGATGCTCACGCGATTTGGCGTGGGCTTCACTTGCGTATTTGTGCCACAGGTATCCTAAGACCTCAGAATGCAAATACAAAGTTTAGTCTACGCTTTTCTTTTGCCCAAGAATCACCAAAAATCAATGTTTAACCCTTCAAAAAAACACTACAACTATGAAGAAATTTCTGTTTATTGCACTACTGATGTTGGGATGCACCTCGTGCGCAACCCTCTTCTGCGGCTCGAAGGATCGCATCACCTTCGACAGCGACCACAAAGCTCCCGTCACCGCCATTATCGACGGACAGCGATATCGAGATGTTCACTTCCCCTTTAAGGTTAAGGTAAAACGTGGATTCAAAGAGAGCGAAATTTGTTTTATGAGCGAAGGCTACCGCAACGAAGATATTGTTGTGGACAAAGTTTTCAACTGGGTTGCGATACTCAACCTTGTAGAGCCTATTGGTTGGGCAATCGACTTGGCCACCGGTGCTATTACCAAACCCGAGAGCACCAACTATTGGATCGACTTCACTCCCCTGCTGCCCGAGAGCCTCGAATAGGCGAAAACCCTGCGCTAAAAATCAAAGCCCCAAGAGAAAAATCTCTCGGGGCTTTATTTTGCCAACATCAAACGCCAAGAAGTGCGACAATGCAAAAGGTTTCTTCATTTATTTAAGTTTGGGTTAGTAGTTTTGCATACTGCCAGGTACCCCAAACAAAAAAAGCCTCCCCTACGAAAGGGGAGGTTTGGAGGGGTGGTCGAACACCTCTTTAAGCCGAGCGCATAACTTAACCAAAAGTCAAGCGTTGCCACAGCGCATAAAAAAAGACCAACCCTGCAAAGGATTGGTAGCACCACCATAGAAGTCCCCCTTATCAACCGACGCCCGAAGCGGGTGCAAAGGCTGCTTGCAGACTATGCCCCGCAAGTAGGAGGAAAAGACACCGTAGGTGGATTAAAGGGGGATTTAGGGGGATTATAAACGTCGGTGGCGGCCCAGCCGCCTCTTTAAGACCAACTGCAATGCAGTGGGTAGTGGCCAAGCCAGCCCGTCAGTTATGCGCACAAAAAAAAGACCAACCCTATTCGGATTGGTCTTAAAGAGGCGGCTACCTACTCTCCCACAACTAAATGCAGTACCATCGGCGTAAGCGAGCTTAACTTCTCTGTTCGGAATGGGAAGAGGTGGGACCTCGCTGCTATTACCACCTTAATCTTATCTACTCTATATATCGAGCAGTATTTCGTGTCCATCAACACTAAGGAATGAGAAAAAGTTTTTACCAGAAAGCCGTTCGGGTAATTAGTACTGCTCGGCTTTGCCATTACTGACTTTACACCTGCAGCCTATCAACGTAGTAGTCTCCTACGACCCTCAAGGGAAATCTTATCTTGGGATTGGCTTCGTGCTTAGATGCTTTCAGCACTTATCCTCACCGAACGTGGTTACTCGGCAATACACCTGGCGGCATAACCGATACACCAGAGGTTCGTCCAACTCGGTCCTCTCGTACTAAAGTCAGGTTCCCTCAAATTTCCAACGCCCACAACAGATAGAGACCGAACTGTCTCACGACGTTCTGAACCCAGCTCGCGTGCCACTT
>JAZLDU010000036.1:0-17912 GCA_045614885.1 Tidjanibacter sp. | reverse complement strand
GCGGTGATGGTCAGTGTGCTCGGTGTATGTGCCCAGATGGAGCGTGAGAATATCGCCTACCGCCTCAACAGTGGCAGAAAATTGGCAATCGAGAAGGGCGTGAAGATGGGTCGCAAGGTGGGCAGTGTCAAAAGCAAGGAGCAGAAGCAAGAGGAGTATGCGAAGGTCATCCGCTCGTTGAGGGCTGGCAAGAGCGTTCGTGATACGGCGGCGATTTGCGGGGTCAGCGTAAGCACCGTTCAGCGTGTCAAGAAGGAGTTTGGAATATAGGGGGCCGACCTTTTCTGGGGCGAAATTTTCTGGAAAAATTTTCAGACACAACAGTTTGTAGGCCCGTGATAGGGTACGCAATTAAACGGCATGAGGCAATCGACAGTTTTTCAAAACGCCCCTATACCCCCACCAACCCCTAATTTTCCACAAAAAACTACCCATGTAAATCACATGGAATTAAACTTATAAATAGTTATTAGTCATAATGTTAAATGATGTAGAGAAAATTAGCAAAAAGGCTTATTGAATTCGATGGGCGTTATTGTGAAGCTGTATGTAGATAATCTCAAATTTGGAATTCTCAAAATAAATTTGTATATTGGTCACACATCGGTTCTCCTACGAGAGCTGAAGTCCTTAAAATAATCCAAAAAACATATTAACAATGTAAGAGCATAGGATAACTGCGCCCATCGCGCAAAGGTTGCTGTGTGCCTTGCCGACCAGAAGTCTCTACCGACCAACTGTGTAGAGAGGTGAAGTGCAGCCATAACCCTACGGGGAAGAAAATCCCACATAAATAATGAAATATCAGGATTTTGAGAATCATTTTAACCAATACAATATTACAACAGAAGATGGAATAATCCTATTAAATTACTTTGAGGCATTAGCACTCATCGGTATTGAATACCATAATAATAAAGAAATAAACGATTATAATTATGATTAAAAATTGTTTTATATGGACTCGTGTAAGTACCAAACACCAGGAGGATAATGGCGGCAGCCTTGATGACCAAAAGTGCCACTGTGAAAAATTTGCAAAGGATAACGGCTATACAATCAAGGGCTACTTCGGCGGTAAGCACGAGAGCGCAAAGACCCCAGGTAAACTTATCAAAGAGATGATTGCCGCTATCAAAAAGGATAAGAGTGTAAAGTATATTTTGGTAAAGCAAGCGGATAGATTCAGTCGTGACTCTACCCAGGCTGGCAACATTATTAGCGATTTAATATCAAGGGGTATAACCGTTATTGAAGCATTATCAGGCTGTGATACATCTACGCCCGAAGGCAAACTAATGATTCAAATTAAGTTGAATCTGGCAGAGTGGGACAACACCAATCGCACTAATAAATTTGTGTCTGGTCGTAAGCATTGTATGGAGTCTGGTGTTTGGATAGGCAAGCGCCCCATTGGATATAACAAGGTGGGGAAGAGCATCAACACCGAGTACACAATTAACGAAACGGGCAAACTAATCCGCAAGGCGTTTAAGTGGAAGTTGCAAGGAGTGGACAACTTCCGCATCCTTGACAGACTTTCCTCAATGGGATTACATATCTGCAAACAGAAACTTCATAAGATACTCACCAACCCATTCTATGCTGGTAAAATCAAGAGTTCATTTACCAACGGTGAGATTATCGACGGCAAACATCCAGCAATCATTTCGTGGGTGGAATTCTTGCAAGTACAAGATATATTGAGTGGCAGAACGGGCATTTACAAGGTCAAGGCTGAAACGCCCCAATTCCCACTCAAACGCCATATCCGTTGTGCCTATGACGGTCTGCCATTCACTGCCTACACCGCCAAAAAGAAGAACATCGACTATTACAAGTGCAACAAGACGGGTTGCAAGAACAACATATCAGCAAAGAAGGTTCACAAACTCTACGAGGAGTTGTTGAACTCCTACACAATCCCACCGATACTGATAGATTTGTTCCGAGAGGTTGTGGAGCAGATAATTTTATCTAACAACAAGGAGCAGTCAGATGAAATGTCGATATTGAAGAAACAGAAGAGCGAGTTGGAGAATAAGTTGAAAAAATGTAAGGTCAGTCGTGGTATGGGTGATATTGATGAAGATGTTTACACCACCACTATTGAGGTTATCCAAGAAAAACTCGCTAAAATTGAGGTAGAAATCGCAAAGGTCAAAAAGAAATTATCGAACCTTACCGCAACAGCAGATGAAGTAGTGGCAACTTGCTGTAAATTAGGATGTTTATGGAGTGGTTCGGAGTTAGAATTAAGTCAAAAAATCCAAAATTTACTCTTTCCAAGCGGTATTTTATGGGATAAGGAAATTGGAAATTATCGAACCATAGACGAGAACTATGCTCTCAATATAATTCACAACATATCAATCAGTTATGAAAACAAAAAAGAGGGAGAACTCGAAAATTCTCCCTCGAAAAAAACTTTGTGCGGGGAGTGGGACTCGAACCCACACGTCTTTCGACACCAGATCCTAAGTCTGACGCGGCTACCAATTACGCCATCTCCGCAAATCTGTGGCGCAAAGGTAAAAAAAATTTCCTACCAACCGAACAATCAGACACTTTTTTTCTTACCTTTGTGCCGATGCGGTTCCCTATATAGGGACTAACAGGGAATGCCGTGAAAGTCGGCAACAGTTCCCGCTGCTGTAAGCCTCGATGCACAATGTGCATCTAAAAGGCTTCCGAACATATCTCTACAAAAGCCACTGATGCGGTGCACAGCATTGGGAAGGCCGTTCGGAAGCGAGGCGAGTCAGAAGACCTGCCACATCACTTTTGGGATTGCTCCTGCGGCGAATGGGAGGGTTTTCGTATAGTTCGATCGGGCTCAGAGCCCACACAATCTATCAAAAACTAAACAAACAAGCCGCTCGCAGCAAAAACCGCAAGCGGGAGTACTTGTTTTATGTTTAACTAATTAACTATCAAAAGAAAATGAAAAGGTTATTTAGTATTCTGTGCACCCTGTGTGCAATGTTTTTTGTGGGTTGTAACACCCCCACCAACAACGATGGCGACGAGCAGCCCGTGCTGTGCGACGAAGGCGTATTTGTGCTCTGCGAAGGCAGCTATGGTAGCGGCACCGCCTCGCTATGGTTCTACGAGCCCGACACCAAAGAGGTGAAGGCCGATGTTTTCGGCCAAGCCAACGACGCAATGCTGGGCGATGTGGGCCAATCGTTATACCTATATAATAGTATGCTCTATGTTGTGGTGAACAACTCGGGCGTGGTCTATGGCCTCTCGTCGTCCACTGCCGAGGTGGAGGGAGTGATCGAAAACCTCCTCTCGCCCCGCTACATTGCCATCTCGGGCGACTGTCGCAAGGGCTACATTTCGCAGATGTACACCAACAAGCTTACCATCTTCAACCCTGCAACTCTGGAAGTTACGGGCGAGGTAGAGCTTAGTGGTGTGGCTGATGGCGACCAGATGGTTGTGGTGGGCGACAGGCTCTTTGTGGCGGCGTGGAGCAACGGCCACAAAATAGTGGTCATCGACACCACCACCGACAAACAGATTGCAACCATAGAGGTTGGTGTTCAACCCTACTCTATTGCCCTCGACAAGAACAACACGCTGTGGATTGTGTGCGACGGTGGCAACGAGTGGAGCTCTCTGCCAGAGGGAGTTACCATGGAGGCCCCCTCGCTCTGGAAGTTGAATACCGAGAGTTTGGAGGCCCAGAAGGTGCACGAGTTTGCCCAGGGCAGCTACTTCTCGTCCCACCTGGCCACCAACGGAGCAGCCGACACGCTCTACTTCATCAACGGCTCGGTGTGGGCATTCGACGTAACCTCTGCCACATTCCCCACCACTCCGCTTATCGAGCTGAGCGGTTGGAGCTACTACGGCCTGGGGGTAGATCCCAACAATGGCGACATCTACATTGCCGATGCCAAGGACTATATGTCCGACGGAGCGGTGTTGCGCTACTCGGCCTCGGGCGAAAAGTTAGACGAGTTTGCGGTGGGCATCTGTCCCTCGAAGTTTGCCTTCCACGGTGAGTAGATTTTATGGTACGTTTTAGGGTACATTTGACACATTACAGACACAATGAAAAGGCTGTTTGTCATAAGTTTAGTTGTTAGCCTTTTTTGCACGGTTTTGAGGGCCGAAAATATCGACACCCTCAGGACCGTCAATGTCGAGCGAGTGGAGGTCCGAGGCTTCCGCTCGCTACGCGACATTGGTACCCAGAAGAGTCCGCTGAGCCAAGAGGTGCTCAACAGCAACATTGCTACCTCTATGGCCGAAATCCTCTCTCAAAACAGCCCCGTTTTTGTAAAATCCTCTGGCCGAGCCTCGCTTGCCACCGCCTCGATGCGTGGCACAGCCCCCTCGCACACGGCCGTCAGTTGGAACGGCATTTCGCTCGGCAGCCCCATGCTCGGAATGGTCGACCTGTCGATGATTCCCTCTTACTTTGTCGATGGTGGAGAGGTCTACCTGGGCGCAACATCGGTGGGCGTTACCGGTGGCGGCTTGGGCGGAGCTGTGGTGCTTTCGACCGACAGCAGGCCCAAGAAGGGGTTACAAGTGCAATATATTCAGAATCTTGCGAGTTTTGCCACCCACGACGAATACCTGCGCCTATCGGTTGGACACAACAACATCAGCACCACCACCCGAGTACTATTCACCTCGTCGCAGAACGATTTTCCATACACCAATTACGACAAGGTGGGCCACCCGCTCGAACAGAACAAGAGCTGTGGATACAACGACTTCCACCTGCTCGAAGAACTCTCGTGGCAGAGCCCCAAGGCGGGCCTGTGGTCGCTAAAAGCGTGGTACACCGACTCCCACCGAGGAGTTCCAAAATTGAGTGTAGATTTCCGAGATGACGACCTCACCAAGGCGTGGCAAGACGAGCGATCGCTGCGAGCCATTGGCGAATGGAGCAACCACTACGGAGGTCTAAGGCTCAAAGGCCGAGTGGGTTACAACCGAAATGGGCTGCACTATGTCTACCAATTCTCCAAGGGCGGCGGAATGGTACAGAGGGGTGTCGATGCCACAAGCCTCACCCACCACCTCTTCGCCACAGCCGACGCCGAGTGGAGCATTGGCAACGACTTGATGCTGGCTGCCAACATCGGCGCAAACCGCTACGTTGTCAATAGCCACGACATTGCTCCCCTTACACCCACGGGCTACACCGCCACCCGCAATGAGGTTGCAAGCGTGGTGTCGGCCCGCTGGAAACCCACCGAGTGGCTTGGCGTGGCAGCAAACCTACGCGAGGAGTGGCGCAAGGGCGTCGCATCGCCCCTGATTCCTGCGCTTTTTGTGGACATCACTCTGTTGCCCGAGGCGGGGCTAAGGCTGAGTGGCTCGTTGGCACGCAACTACCACCACCCCACGCTGAACGACCTCTACTACGTTCCGGGCGGCAACCCGAATCTGCTCCCCGAAGAGGGCCTAACCTCCGACTTGGGCTTGGAGGCAGGCTTTGAGAATGAGTGGATTAGGGTTAATGGCAAAATAACGGGCTTTCACTCGGCCGTAAACAACTGGATACTCTGGAACCCGACTGTCAAAGGCTTTTGGACCCCCGAAAACCTGGCCTCGGTGGATAGCCGAGGAGTGGAGGCTCGCATTGGAGGTGAAGTCCGCCTGGCGGGCGGATGGAAAATCTCCGAGAGCGCCCTCTGGACCCTCACCAGCTCGACCGACTCAACCCCCGACAGTCCCCACTTTGGCAACCAGCTACCCTACATTCCACGCCACTCCATTTCGACCACCACAAAGGTCGTGTGGCGAGAGTGGTCTTTGGTCCACCAATGGCACTTTACCGACCGTCGCCAGACCAATTATTCGGGTAGCTCAATTCGAGGTGGCTATGTCGAGGCCTACCATGTTCACAACCTATCGTTGGAGCGCAATTTGAGCCTCAGGGATGTAAATTTTAAGGTACGTTGGGAGATAAACAACCTGCTGAATGCCGAGTACCAGAGCATACTTTCGCGCCCAATGCCACCGAGAAATTATGCGCTATGCTTAGAGGTCGATTTTGGCCATTAGCCACACACAATCAACACAAAAGGTACGTTTAGGCCATACCCAAACGTACCTTTTTTATTATTCAAAGCCCAGAGAGGCTATTTGAGCCAGCTCACCTTGCCGCTATTGTCCTGCTCTGCACGTTTTTTGGGCTCCTCGTAGGGCGAGTAACCCATTGCAATTACGCACTCGATACCACACTCCTCGGGGATGGGCAGGAAGGTGCGCAGGTAGCTGTCGGCACTTCCCATCTCGGGGTGGCCCTTCATGTGCTCGCGGCCCTCGACGTGCACCCAGCAGCTACCCAGCCCGGCAGCCTCGGCAGCCAACTGAACATAGGTGGCCGAGATGGCACAGTTGTCCAACCACAAGTCGGTGGCGTTGCGGTCGCCCATAACTACAATAGCCACAGGCGCCTCGGCCATAAATGCCGAGCCATAGTCGCGCATAAACGACATGTGGCGTATGATATCGCGGTTCTCGACAACCAAAAAGCGGGTGCTACGGCTGCTGCGCGACGAGGGAGCTGTGAGCGCTGCCTCCAAAATTTTCTCGATGATATGACTCTCTACGGGACGGTCGGCAAACTTACGAAGTGAGCGACGCTGGGATACTAATTCAAAAAAATCCATAAAAATTACGCTTGGTTTGGTTACAAATTTATGAACTTTCGGGCAAATATCGTACCTTTGACCTAAGAATAATTATTTCGACTATGGAGAAAAAGACAAAAGCAGCCCTAATCTACGACTTCGACGGCACCCTTTCGCCCGGCAATATGCAGGAGTATGGCTTCATTGCCGCCGTGGGCAAGAGCAACGAGGAGTTTTGGCACGAGAGCAACGTGTTGGCCGAGGACTTCGACGCCGACCCCATTCTGAGCTATATGCTCAAAATGCTCGAACACGCAAGCAAGACCAACACCCCCATAAAACGCGAAGATTTTCAGGCCACAGGGCGTAACATAAAACTCTACAAAGGTGTGGAGAGCTGGTTCGAGCGCATAAACCGCTACGGAGCCGAGCGAGGTATCGAAATTCTGCACTACATCAACTCCTCGGGCCTAAAAGAGATTATCGAGGGTACTCCCATTGCGGGCGAATTTAAGAAAATCTACGCTTGCGAATTCCTCTACAACGAGAATGGCGACGCCTATTGGCCCGCCGTGGCTATCAACTACACCAACAAGACGCAGTTTATCTACAAAATCAACAAGGGCGTCGATAGCGTGAGCGACTCGCACCTGGTAAATGCCTTTGTGCCCGACTCGGAGCGCCCCGTACCCTTCGAGCACATGATCTACGTTGGCGACGGAACAACCGACATCCCTTGTATGCGTCTGGTGAGCGACCGCCGAGGCCACTCAATTGGTGTCTACAACCCCGAATCGGAGCAGGGATACCAGAAGACCAAGTTGCTGCTCGAACAAAATAGGGTGTCGATGATTTCGCCCGCCGACTACTCCGAGGGTAGTCGCATGGAGCAACTCGTAAAGACCATTTTGGACAAGATTGCAACCGACACCACCCTTGCAGCCTTGGCCAAAGAGGTGTAGCCGAGCGAGGGGTGTAAATCAAGGAAATTGACAACCAAACGCACTGATAATATGATATTTGCGACTAACAATGCCCACAAGCTCGACGAGGTGAGGGCAATTCTGGGCGAGGGTTTCGAACTGACCACCCTGCGCCAAGCGGGCATTACCGAAGATATTCCCGAAAACGAGCCCACCATCGAGGGCAACGCCCTGGCCAAGGCCCGCTATGTGTGGGAGCGTACAGGTGTGAGCTGCTTTGCCGACGACACCGGCTTGGAGGTGGATGCGCTGGGGGGTGCCCCTGGTGTTCACTCGGCCCGCTACGCCACCGACGGCCACGACTTTCAGGCCAACCGCGATAAGTTGCTCCGCGAAATGGAGGGTGTGGGCGACCGTTCGGCCCGCTTCCGCACGGTTGTTGCGCTAATTTTGGATGGCGAGGAGTACACCTTCGAGGGTGTTGTCAAGGGGGCTATCACCACCGAGGAGATTGGTGAGGGGGGCTTTGGCTACGACTGTCTGTTCCGCCCCGAGGGCTACGAGCAGACCTTTGCGGAGCTCTCGGCCGAAGAGAAGAACGCCATCAGCCACCGTGGCCGTGCCATCCGCAAGCTGGCCACCTGGCTCCACAGCCGCTAACACTCTCCACAGACCATTGCGCCTGACATTGAGTGCTTTACCAACAAAAACTCGGGTATCTTTTTTAATACCCGAGTTTTTTTGTGCACACAGCCAAAGACATTAACCTAAACATCACAGCCCCTCGGCGTAGGTCTCGACGTCGTTTAGTGTGATACGCTCGTCGGAGAGTACAACCAAGCGTTCCACAACATTGCGAATCTCGCGAATGTTGCCCGTCCACTCCTTGCGAGTGAGCCGTTCGATGGCATCGGCATCTATCTCCTTCGGGCGGCGGGTGTGTTCGTCGCACATCTCGCCCAAGAAGTGCTCCACAAGCAGCGGCACATCTTCGCGGCGCTCCGACATCGGAGGCACCGACAGCACCACAACGCCCAAGCGGTGGTACAAATCCTCGCGGAAGTTTCCCGCCTCAATCTCTCGTCGCAAATCCTTATTTGTGGCCGCAACAATGCGCACATCGACCTCGACATCGCGGTCGCTACCCACACGCGAAATCTTGCTCTCCTGCAACGCTCGCAGCACTTTGGCCTGGGCCGAGAGGCTCATATCGCCAATCTCGTCCAAAAAGAGTGTGCCACCCACGGCTTGCTCGAATTTGCCCTTGCGCTGTTTTATGGCCGAGGTAAAAGCCCCCTTCTCGTGGCCAAAGAGTTCGCTCTCGATGAGCTCCGAGGGTATAGCCGCACAGTTCACCTCCACAAACGGCCCCGACGCACGGCGGCTCAGGCGGTGAATCTGCCGAGCCACAAGCTCTTTGCCCGTACCATTGGCTCCCACAACCAGCACCCTCGCCTCGGTCGGAGCAACCTTCTCGATCATTTGTCGCAGGTGTTCCATTTTGGCCGATTTGCCTATCATTCGCGGAGAGTGGCACGATTTTTTCCTTGTTGCAGCACGAGCGGCACAAATCGTCGGCTCGGAAGCCTCTTCGAGCGCACCTCGCACCGCACCCAGCAGGCGGGAGATGTTCACGGGCTTGGAGATGTAGTCCACAGCGCCCTGGCGCAGCAGCGTGACGGCATTGTCGATGGTGGGGGTGTCGGAGAGTGCAATCCAAGGAACCGATGTGGTGCCACGGGCAATGCCCTCGTGAAGTCCGCAGATAATCAGGTCGGGGCGGTCGGAGTTCTCGAAGAGGGGTGTTGTGTTTTCATTGTTGATGTCGGCCACCCTTACGGCATAGCCTTCGTGTTCGAGCAACTCTTTGAGCGAATTTCGCACACTGCGCTGCGGGTCAATCACCAGGATTTGTGTCATAGTATAAAAATAATAATAAAGTACCGACTCATGTTTTGTGATACACACAATTTGGGGTGGTATGCAAATTCTTGGCCAAAATGGCCGAGAGGTGTAAGAAAATAGAAAAATTAAGTTACCTTTGTGTCAAAGATAGGGATTCTGTTTCGATTTAGGAGCCCCTCACACACTCCCCATTTGGCCCATTTGAAATAGTTTTTGAACTATTTAGGCTATCTTTTGGCGCCAACACGGAGAATTCGCCGCCCCAAAGTGGGCAAAAACAGAGATTTTTTTGTAGACCAAAAGAGATGAAAACAAACTACAACAGCGACAGGCAAAGACTGCAACTTCCCGAGTATGGCCGCCATATTCAGGATATGGTTATGCACCTGATGGAGATCGAGGATCGCGCAGAGCGCAACCTCCGAGCCAAAGCCCTCATCGCCATTATGGCAAACATACAACACGAGTCGGCCGACACGCCCGACTTCGAGCGCAAGTTGTGGGACCACCTACACATAATGGCTGATTTTCAGCTCGATATCGACAGCCCCTACCCTGCGCCAACACCCACAACCATCATGCCTCCGCCCTCGAAAATGGAGTATCCACAGGGGGGCATTGCCCAGAAACACTATGGCCGAAATGTGCGCAATGTGATACGCTATCTCGAACGCCTGCGCACTCAGGAGACCGTCGATGCGGTTGTTTACAACCTCGCTCGATACATGCGAACCAAGAGTTATGAGTACAACCAAGAGCATCCCGACAACGCCGTAATCATTAGAGATATCAAGAAAATGGCCGAGATAAATATCGAGGTGGACGAAGAGGCTATTACAATGATCAAAAGTGACTATAAATTGGACCATTTAGGCCATACAAAAAAGGGAGCCGCACAAAAAAGAGCCCAAAAAACAACAAAAAATAGCCGCCGCACGGGATTTTCGAAGTAAACCACAAGCGTAATTCGAGAGAAACTATTACCTTTGTTTGATGTTGGCACCCACAAGGGCCACTCCACAAAACTAACGACAACAAAAACAACTAACAGAATACCCAAAATAGAGAGATGAAAAGAGAGAAAATGATTGTTTTGGCAGCCGCAATGATGGGACTCTGCGCCTGCTCGACAGATACCGCAAACATCAGTGGCGAGTTTTCGGCTTGCCCCGAGAAGAGCATCTACATCGAACACATAGCTGCCGACGGCTCTATCGCTGCCGACTCGGTGGTGACCAACGCCAATGGCCGCTTCAACATCAAGGTCGAACTGCCCGCAGGTGAGCCTACACTCTACACCCTGCGCTGCGAGGAGCGCCAGATTCCTCTCATCATCTCGGCCGGCGAAAAAGTGGTGGTAAACTCTGTACCCGGCCTTATCGACGGCTACACCGTGAGCGGCTCGGCAGAGTCGGCCCTCGTGAAAGAGATTCGCAACATTATGACCTTCGGTAGCGCCAAGCTCGACTCGATGATTACCGTCTACAACGAGACCACCTCGAAAGCCATCCAGGAGCGCATCAACAGCGACTACGCCAAAGAGTATTTCGCCATCAAACGCAACCAGATTGAGTTTATCGTCACCAACCCCGGCTCGCTGGCCGCCATCTACGCCCTCAACCAGCGTCTGCCAGGCGACCAAACCCTCTTCAACGGCAGCAACGACATTGTCTACTACCGCTTGGTAGCCGACTCGGTGGCCAAAAACTACCCCAACTCGCCCTACGTCAAGAGCCTCAGCAAGGCTATCGAGCAGTACGACCAGCAGTTGGAGGTGCTCAATATGTTTGAGTCGGCAATCGAGGCCGGCCCTGCACCCTTCCCCGAGCTGAGCCTGCCCGATATGTATGGCAAAAAACACAACCTTACCGACAACTTGGGCAAGGTTTTTCTGATTGACTTTTGGAGCCTGGGCGATCAGGAGGCCAACTTCCGCAACGCCGAGCTGAAAAATATCTACAACGAATACAAAGACAAAGGCTTCGAGATTTACCAGATTTCGGTAGATACCTCCAAACCCGCGTGGATCGATACTGTTCAGAAACAGAAGTTGCCTTGGATTAGCGTATGCGACTTCTTGGGCACCGCTTCGCCCGCCGTGCAGCTCTACAATATCCAGACTATTCCCCAGAGTTTCTTGGTAGACAAGCAGGGCAACATCGTGGCTCGCAACGCCTATGGCAACAACCTGCGCCAAGAGCTCTCGAAACTCCTAAAATAAGGTACGTTTGGGCCGTTTTTGAGAGGGGTTTAAAGACCCTGCAAAAGCCGGCAAAAACAACAAAACAACAGCCCGAAAAATAAAGCAAAAATAAGGTACGTTTAGTATGTATTATTTCGCCTCGGATATGCACCTCGGCAGCGGCTCGCCCGAAGAGAGCCGTGCAAGAGAATTGGCCGTAGTGGAGTGGCTCGATCGAGTTGCCCCAACAGCCAAGGGTATCCTCTTGGTGGGCGACGTATTCGACTTTTGGCACGAATACAAACGTGTTGTACCTAAGGGTTTTACACGACTGCTTGGCAAACTTTCGGAGCTGACCGACAAAGGCGTGGAGATTCATTTCTTTGCGGGCAACCACGATATGTGGCAGCGAGATTACCTCGAAAAAGAGTGCGGAATTAAGGTACATTTGGGGGGCGAAGAGATGGAACTCTATGGCAAGAAGGTGCACATCGAACACGGTGACGAAATTTATGCCTGCAAGATAGGTGGTGCAACCCGCCTGATGAACACCATATTTCGCAGCCGAACTACCCGTTGGCTCTTTGCAAACTTTATCCACCCCGATTGCGCCCTAAAATTCGGCCAAGGATGGTCGCACAGCAGTCGCAAATCGAAAGATGTGGCACTACCTTTTATGGGGCTCGACGACCCAATGATTGAGTGGGCGCGCAAGAGGAGTGGCGAGGGGGCAATCGACTACTTTGTCTTTGGCCACAACCACTGCGCCGAGGAACTGACACTGCCCGAAGGCCCCAAAGTAATCTGCCTGGGCCACTGGTTCTGCAACCCCGTATTCGGCCTGCTTGCGCCCGACGGCACACTCACGCTCGAAAAAGTTTAAGACCTAAATATGAAACAATACCTCGACCTACTCCGAACCATCCGCACTAAAGGCGTCATCAAGGGCGACCGCACAGGTACGGGCACTCAAAGCATCTTTGGCCACCAAATGAGGTTCGACCTCTCGGAGGGCTTCCCACTGCTGACAACTAAGAAAGTTTTTGTGAGGGGCATCATCCACGAGCTGCTGTGGTTCTTGAAGGGCGACACCAATATCAAATACCTGCTCGACAATGGCGTGCACATTTGGGATAACGACGCTTGGCGTTTCTATGGCGAGCGTTGCGCGGCTGCGGGTATCGAGCCTGTGAGCAGGGAGGAGTTTTTGGCGGCTGCGCAGGAGGCCAAGGAGAGCCCCATTGTGGGGTATCGCTATGGCGATCTGGGCAACGTCTATGGTGCTCAGTGGAGGAGTTGGGGCGCACCCGACGGCCGAGTTGTGGACCAGATTAGCGAGGTTATCGACACCATAAAGAAAAACCCCAATTCGCGCCGAATGATTGTCTCGGCGTGGAATGTTGGCGAGCTTGAGGGTATGGCTTTACCCCCCTGCCACGTTCTTTTTCAGTTCTATGTGGCCGATGGCAAGCTCTCGTGCCAACTCTACCAACGTAGTGCCGACACATTCTTGGGTGTTCCATTCAACATTGCTTCCTACGCACTTCTGACAGCGATGATTGCACAAGTTTGTGATTTGGGCGTCGGAGAGTTTATACACACTTTGGGCGACACTCACCTCTACATCAACCATTTTGAGCAGGTGGAGGAGCAGCTTTCGCGCGAGCCAAGGTCGCTGCCCACATTGAAGCTCAATCCCGAGGTGAAAAACATCTTCGATTTCGGCATCGACGACTTCGAAATTGTGGACTACAACCCACACCACACCATCAAAGCTCCAATGTCGTTCTAAAAAACCGCACGAGATTATGAAACCAACCATATCACTCATCGTGGCCGTGGCCCAGAACGGCATAATCGGCACCAGTGGCACCATGCCCTGGCACATAACCGAGGACTTCCGACACTTCAAGGCCGTAACTACGGGTCACTCCGTGGTAATGGGGCGCAAGACCTACGAAAGCATCGGCCGACCACTGCCCAACCGTCGCAACATCGTAATCACCCGCAATGCCGACCTCCGCATCGAGGGGTGCGAAATGGCCGGCTCGTTGGAGGGGGCGTTGGCAATGTGTGAGGGCGAAGAGGAGATCTTCATCATCGGCGGCGGCGAGATTTACCGCCAATCGATGCCCCTGGCCGGCAAACTCTACATCACCCACGTAGGCATCGAGGCCGAGGGCGACACCCGCTTCCCCGAGATTGGCCCCGAGTGGCACGAGGTCAGTCGCGAGGAGTTCGAGCGCGGCAAGGATTTTGCCCACCCCTTCTCGTTTGTGGACTACGAGCGATAGGAGTTCAGGCGAGAGTGTTAGGGCCAAGTGTTTGGGTGAGGCATTTGGGTGGAGCATTACACATTTTTTCGCAGCCACAAGCGGGTGTGTACCAGCCAAGTAGGGCTCGTGCGGCAAGGGCTGGGCGCTAAAAAGTGCACATATTTTTTGCAAAGTTGGATAATTTGTCTACCTTTGCACTCACAAATCGCATCGCGGGGTAGAGCAGTTGGTAGCTCGTCGGGCTCATAACCCGGAGGCCGGAGGTTCGAGTCCTCCCCCCGCTACTAAACAGGACAAGTCGCAAGATTTGTCCTTTTCTTTTGCCTTAAAATCTGCTGATACAGAGCGAGTTAAACTGAAAAATTGGTTGCAATTTTGGGTTCGATAGCAGCGGTTTTCTTTGTCCCAAATAACGCCTTCGGGAAACACAAGATTTTGGATTTTTTGACAAACCTCAAAATCTTTTATGCTTTTAGTATCTATGCACAACAATTATACTATGAGATAAAATATATTACTTTTGCAGTGTGTAAATAACAACAAATAATCAATAGGTTATGTCAAAGCGAGGTTATCCATTTAAAAAATCCGACGTAAAATTTGGGGAAAATTTGTTATCGTCTTTATTTGCAATTCCCATAGCTATCTTTTCATCTAGTTCAAGATCTGATGATAGTTGTGATTTGGATTGGGGCCCCGTCAAATTTAACAAGGTTAAACACATAATTGGCAATATAATTATGGGGGTATGTGCTTTGTTGTGTCCGATAGTAGGATTGTTTACATATCTCTTTTGTGATTGGTGGATGTTTTTTTCAGTTTTCCTCTTGAGTTGGCTTGAGTTGTACTTATTTTGGTATAGACAGTTTAATGTTGAGGTAAGACTTTCTAATTATATTTTTGATAAAGATAATTTAGATGCTCAAATTAAAACGTGTCGTAAAACTATAATTTTTAATAATTGGTTGTCTGTTATTTTAACCATGCTGAATACATATCCATTAGTTTTAGCTGTCTTTTATTGGTGCGATTTTGATTTGGGCCCCATATTAGAATTGGGCCCTACGTTTAAAAATGGGGTTTCATATAAAAAGACTCTATTTGAGTGGGAACCCAATGATGCTGTACTTGTTTTGTGGAGTATGCTTTGGTTGGCCAGGTGTGTATTTTGTTTCTTGGCTTTACGAAACAAGACTCTGTTAGAGGATTCTTTAGCCGAAAATAGTTCGATCAAGTAAAAAACATGTATATGGGATTAACAACCGATACCGACGCAATCGATACAGTTAATATGCCTATCAAGTGATAACGGACATATGTATACCAAGTTAAGTGATTCTATCGAAATGTCGGAAAGTTAAAGAAAGTTTCTTCAATCCATCTTACAAAAAGGACAACAACCACATAATCTTTCAGAAACTCGTTCGAAATTTTGACTGCACAGCCTACTCAAAAAGGAGAAACTTTCGGGTTTCTCCTTTTTTCGTATCAGGGGGGATGCCCCACAAAAAAAATAAGAGGGCAACCGTTATCACAATCGGTTGCCCTCATTTCGTCCGTCGAGGGCTAAACAGCTAAGGGAGAAACTTTGAGCAAAGCCAGCCACAAAAATTAAAGCAAACACACGCATTGGCTCAGACTCAACAACACCCCCGACAGGGAAATCTTGAATATGTTTATGGACGAAATTTCCGTCTTAAAGAAGCAACCCCAGCAGCGCCGTTGGGGAACAACCCCACCAAAATTGCTTCTTGACTCTCTGCCCACCCTAAGTTTTTTCAAGTTGGGGAGTTGGGTGTGGGAGAGATTGTGATTCAATCGTCTATATATATGATGCAAGAGCGACGCAAAACGTTGCATCGCTCTTGAAATTTTTTTCACTTTTTTTGATATTTTTTCCCAAATCGGCCTTAGAGTGGCCTCTGGGCAGGGTGTCGAGCTAAAAAATTTTTATACTTTTTGTCGCGCACCACACAAATCCTCTCTCGAATTAATCCAATTCGCCAAGTTCGGCAAGGTACTCGGCAGCGGCACGTTTGAAGTGTTCGACGGTCTCGGCCAGCGACACAAACGACTTGCCACCTGCGGCGTTCTTATGGCCGCCACCGCCAAAGTAGCGGCGAGCAAACATATTCACATCGACCACGTCGCCACGCGAGCGCAGCGATACGCGGATAAACTTGCGGGTTTCGATAAACAGAGCCGAAATCTTCACACCCACAATCGTAAGCGGGTAGTTCACAAAGCCCTCGCTATCGCCCAGCTGGAAGTTATAGCGGCGCATCTCCCTCTCAGACAGGTCGATATATGCCGCCCTGCCATTCTCGATGAGTTCCATCTTGCGGCCCAGCGAGTAGCCCAGCAGTTTCACTCGGCTTGCGGTGTAGGAGTTATAGACTGCGGTATTGACCTTAGGAATATCCAGGCCTCGTTCGAGCAGCACCGCCACCGACCTCATCAGGTCGGGTGTGAGGAAGCTGAACGCAAAATTGCCCGTATCGGTCATAATGCCCGCATAGAGATTCTCGGCCACCGACACACTTATAGCCTCCACGCCCGCCAGCGCCGTAATTATATTATAAGTCACATAGGCGGTCGAGCACAGGTGTGGAAACGAGAATTGGAGTGCATACTCGTTTGGGGGCATCAGGTGGTGGTCTATCAAGATGCGAGGAGCCGTGAGGTTGGCCTCGATAGCCTCGGTGAGCGAGTCGAGTCGGTCGATTTTGTTAAGGTCCATAACAAAAATCACCTCGGCCTCGGCCACAGCCTTAGCAGCCTCGTCGGGCATCTCCTTAGCGACAATCATCTGGCCAATGCCGGGCATCCAGTCCAAAAAGGCAGGATGGCGGTTGGGCACCAAGCAAGTCACCGAGTGTCCCAGCTTGCGCAAAACCTCGGCCCACGCCAGCGACGAGCCTATGGCATCGCCGTCGGGATTGGTGTGAGTAACGGTTACAATACGTTTGGGAGCACCCGCGAGATACTCTTTCAGTCGCTCAATCTTGTCAAAAAATTCTACCATAACGGAAACAAAGATATAAAAACATTTGGAATATACCGCATTGGGGTTTTGATTTCCGAAAAATATAACTATCTTTGGTGGACTCTTAGCAGAGTAACAACCGAAAACTAATCATAAAAACACCAAAAAATGAAAACTTATCAGACCACAGATCTCCGCAACGTAGCTATCGTTGGCGGTGCGGGATCGGGCAAGACTACTCTTGCCGAGGCTCTTGCTTTTGAGAGCAAAATCATCGATCGTAAAGGTAGCGTAGAGGCTGGCAACACCCTGTCGGACAACACCGACTTGGAGCAGGCACAGAAACGCAGTATCTATCCCACTGCTCTCTACACCGAGTTCCAGAACCACAAATTCAACTTTATCGACACCCCCGGTGTGGACGACTTGTGCGGTGGCGCATTCTCGGCCTACAAGGTTTGCGACCTGGCAGCTCTGGTAATCAACGGTCACGATGGTTTCGACGTTGGTAGCGAGATTCACAGCCGCTATGCAGCCGAGGCCAAAGCTCCCGTTGTGGGCCTTGTCAGCCAGCTCGACCGCGAGGGTGCAAACTGGGACCAGATTTACGAGTCGCTCAAAAGCAATTCACCCATCTTGCCCGTAATCGTTCAGTATCCCGTTAATCCCGGCGCAGGCTTCGATGCTATCATCGACGTTCTGACTATGAAGATGTACAAAGCCAAAGACGAGAATGGCAACCAGGAGGTTCTCGACATTCCCGCTTCGGAGGCCGACCGCGCAGAGGAGTTCCACTCGGCTTTGTTGGAGGCTGCTGCCATCAACGACGAGGCTCTGATGGAGAAATTCTTTGCAACCAACGACCTTACTCCCGACGAGATTCGTCAGGGTCTGAGGGATGGTGTTGCAGGTCGCGACTTTATGCCCGTATTCTGCTGCTCGGCAAAGAAGAGCTTCGGTATCAAACGCTTCTTGGAGTTTATCATCAACGTACTTCCCAACCCCGCACAGGCCAAGTCGATGACCGACGTT
>JAZLDU010000035.1:0-7836 GCA_045614885.1 Tidjanibacter sp. | reverse complement strand
GGGATAGGTGAGGGGCTGGTGAATCTCCAGAGGTTCGGTTTCAATCCATTTGCCGTCTTCGTAATAGAGGCCTTTCTGGGTAATCTCGCGAATATTGATTTCGGGATTGAAGTTCGTGGCAAATGCCTTGTGATGGTTGCCGGCATTGCAATCGACAATGTCCAGATACTGAATCTCATCGAAGTGATGTTTGGCGGCATATGCCGTGTAAATTCCCGAGACACCGGGGTCGAAGCCGCAGCCGAGAATGGCCGTGAGTCCGGCCTTTTCAAATCTCTCGCGGTAGGCCCATTGCCAGGAATACTCGAAGTGGGCCTCGTCGATGGGCTCATAGTTGGCGGTGTCGAGATAGTTTACGCCACACTCCAAGCAGGCATCCATGATGGTCAAATCCTGATAAGGGAGTGCTACGTTGATAACGATGTCGGGGTTGAAGCCACGCATCACACGGCAGATGTCGGCCACATTGTCGGCATCGACCTGCTCGGTTTTGATGCGGTCGCCACCGATAGCGGCAGCAATCTGGTCGCACTTGCTTTTGGTACGACTTGCCAGCATAATGTCGGTAAATACGGGGTTAGCCGCCACTTTGTGTGCAACAACGGTACCCACACCGCCTGCACCAATAATCAGAACTCTACACATAGTTGTTTCTATCCGTTTAGAGGGTTTTAGTATATTGTGTTTTTGTATATCTGCAAAACTTGCAACATACAAAGATATAAATAAGAATTGAGAAAACAAAGTTTTACCCCAAAAGCCCCAACATAAACCAACGGGCCACCCTCATTTGGGCAGCCCGTCGGTAAAGATTTAGTTGCACAAGGCGACTCTTTGGCTACTTCTGCAACAGCTGTGCACTCATACGCTCGATAAACTCCTCAGGGAAGACATTCATAACTTTGAGCGTGGGCACACACTCTTCGAGCGACTGTTCATATCGGTCGATATACTCCAACACATTGGCGGGATCTTCGAGGATGAAGTTGGGGGCCTGCGACACGTTCATATATGCATCGGGCAACAGTGGGAAGGGGTCGTAGTACTGAGCATAGACCTCCTTAAACTCGGGCGAGAGCACCAAACAGCGGTTGAATACGAGTTGTTTACCATAGAGGCGAGGCTGTGCGGCCACCTGCTCTGCATCGTAGCAGAGTTCGACCACGCACTCCTTGTCGCACTCGCGCTCGGCAAGGTAGACCACGGGAGCCAACGAGTAGCCGTCGTAGGTCCAAGTATCGGCACCACCAAAGCGGCTGTAAGCAATCTCCTCGCCATTGACCTTCACACTCTTGGGAGGAAGCTGTGCGGGAAAGCGGAGCTCGTAGGCACGGCTTTCGGGAGCACCTTTATACTCCCCCTCGCGAGCCGCGATGGTCAGACACACGTTGTTGCCCTTTTTGCTGTTCGACACAGGGGTTATGGTGAAGTTCTTGTCGTAGTCGCGCGACATTCCGTCGTCTTCGTAGTAGCAGAGATGGCCCTCACCACCCGGAATTACAGTCAGCACCAAAGCACTCGGAGCCTCTTGCAGGTTATCCACATCGGCAGGATTCATAGGAATAATGGCACCCGCCTTTACGAAGTAGGGATTCTCGGCCAGAGTGTAGTGCAGAGTTTTGATGCTGTTACCCTCGTACATCTGTCCCGAGGCCATATCGAACCACTCACCCTCGGGCAGCCAAACCGTGCGCTCGGCCATACCGGTCAGCTTGTCGATGGGGCTCACAACGGGAGCTACAAGGATATCGTCGCCAAACATAAACTGCTCCTTGAAGTTGTAGGCCTCGTCGCACTCGGCATAGTTGTAGTACATCGGGCGACACATCGACACACCCGTATCGTAGGTTGTGCGGGCTGCGTTATAGACATAAGGTGCGAGGGTGTAGCGCAGTCGAATGGCAGCCCTCATATCGAGCATCTGTTCGGGGAACATCCACACGCGACGCTCGATGAGTCGATCTTTGGTGCAGTGGGTTTTGAAGATGGGAGTGAACACACCATACTGCAACCAACGCAGATAGAGCTCGGGGTCGATGGAGGACTCGCCAGAGCGGAACATGTGTCCGCCAATGTCGTGGCCCCAATAGCCGTAGCCCACATTCGAGGCGGTGGCTGTAAACCAAGGCAGGAATGCGAGAGTGTCCCACGAGATGTAGGTGTCGCCCGAGAAGCCAACCTGATAGCGGTGCGAGCCGAGCCCACCCCAACGGTGGTAGATAAATGGTCGATTGTTGCCCTGTTCGCCCATATGGTGAGCGAAGGTGTGGTTGAGCCAGAAGGTGTTGTTCAGCCCCTTTGTAAACTTGCTCTCTTTCCACTGCTGCCAATCGAGCCACCAGAAGTCCACGCCCTCTTTCTCCATAGGGCCAAGAACAGTGTCGAAATAGGCATCGGCCCACTTGGGATCGTCGATGTAAAAGGGTACACTCTTGCCTTTTTCTGGCCAATCGTAGGCCTCTACAAATCGCTCATAGGGCTCTTCATAGGGCTGAATGCCCGATGCGGGGTGGAGGTTGAGCGACACTTTCAGTCCCTCGTCGTGACACCACTTCATGAAGTTTTTGGGCGAGGGGAAGAGCTGTTTCTTCCAAGTATATCCAGTCCAGCCCACGCGCTGACCATACTCGTCGCGCGCCGCATCATTACCTTTTTTCAAGCCCCAGGTTTCGTGCCAATCCATATCGACAATAAGCACGTCGATAGGAATATCCATACTCTTCATCGCCCCAACAAGGTCGCGCAACTCGTTGTCGGAGTACTGCCAATAGCGGCTCCACCAATAACCAAACGCAAACTTGGGAGGCAGAGGAATACGGCCTGCAACTTTGATGTAGTCGCCCAGTGCCTTGGTGTAGTCGTGACCGTAGGCAAACAGATAGAGGTCTTGGCGATTACCCTCGGGGCGACACTCCACCCAGCTCTCCCAATGCGACTCTACGGGCACAAGCAGGTGGCGCTGCGAATCGTCCACCACGCTCCAACCGCTTCGCGAGAGAATACCGGGCTCCATGGGCTCGCTGTAATAGAACTTGGCTCCGTCGGCACCGTCGAGTGTGCGGGTTGTACCAAGCAGGTTCAGCGAGTCTGCGTCGCCATAGTGCCACGCCACGCGCTCGTCGCCCACGGCAATTACGGCCGAGAGATTGTCGGGTGCAAATTTACCACCACGTTTGTAGGTAAGGGTTACATGGTCGGTCTTAATAACCACCTTGTTGCGACCCTTCTGCACCTTATACTCGGGCACGGGCAGGTTGCGATTAACAAAGGTGAGCGTAGCATTATCCTCGAAACGGCCATCCTCGCTCCACTCCATACGGATAAGCTGGGGTGTGAGCACCGTAAATCGTGCATTACCGACCACAACCATAGCCTTTGCATCGGCCACAGGGTTATTCTCTGTCGATTTGCCTACTGCCGACAAGGGCAACAGCGCCCAAGCCGCCAACAACAATAGTAAAGCTCTCTTCATATTGTCTGATAGTTTAGGGTTTTGCGATATACAAATATATAAACAAGAATCGAGAAATCAAAGCCCCCCGTCCCGCATGCAGGAAAATCGGGGCCACGCTTGCAACCTTGGAGCTTTATTCATACCTTCGCACAAACAATCAACCCAAATCGAAAGGATATATGAGATACAAAAAAGCGATAATACTACTGCTGATGTTGGTCGGCTGCTCGGCCCTGCTCCGTGCCCAGGATGGGCAGATTGGAGCGGGAATGAGAGTGGGCAACATTGCCACCTTTGGCACTTTCGGGGCTCTGACCGTGGAGGGCCACCACCACTTCAACGACTATTTTGCCGTCGAGGGCGGAGTTATGCACACCACCTACGAGCGCACGGTGGCCGAGATGCGCCCCTCCTACTCGCTCGATGTACCCTTTGGGGAGCTTCACTTCGAGGCGCTGCTCCACTATGCCGGCCAGAACGGTATCAACAACTATGCGATTGGCGGAGGCGTAGGAATCGAGATGGGCCACTTTTGGGCCACTGCGGGCTACTATCACCGCACCCTCCAAAGCGGTAGCGACCACCTGGCCGAGCCCTTCAACCTCTACTACTCGTTTGGCATTAGCTGCCTGCCCCAGGTGGAAGATTGGGATTTGGAGGTCGAATTCTCCAATAGCAGGCTCCTCCTGCTCGACCGCCACTACCTCCCCTCGCTTGCAGTCGATGGCTGCTGGCACTACTCATCCAAGGTGGGCGTAAACCTCGGAGTTTGCTACACCCCCACAGGTATCTTCCACATTTCGAGCGACTTTTATAGACTCTACACAACTCTTGGCGTATGTTACAAATGGTAAAACGAGCAATAGGCACACTCGCTCTTGCCCTGCTGCTCGTGGGGTGCAACCGAGTAGAACTTTCGGGCTTCGTTATGCCCACAGGCGAGGTGGTAAACAGCCGCTTTAAGCAGAGCTTTGCCATGCACGGCTCAGCCCCCGTGGCCACACTCCAAGCCGAAGAGGAGTATCTCTTCTATGTCTGTACCGACCCCCACATCAGCACTACGACCAACAACCTGACAACCTTTGTGGCCGACCTGCGCCACGACTCGTCGGCACTCTTTGGCATCGTGCTGGGCGACTGCATCGACCAACTCGGCAGTATGCCCACCTATGTCGAGGCCATAGGCCACCTGGCCAACACTCAGGCCTCCCCCACCCCGATTTTTTCGGTCTTGGGCAACCACGACCTCTACTTCTCGCAGTGGGACAAGTTCCGCGAGCTGGTGGGCCCTTCGGTCTATTGGTTCGAGGTGGCACACCCTGCCGGCAAAGATATATTCATCTCGCTCGACACGGCAAGTGGCACTCTGGGCATCAGGCAGACGGAGTGGCTGCGCGAGTTCCTCGCCCAAAATCGCCAGAGTTACCGCCACTGCGTGATTATCACCCACACCAATATCTTCTATAACGACAACTCGCAGAACACCTCGGGCAACCTGCCCCTCGACGAAACGATGTTGCTGCTCGACCTGTTCGACAAACACGACGTGTTGCTCTGCTTGCAGGGCCACGACCACCATAGGGATGATTTAACCTTCCGAGGTGTGCGCTATACCATTGTGGGCACCCTCCGCGACGAGGCCGAAGCCCCCGAATACCTGACCATCCGCATCTCGGCCGACGCGCTCCACTACAATTGGGTAGATATGAAGTAGGAGTTGCAGCCCCTCCCTAATCTCCCTAACCACCACACAATCCCCAAGGACACCCCTTGGGGATTTTTTGTTCCCCACTCCGCTTGCACCTTTCGTTTTTTGGTATAACTTTGTGGGAAAATTCCAACTTTTCCAACTTTTAACACAAAACGCACTATGCAAACAGAGAAAGACAAGTATCTATTCGGAGTAGTTAAGGTGGGCGACAAGGGGCAGATTGTTATCCCCAAAGAGGCCCGCGAGGTGTTTGGCATCACCCCCGGCGACTCGCTCTTGGTGCTCGGCGACGCCACCAAAGGACTCGCCCTGGTGAAAACCCAAATCTTCGACTCGGTTGTCGAGGAGGTGTTCAAATAGAGGTCGACCGACGACCGTCGACCGACTAAGACTAAGACTTATAGGAGAAATAAGAGTAATAAGAGAGTCCTATAACTCCTATAACTCCTATAACTCCTATAACTCCTATAACTCCTATTATTCTCAATTCCATGAAGCCTCGTTATTATTTTTTGGACAACATACGCTGGATTACCGTATGCCTGGTACTCCTCTACCACGTTTTCTACAACTTCAACGCCGTGGGCGTATTTGGTGGCATAGGCGGATTTGCCGACCACCAATGGCAAGACATCATCTGCACCCTGCTCAACCCCTGGTTTATGACGCTGCTCTTTGTGGTGGCCGGAGCTTCGAGCCGCTATGCACTCGGCAGTCGCACCCCACAAGAGTTCCGCCGCGAGCGCACACGCAAACTCCTGGTGCCCTCCACCCTCGGACTCTTCGTCTTTGGCTGGGTGCTCGGACTGCTCAATATGAAGGGGGCCGGGGCTGCTATGCCCGAGGGGGTGCCCCTCTTTGTGAAATACCTCATAGCCATCCCCAGCGGCACAGGCCCGCTGTGGTTTATCCAAGACCTCTTTGGCTACTCGCTTGTGCTCTTGGTGGTGCGCAGGCTCATTAGCGCCGACAAGGTGGATGAGTGGCTCGGCCAACTGTCCAAGTGGGGGCTGAGCCTTGTGATGCTGGCCTTCTTTGGCCTGCTGTGGCTCGCCTCGCAAAGCCAGATCGACAACCCCACAGCCGCACAAGGACTCCTGAATCTCTACCGCCCCATCTACTACCTTGTGGTCTTCCTCTGTGGCTACTACATCTTCTCGTCGGAGCGTGTGCACAACTTCCTGGCCGAGAGAGCAGTGCCCCTTGTTGTGGCATCGGCAATTGCCGCAGTGGCCTTTGGCTCCTTGTACTACGGCCGCGACTACACCTCGCCCGAAGTGGTGCAGAGCCTTTGGAACAACCTCTACTGCTGGATTATGACTTTGGCTATGCTGGGTAGCTTCAAACGCTGGGCCAACCACACCTCGCCCCTGGCGGGCTATATGACTCGTAGCAGCTATGGTATCTATGTGGTCCACATGACCGCTTGTACAGCCCTCTGCTTGGCGTTGAAGAGCAGTTCTCTGCCCGTGTGGGCCATCTATGCCCTTGCCCTTGTGGGCACATTTGCGGGCGCTGTGGTACTATGGGAAGTGCTCCGCCGTATACCATTTGTTAGGTACTGCGTCTTTGGCATCGCCAAGCCAGCGAAGAAAGAGTAAAAGATTTTTGCTACCTTTGGCATCGGTAACAAACCCCATTAACAAGAAAACCCTATGAAAAAACTGTTTGTTTGGATTGCAACCCTACTGCTGGGCTTGGCCACAAGTGGATGCGCCGAGCGCCAGAGCCGCGAGCCATTCTTTGTGCAGATTTCGGATCCCCAGCTGGGTTTCATCAACGAGTCGGCAGACTTTTCGCCCGAGGTGGCACTGATGGAACGCATCGCCAAGGAGGTAAACAGCCTGAGGCCCGACTTTGTGGTCTTCTCGGGCGACCTGGTGCAGTGGCGTACCGACCAAGCAGCCCTCGATGCCTTCAAACAACTGACCACACTCTTCGACCAACAGATACCGCTCTACTTTGTCCCCGGCAACCACGACGTGGGCAACACTGCCGAGCCCGACGAGGTAGCCCGCTTCGAGGAGCGCTACGGAGCATCTCACTTTGTGTGGGAGGGCGAGGGCTACACCTCCATAGGCTACAACTCGTGCGTTATAAAGGCCCAGACCGAGGCCGAGCAGAGCGAGTATGAGTGGCTGCGTGCAAGGCTCACAGAGGCCACCGAGCGCGGATGCCCTATTATTATGGTAGCCCACCACCCCTTGTTTGTGCACTCGGCCGACGAGACCGACAGCGGCGAGAATACTCCGCTGGCCGTGCGACAGAAATATCTCGACTTGTTTGCCGAGTTCGATGTGGAGTTGGTGCTTTCGGGCCACCTTCACCGCTCGGCTGCGGGCGAGTATGAGGGTGTGCGCTTGCAGACCATCAGTGCTGCGGGCCGACCCCTCGGCGAGTGTGGCTCGGGCATAGGTGTAGTGACCATTTCCGAGGGGGCCGTAGAGGTAGAATTTCGCGAGGTTGGCGACAAGTAGAGGTGCACTTGGACTACTTTGGGCAATAAAATTGCACCAAAAGCAAAAAAAAATGCCCAAAGAATTTGCAGAAACAGATTTTTGCCTTATCTTTGCACCGCTTTTGGAATGAAAGCGCGATGATTCGCTAGCTCAGCTGGTAGAGCACAGCACTTTTAATGCTGGGGTCCTGGGTTCGAGCCCCAGGCGGATCA
>JAZLDU010000034.1:0-8855 GCA_045614885.1 Tidjanibacter sp. | reverse complement strand
AGGCTTCGGCGGAGGCTTCGGAGGCGGTCGTAGTGGCGGCGGTGGCGCAGGCGGAAGATTTTAATGGTGAAAATCCACCTTTAAAATCGTCTAAACATCAAAGGGCCAACGCCTAACGACTAATGACAGAGAAAAACTAATTACAAATAACCAAATAATGACGTTTGACGTTAGACGTTAGACTAAAAAAACAAACTATGAAAAACAAAGGATTATGGATTGCATTGGCTGTGGTTGCAGTCGTTGCAGTGTGGGGCGTGTCGAAGTATAACGGCTTTGTGGGCCAAGGCGAGAAGGTCGAGAATGCTTGGAGTCAGGTGGAGAACCAATACCAGCGTCGTGCCGACCTTATCCCCAACCTTGTGAATACCGTGAAGGGCTATGCCACCCACGAGCAGACCACCCTCGACCAGGTGGTAGAGGCTCGCGCAAAGGCTACTCAGATTACCGTAGATGCTTCGCAGCTCACTCCCGAGGCTCTGGCCGCCTACAATAAGGCTCAGGGCGAGGTGGGTGCTGCGCTGGGCCGACTGATGGCCATTGGTGAGGCCTACCCCGAGTTGAAGGCCAACCAGAACTTCTTGGAGTTGCAGGCTCAGTTGGAGGGGTGCGAAAATCGCATTGCCGTTGCCCGCAAGGATTTCAACAATGCCGTTAGGGGCTACAACGTGGCCATCAAACGCTTCCCCTCGAATCTCGTTGCGCAGATGTTTGGCTTCGAGGCCAAGGGCTACTTCGAGGCTGCCGAAGGCGCAGCTACTGCTCCCAAGGTGGAGTTTTAATGGAAAATTGAAAATTGAAAATGGAAAAGGCTCTTCCAAAGAGGGAAGAGCCTTTTTTTATTGGTCAAGATACAAAAGTGGGGTGTTACACTATTTATCCTCCAAGCTGTCGATGAGTGCGCGCATCTGCTCCAAGCCGTCGTGGCCGAAGGTTACGGTGTGGAGGCCCAGAGCCGCAGCCGCAGCCGTATTCACGGGCTTATCGTCGGCAAAGAGAGTCTCGGCAGGGTTTAGACCATAGCGTTCGAGCAGTATCTGGTAGATGCGGGGATCGGGTTTGTTGATGTGCTCGTAGCCCGACACAACCTCGCCGTCGAAGTAGTTAAACACCTCGAACTGTTTCAGGTGGGCGTAGAACTCGGGCGACATGTTCGACAACACAAAGGTACGCCTACCCTCGGCCCTCAGCTCTTTGATAAACTCGCGTGTCTCGGGCACCTCTTGGAGCAATTCCAGCAGATTCTGAATCTTCTCCTGCGCCTCCTCGATGGAGCATTGGCGGTCGTTGGCCAGCAGTTGGGCCACCTCTTCGCGGGTGTAAAGACCCGCATCGAAGTCGTGCCAATAGGCGGGAAACTCGTGGCCGGCAAGGAACGAAAAAGCGTCGCCGGCAAGTTTGGCAAGATTGTCGAAATCACGTCCTACGACCACTCCTCCGAGGTCGAATACTACATTTTTAATCATCTTTTGTGGGTTTGAGTTATGCGTTTTTTTGTTACTTATTCGATTGTGATGGTGCGCTTGGTAGGCGAGGTGGGGGTGATGGTTACCTTCATAACCTCGTCGGGGAGTAGCTCCTCTACCTTCTCGGGCCACTCCACAAGGCACAAGCCGTCGGAGTAGAAGTACTCCTCGTAGCCCATATCGAAGGCCTCTTCGGGGCGCTCGATGCGGTAGAAGTCGAAGTGGAAGATGGGGTTGCCCTCGGCGGTGTCGTAGCGGTTGATGAGGGCAAAGGTGGGGCTTGTTACGGTGTCGGTCGAGCCCAGCTGGGCGCAAATCTCGCGTATAAGCGTGGTTTTGCCCGCACCCATAGGGCCAAAGAAGGCCACAACATTGCGTCGGTCGAGGCTGGCAATAATCTCCTCGGCCACATCGGGCAGGTCGCCAAGTCCGTTGATGTTCAACTCTTTCATAATCTATTTCAATTTTCAACTCTAAAAATTCTCTGTGTCCAGCTCGCCGGCAAAGACCAGACGGGCAGGGCCGGTGAGGAAGATATCGGTGTAGTGGCCGCCCTCACCCTTGGTGAACTCCACCTCCAAGTTGCCACCGAGGGCCTTCAAGTAGAAGTGGCGCACGTCGGGTTGCAGGGTGTGACACACGGCAATGGCCGTAGCCGTAGCACCTGTGCCGCAAGCCAGAGTCTCGTTCTCCACCCCTCGCTCATAGGTGCGCAGCGCAAGTCTACCTTCGCCCACGACCTCCACAAAGTTGATGTTGGCACCATTGGTGGCAGCCGTCTTGGGGCCGTAACGCAACTCGGCACCCAGGCCCACAACGTCGAGGTCGAGGCTCTCGACACGCCTTACAAGGTGGGGCGAGCCTGTGTTGAGCAACACATCGCCCTCGCCGTCGACCTCCACACTCTCCACATCGACCATTTGCAGGCGGATGCGGGCGGTGTGGCCTTGGCGCTCCAAGATGGTGGCGGTGTGGATTCCGTCCACAGCCTCAAAAACCTTCTCGTCGCCACCTATACCCAGCAGGTCGGCAAACCAAGCGATGCACCTGCCACCGTTGCCACACATTGTGGCCTCGGGGCCGTCGGCATTGAAGTAGCGCATAGCAAAGTCGGCCACCTCGGAGCAGCCCAGCACCATTGCGCCATCGGCACCTACACCCGTGCGAGGCGAGCAGATGGCGTGGATAAACTCGGCAGTCGGCTCGAAATTTGTGTTCCTCAGGTCGAGCAGCACAAAGTCGTTGCCTGCCCCTTCGTATTTCCAAAACTTCAATTTCATTGAAAAAGGCTCTTTTCTACCACAAATATAGTGAAACTTTTGTATATTTGTATGTTTTATGGCAACCTTTGCCCGCAGAGTAACCGATGAGTAGCAGAACCAACATAGTCCGTTTGGCATTTGTGGCGCTTGCTGTGGCCCTTTTTTCGGGGTGCAGCATCCGCAACTATATCCCTGAGGGGCAGTATGTTCTGCGCAAAAATGTGGTCGAAACCGATCATCAGGTGCCACGCTCCGAGCGCATCGCTCGCGAGGAGATATCCAAGTACATAAAACAGCGCCCCTCGATGGATCTCTGGGGCGTGAGAGAGTGGCTCTATATGAAGGCCGACACCAACCACACGCCTCGCTGGCTGAGTGGCATAATGCGTAGCCTCGGCACCGCTCCCGTGCTGCTCGACACCACACTCACCCGCAAGAGTGCCGACAACATCAAGGCCTATGTGGCCTCGCGCGGATTCTTCGGCGTGGAGGAGGAGTTCTCGCTGAGCCTTAACCCCTCGGCACGCACCGCTACGGCCACTTATTCGACCTTCCAGGGCGACCCCTACCGCATTGCCAACGTGAGCTACCTCTTCGAGGACAACTTCATAGAGCGAATTATCGAAAACGACTCGACCGAGATGCTCCACCCGGGCGAAATTCTCGACATCAACCGCCTCGGCGAAGAGCGCACACGACTGAGCGAAATGTTGCGCGACAACGGCTACTACGACTTCTCGCCCTCCAACATCGAGTTCAAGGTAGATACCACTATTGGTAACCACAAAGCCAATGTGGAGATGATTGTAAAACGCCGTCAGGAGGGGTATGATGCTCAGGGCGAACTCATCACGGCCAACAACTCCATCTACCGCTTGGGCCGGATTACCATTCTGCCCGACTACGACGCCACCCGTGCCGCCACCTCGCCCGACTATCTGCGCTCGCTCGACACGCTCTCTTACGAAGGGCTCAACATTGTGTACAGTGGCGAGAGGCCCAACCTGCGCCCCTCGATGCTGCGACGACTCGTGCGCCTGCAAAGCGGTGCGCTGTATAGCGACCAGCGAGTGAGCACCACCTACGACAACCTTATGAGGCTCGACTATGTGCGTAGCGCCAATATGATTTTCACCCCCGATCAGCAGGGTGGTATGCGTCCCATCACATTCATTGGCGACCATTGGAGCGATACGGCCGAGACCACCGAGGGTGTGCTCGACTGCGAGATTCGCCTGGCACCCGCACTAAGCCAAAACTACAAGGTCGAGTTGGAGGCCTCGACCACTTCGAGTTTCTATGGTCTGGCCACCACACTCGGTTACCAAAACCGCAACCTCTTCCGAGGTGCCGAACTCTTCGACCTAAGCTTCACCTTCGGCTACGAATTCCTCAAAGTAGACGACCCGACGCTCAACCGCAACTCGGTGGAGCTGGGCGGCCGTGTGGGTATCACCTTCCCCACATTCCTCTTCCCCATAGACCTCGACCCCGCAAGCTCACTCCACGCACCCCAAACCCGTGTGGAGTTCTCCATAAACGACCAGAACAGGCGTTACTACCACCGCGTGCTCTCCAACCTCACATTTGGCTATAATTGGTCCGACCGAGATGGCAACTACTACTCCATCCGCCCCTTCGATATCAGCCTTGTGAAGATGAACTATGTGAGCCAAGAGTTCCTCGACCGACTCCAAAACCCCTATCTGAAAGATAGCTACACCACGCAGATGATGGCGGGACTTTCGGGCGGCTTTGTCTTTGGCCCCCAGAACATCACCGAGCTGCGTAACTACCACAACCTGAGGATTAACTTTGCCACCAGCGGCAACCTCCTCTCGGGCATCAACTCGCTCTTCGGAGCCATTAAGACCAACGACCACTACACAATGTTCGGCATCCCCTACGCCCAATACGTCAGGGCCGATGTGTCGTGGGCCGAATCGGTGGCCTTGGGCGACGATAGCAGCTTTGCCTACCGACTCTATGGCGGTGTCATCTACCCCTACGGAAACTCGCGCCACGAATCACTGCCGGCCGATAGGCTCTTCTACGCGGGCGGTATCAACAGTATGCGTGGTTGGAGTGTCCGCACCCTCGGCCCCGGTAGCTCGGCCGAGGTGGATAGCGGCTACCCAAGCCAATTCGGTAACCTCCGCTTGGAGGCCAATGCCGAACTGCGCTTCCCGCTGGGTGGAATCTTCGATGGCGCACTCTTTGTCGATGCAGGTAACATCTGGTACACCCCCGATATTCAAGGCACCCCCGAAGACGCAACCTTCAAATTCGGCACCTTTGCCGAACAAATAGCCCTCAATACGGGCGTGGGCCTAAGACTCAACCTCAATGTGCTGCTGCTCCGCCTCGATTGGGGCGTGCAACTCCACAACCCCAATAAGCCCGCTGGCGAACGCTGGGTTGTGGGCCACTTCAACTTCAATAATACCGCTCTCAACTTCGGTATCGGCTATCCGTTCTAAACTGTCAACCGTCGACCGTCGACCGACGGAGGTCTAACGCCCAACGTCTAACGTCCAACGACTAAGAATTATGGGAGAACTAGGAGTAATAAGAGAAATAAGAATCCTATAACTCCTATAACTCTTATATCTCTTATAACTCCTATAAAATCATTAAATTCCTTAAACTCCCTAATCTCCCTATACTCCTCCCCTACAAAAGGGGAGGATAAACACACGCCCCCGGCCTTCGGCCACCCCCTCTAACTTAGAGGGGGAATGAATTTTGAATTACAAACAAAGCCCCGCAACTTTGTGTTGCGGGGCTCTCTATTGGTACGAGTAAGAGGTCTACTCGGCGGGTTTCATGAAGAACATCAGCTTGTTGTTGTCGGCCAAAACCTTGGCAGCAACAGCCTTGATGTCGTCGGCAGTGATACCCTCTACAACCTCGTTGTAGCCGGTAACGTAGTCTACGCCGTTTACGTCCATCGAGCGAATCCAGCTCACCCAGTTGCCGTTCTGTTTAACATTGTCGGTGTGGGTTTTGAGCAGATACTCTTTGATCTTGGCCAAATCCTCGGCTGCGGGACCCTCGGTTGCGATCTTCTCGATCTCGGGAATAAGCATCGAGCTCAACTCCTCGGCCATCTCGGTGTTGGTGTCGAAGTTGATAAGCAGCATATAGTCGGGCACTGCGGGAACACCGCTATTCTGACCGCCCACGCCTACGCCATAGGTGCCGCCTTTCTCCTCGCGGATGCTCTTGGTGTAGCGGATATCGAGAATCTGTCGGAGGATGCTCATCGAGAGGTCGTTTTTCAGATTAACCTCCATCTCGCCACTCAGAACGCAAGCCACGCTCACTTTGGGCATCTGCATAGCCACGGCAATCTCCTCGTTGCGAACACCGCTCTGGTAGGTCACAACGTTCTCGATGTTGTAGGCGGCTTTGGCTTTGTTTTTGGGCATCGAGCCGAGATATTTCTCCACGAGGGGTTTGAGCTCTGCCTCCTGGAAGTTACCTACAATAATATAGGTATAGTCGTCGAAGTTGTTGTAGAGCTGGGTGTAAACCCTCTTGAACTGCTCGAAGGTCATAGCCTCCACGTCGGCAGCGCTAAGCCTGCGCCAGCGGTCGGGGCGGTTGTAGACGTGTTTGAACAGGTCGCGAGCAAACTGATACATAGGATCCGACTCGATGTTCGAGTACTGACTCACGAGCTGATCTTTAACCATATTGAACGCATCCTCGTCGTAGCGGGGCGAGTTGCCATAGAGCCAGATGAGTTGCAGTGCGGTCTCGAGGTCTTTGGGCGAGCAGCTTGCGTAGAGGCCGCTGGTGGTTGCAGCCAACGAAGGCTGAATCCTCACAGCTTTGCCGGCCAACTGTTTCTGCAAGTCGCTAACAGAGAATTTGCCCACACCCTGGTAGCCGATAAAGTCGCCTATGTGGTTGGTGATGGTCATATCCTCGTCGGCCAGAAGGCTGGTACCGCCCAGGGCGTAACCGTTGATGTGAATCTCGTCGGCCTTGAAGTCGGTGGGTTTGAGGATAACTTTCACGCCATTTTTCAGGGTCCACACGGTGTTGCCAAACGAGTCGGTCGAGGTGGTTTTCACCTTCGAGCCTTTCAGCTTGGTGCCTGCGGGGATGAGGGGCTCTTTAACGCCGCTCTCGGCGGGGGCTGCAATCTCGGCAGCGCTCACTTTGGCCAAAACCTCTTTCACCTGCTCGGCGGTGGGGTTCTCCACGCCCTCTTTGGTGGGAACGGTTACCATTACAACCATATTCTGGGGTACCAGACGGCCCTGCTGGGCAAAGTTGTTCACGGTATTCAGGTCGATAGCGCTATACAGCAAGCTGTCGATCTGCCACTCTTGCTCGGCCGAGTAGAGAGGGGTATTGTTCGAGAAGTTCTCGGTGTACTGCCTTACGAACTGGCCGTGACGGCGGTCGTTGCGACGGTCGTAGGCCTGCTGTGCGCGACGCATAAGGTTGGTCTGTGCCCTCTCGAACTCCGACTGGGTGAAGCCATAACGACGGGCTTTCTCAAACTCGGTGTAGAGTGCCTCCAACGAAGTGAGGGTCTCGCCATCGCGGCTGGTGGCCGACAGGTCGCAGATATCCATCGAGCGGGTGATGCTGCCGTTGTAGTAGTAAGCGCCCAAGAAGGGAGCATTGGGTTTCTGTGCAATATCGGCCAGACGCTCGTTCATAATGGTGGAGATGAAGCCGTCCAGAATAGCCATCTGCTCGTAGACGATGGTGTTGTTGAGCTCTTTGGGCATTGCGTCGCTGCGGAGGATAACCTCTACCGAGCTCTCGGTCACCTCGGGGTCGGTCAGGATTGCAACCTGGGGCTCCTCGCAAGCGGGAATGGGAATGTAGGCGATCTCCTCGGCGTTCTCAACGGCGGGAATGGTGCTGAACAGGTTGATAACCTTCTGCTCCATCTCGGCAGCGTCGAAGTCGCCAATGATTACGATACACTGGTTTTTGGTGTTGTACCAGCGGTGGTAGAAGTCGCGCAGCTCGTCGTAGGTGAAGTTGCGGAGCCTATCCTCGGTACCGATGATGTTGCGCTGGGCATATTTGGTGTCGCCATAGAGGTAGGGAGCCATCTGCTCGCGGATGCGCCAGTTGGCGTCGTTGCGGGTGCGGAGCTCCTCTACGATTACGCCACGCTCGTTGTCGATCTCCTCCTCTTCGAGGCTGATGTAGTAGGCCCAATCGTGGAGAATAAGGAGCACCTTATCTACCACCTCGGGGTTGCTGATGGGCACACTCTGCATCATATACTGAGTCTGCTCCATAGCGGTCCAGGCGTTCAGGTTGGCGCCGAATTTAACGCCGATGCTCTCCAAGTAGTTGATCATCTCTTTGTCGGGGTAGTTCTTGGTGCCGTTGATGGCCATGTGCTCCAAGAAGTGAGCCAAGCCGATTTGGAGGTCTTCTTCCTGAATAGCACCCACTTTGTCGTAGATGTAGAAGTCGGCCTGACCGGCGGGGGTGGCGTTGTGACGGATGTAGTAGGTAAGGCCGTTTTCGAGCACGCCCTTACGCAGATCGGGATCCTGTGGCAACTGCTCGAACTGCTGACCAAAGAGGCTTGTCAGCGACAGAGCAACCACTGCTGCCAATGAAATAAGTTTCTTAAACATAGTAGTTTACTTTTTGTGTTGAGTGTTATTTGTTTGTTGTTTATTTTGCTGTGGTTGTTTGGTTTGTCGTTTTTGTGGCTTGGTGTTTTTGTGTGGCAAAATGTTCTCTACCCCTACTAACGTAGTGGGTTACCTATTTATTATTGTGCCATAGGATTTTTGCCTACTCCACCAAAATTATTGCAAGATAGTGATATTTCGATAAAAATGTTCACTGCGACACCATTTTTTTTGTGGGACAAATCATCGTTGAGGCTAATTTGTGGTCATCGTCGCTTGACTTTCTCGGGGTAAAAAACTCTTATGGTCGAAATACGTTCAACTTTCAACTTTCAATTCAACAACCGCCTTGCCACGACTACCGCAAGGTAGGCGGTTGGCATCTATCTTTCTTTTATTCTTTTGTACCTTTTGGTGGCAAAAGGTACCCAAAACCACTGCGATGCATTTCGGCGGGGTGTGGGCTGTTGGTGTCTAAAACCAACGCACCACACAGGGCGGTG
>JAZLDU010000033.1:0-14658 GCA_045614885.1 Tidjanibacter sp. | reverse complement strand
ATGTTGGCATTACCGCCCACCGAGTACTTGTCGGGGATGCCGTAGCTGCCGTAGACCTTGCCAAATACGCCTTTGCGCTTGCCCACTTTGGTCACGAGGTTGATGGCTTTGTAGCCCTCGCCATCGTCGAGGCCCGTAAACTCGGCCTTGTCGCTGAGTTTGTCGTATACCTCCACCTTGGCAATCATCTCGGCGGGGATGGTCTTGATGGTCGTTGCCACATCCTCGCCAAAGAACTCTTTGCCATCGACAAAGATGCGCTGAACACTCTCGCCCTGAGCCTCCACAGTACCGTCGCTATTGACGTTAATACCGGGCATTTTGGCCAGCAGGCCCTCGGCCGAAGCGTCGCGTGCGGTCTTGAAGGCCGAAGCGTTGTAGCTAACAGTATCGCCCTTCTGCGAGGTGCCCATATATCCCTGAACATCGATTTTGTCTACCAACAGAGCATCCTGGTTGAACTTGATAGTTCCCAGATTGACCTGCTTGTTCGACACCTTCACCTCGGTTTTGTGCTCTTTGTAGCCGAGGAAGTTAATCTTGATGATATAGGTTGCGGGGGCCACACCTTTAATCTCAAAGGCGCCCTGATAGCCTGTTGTATAATAGTTACTTTTCTCTGTTGCTTTGTCTACGAGTTCAATCACAGCGCCATTGACACCTTCGCCGGTGTTGGCATCTTTGAGTGTTCCGACAATGCTGCCGCCCTTGCTCTGGGCTATTGCCATGGTCGAAACGAGAAGTAGACAAAATGCAAAAAAGGCTCTCTTCATCACTGATAGAAATCTCTGTTTATCTCCCTAAAAATGTTTACTCCGCATAGGTCGAGTGGAGATGATAGTGACCTCCACCCTACCGACCGTTGTAGTTATTTGTTGTTTAGTTTATTTGGTCTGCTGCGAGGGGCACGAGCTGCACGAGGGTGCGCACTGAGGTGCCTGGCTGGGGACACCGCGATGAGCGCGACGCTCCATCATTTTGGTTTTGAGAGTCTGCTGCTGCTCGGGGGTGAGGATAGCATTCATCTTCTCGTAGAAAGCTTTGCGCTCTGCGGGGTTCACCATACGGGGGTGACGGGGTTTAGCAGGTTTGTCGCATTTAGCCTTGTGGCACTCAGCCTTCTTGGCGCAATCTTTCTTGCACTCGGCCTTCTTGTCGCAAGCGGGTTTGTCGCATTTTGCTTTGTCGCAAGCGGCTTTCTTGCACTCTGCCTTCTTGGTGCAATCTTTCTTGCACTCGGCCTTCTTGTCGCAAGCGGCCTTTTTGTCGCATTTAGCTTTGTCGCAAGCGGGTTTATCGCATTTTGCTTTGTCGCAAGCAGCTTTCTTGCACTCTGCCTTCTTGGTGCAATCCTTGGTGCACTCAGCTTTCTTATCGCAAGCGGGTTTGCAATCTTTCTTGCACTCAGCTTTTTTGGTGCACTCAGCCTTCTTCTCGCAAGCTACTTTGCAATCTTTCTTGCACTCGGCCTTTTTGCAATCCTTGGTGCAGTTTGCTTTCTTATCGCAAGCGGGTTTATCGCATTTTGCCTTATCGCAAGCGGGTTTGTCGCATTTACCCTTGTCGCAAGCAGCCTTCTTCTGACCACAAGCGTCTTTCTTCATCTCTTTGATGCCTTTCTGAATCTGTTTGCCCTGTTCGAGGTAGAGAGCATAAACCTCCTTCTCCTGAGCATCGGTCAGCTCTACCAATTTGTCAAATTTCTCGGTCTTGAATTTGGCATACTCCTTTGCGTTGAATTTAGGCTCGTTCTGAGCACAGCAACTGCTCATCCATACGGCTGCTACTACTACCAGCGCCAACTGAAACATCTTTTTCATAATTCTGTTTTTATTTGAAAGGTTATTACTTATTTATTATTATATACATTTCCACGATGCAAATATAGTTGGTATCGGGGCCAAAAGCGCCTCACAACAGGGTGAAACGACAAAAACAAGGGGTGAAACGACCAGCGTTCCACCCCAAATTTCGCGGCACATCCCGTATCCCACTACTCGTCGGCAATGGTTACCGACAAAATCAGGTCGCCTGGGCGAATGTCGTCAATAACATCCAAGCCCTCAATCACCCTACCAAAGCAGGTGTGAACACCGTCCAAGTGCTGAGTGTTCATCCTATTGTGGCAGATGAAAAACTGCGAGCCACCCGTATCTTTACCCCTGTGGGCCATCGACATCACACCCCTATCGTGGTACTGACGAGGAGCCGAAGTCTCGCACTTGATAGTATAGCCTGGGCCACCTGCTCCGTTGCCAATGGGGCAACCGCCCTGAATCACAAAGTCGGGAATCACGCGGTGGAAGGTCAAACCATCATAAAAGCGGCTCTGGGCCAACTTCACAAAGTTTGCAACCGCAATGGGGGTTTCGTTCTCGTAGAGTTCGGCCTTCATATCGCCCTTCTCGGTCGAGATATATGCGTATTTCATAGTTAGTCTTATTTTATAATTATTAGAGCATTGCGATAACCACGTACAGCCAGTGGGCTACAATTGCGGCAACAATACCACCAATGGTGTGTGCACCAATAGCCTTGGGAGTAAGGCCACGATAGCCGAGGGTGTCGAGCATAGCAGTGTGGGTGCTCAGGTAGCCACTCCAACACATACCGATAGCGGTGAATACTGCAATGGCGTTGCCATCGATCCAGCCCGAGCTAAGGAAGTTGGGCACAAGGCTCAACGCTGCACCCACAGCACCCAAAGCGGTGATGGGGAATGCTACCAAGTGGGGATCCTGGAAACCGAACAACCAATCGAAGATAAAGTTGCACTTACCGGCCAAAGTGGGCAGCAACTCGGTACCCTCATAAGCAGCACCGGTATAAGCACCTGCCGCCGAAGGACCAAAGGTGAGCATCATAACCAAAGTCGAAATAATCAGCACACCGGGGATGATGGCCAAGCCAACATCTACACCCGTACGACCACCATCGAGCAGAGCATCGAGGATACGCTGGAACATGGGTTTCTTCTCGGCATTCTCCTCCATCTCGGGGAATTCGTCGGCCGACACAGAGGCCACCTGGTCGCGGTACTCGGGGTAGTACTTAATCACCGAGCGCTGCATCAGTCGGGTAGAAACAACGCAGCCGCACATTGCGCCAAACAAGCCCACAAAAGGCTCCCAATAGAAGCCCTGGCCCACCATAAACACGATAACCAGCAAGCCCATACCAAAAGCGGTACCGAAGTTGGTCAGCGAGATATACTGATATTTCTTGAAGTACGATGCAAAGCGAGCATCCTGAGCCAGCGAGATAATTGCAGGGTTGTCCGACAAGAAGGTCATCACTGCACCCAGCGAAGCCACACCGGGGAGGTTGAAGATGGGTTTCATCAGGGGGCGGAGCAGTTTTTCGAGCAGCTTAACCACGCCAAAATCGACCAAAATGCGGCCCAAAGCACCCGTGATAACGCAGATTGCCATCAGGTAGAACACCGTGTTGAGCAGCAGGTCGTGCGCTGTGTTCATAATGGTATTGAGCATATTGGCGGTGCCCATCTTGCTACCCAAGTAGCCAAACAGCAAACCCACAATAGCCAAGCACCAGATTCCACCAGGAATCCAGCCAAAGAGTTTTTTGAAGAGTTTTTTCATTGTTGTATTGTTTCTTCGTTATGTTTATTTCGGGTAAGTTTAGTTGCGAGCCAGCAAATTGAGCCTCCAAGTAAGGCCCACGTTGAACATCAGGCTCTTGGGGGTGATTGCACTCACCACGCTCTCGCCCATCACATAGCTCGCCGAAGCGTGGAGGCGCACATCGCGGCCACCAAAGGGGAAGTACTCCACGCCACCACCCACACGGGTAAGTTTGCTACCTGGCAACACACAGCCATCGGCAACATCGTTGGTGGTATTCTGGTCGTAGGTAACCTTGCCAAAGAGGTTCAACTTCTCATTTACGCCCCAAGTAACGTCAGCCATAATCGAGAAGTTCTCCAACAGGCTAAACTCGTCGAGCGATGCGCGGTTCATAAAGTCCAACTCTACGGCCACATCGCCCAAGCCAAAGCGGTTGCCCAGAGCGATATAGTTTACCATACGATCGGGGGTGCTCTGCATAAAGTTCAGCGAATAGATGGTGTTCCAGCTGCCGTGCGAGCCACACCACAAGAGGTTGAAGGCCTTCAAGTTATCGGCCCTGCTACCTAGAGGGCTCTGGCACACCTGGAAGGTCAGATTGTCCTTCTCGCCAAGTGCGTAGCCAGCGCTCAGGCCAAACTGGTAGCAAGCGATATTGTTCCAATACTCCGAGCCGAAGTAGATGTTGATAGGAGCACGATCGTACTCATAGCCACCAATAGCCACCACCTGTTTACCTGCCGAGATGTTCCAATTCTCTTTCGAGTAGGTCAGATAGGCCCAATCGGTTGCCTGGAAGAGGGTGCCATCGGTCTGGGGGCGGTTGATACGGTGGCGAATCGAGTAGCTCAACTCGTCGGTCAGATTGCCCGCCATTCTGAAATTGAAGAATTTGCCTACAAAACCCGATGCCGAATCCAGATATTCGCCATCCATAAATTCGCCCTGCTCATCTACGCGGGTTTCGACTGCCAAAGTGCTCACCACCTGTGCATTGAGGCCAAACGAAGCCAGCAGGAGCAGCACTGCGAGGGACATTTTTTTGATCATAGTCGCTCTGTGTGTGATGTGTGTAAAAAAGTTTGGATTAAAACTCTTGTGGCAGCGGCACTCCATCACTTGTGATGGCCCACTACCCCAATAACGCCGCAAAGATACAAATTGAAAATGGAAATTCGATGGTGGGCAATAGTTTTTTTACTCAGGCCAAACCACCTTAGGTAGAATGCCTTGCAGATGGGCTATCGCAATGCCGTAGTTGGTCATCGCCACACCCTGCCCCGCAGCCGCCCCAAGCCTCGACAAAACGTGGCGGCGGTTGAACATACAAGCCCCGCAGTGGATCACCAAATCATAGCCACTCAGGTCGGCCGGAAAGTCGGCTCCGCCCACCACATCGACACTCAGTCCCTGGCCCACCTTTCGACGCAGCATTGCGGGCAGTTTCACTCGGCCAATATCTTCGGTTGCGGGTGCGTGGGTGCAGGCCTCGGCAATGAGCACTCGCGACTTTTCCGTAAGTGCATCGATAGCCTTTGCTCCCTCCACAAATGCGCCAATATCGCCCTTAAAGCCCGCCATCAGCACCGAAAACGAAGTGAGCATCGTTCCCTCGGGCACTCGCTCGGCCACATAGCCAAACACCTGAGAATCGGTAATTATCAGTCGTGGTGCACTCTTCAACCCGGCCAGCGTGTGCTCCAAATCCTCGGGCACGCAGCACACAGCCACAGCCCTCTTGTCGAGCAATTCGCGCAGAGTCTGCACCTGTGGCATAATGAGCCTACCGGCAGGCGCTTGCGAGTCTTGGGGCATAATCAACACCACCGTATCGCCCGCACCAACAAGCGAGCCCGTAATAGTCACGGCCGCATCTTTAATGCGCCCAACCGCCCCTCTCAGAGCGTCGAGCACCTCTTTGCGCCCCACTCCACTCGTGGCACTTATCTCTATGGGCCTTACCCCCAACTTTTGCTCAATAGCCTCGGCCGTACTCTTGGGCGAGATGAGCACATCCACCTTGTTGAGCACCACTACCGTAGGCACACCTTGCTTCTTAAACAGCGCGAGCCACTCAGCCTCGGTCGAGTAGTCGTCGCTTGCGCCACACACCAACACCGCTACATCGCACCTCTGAGCTGCCCTGATGGTCTGCTCCCTGCGAGCTTCGCCAAGAGTGCTCACATCGTCATAACCCGCCGTGTCGATCAACACCACAGGCCCGATGCCGCTAATCTCCATACTCTTGATAACCGAGTCGGTCGTAGTGCCGGCCACCTCGCTGACAATCGAAAGGCTCTGGCCACTGAGCAGATTTATGAGCGACGATTTGCCCGCATTGCAGCGACCAAAAAATCCAATGTTGGTGCGGAGTGATTGAGGTGTATTGTTCATAGTGTGCAACTTTTTGGTGTTTACATCTTTATAGGCCCAAATCTCAACCAAGGGTTAAAATCTGAAATCCCTCTCGCCCTGCTCGATTTTCAGGAGGTTTTCGGTAGCAATTCGGCGCACATTTGGATGGGGCACACGGCCAAGTTCGTCGGTAATAACCTTCAATCCCACCCTCAGCGTTTCGGGCGAAGCGTAGTCCATCAGATACTCTTTCAGCGTCATCAGCGCATTGGGCTGGCAGCAGTTGGCAATCTGGCCGCTCTTGACCAATTTCATAAACCTGTCGCCCGTGCGGCCCTCGCGGTAGCAAGCCGTGCAGAAGCTCGGCACATAGCCCAACTCCAACAACCAGCGCACCACCTCGTCGAGTGTACGCTCGTCGCTCACATCGAACTGAGCCGTACTCTTGTTTTGCTCCTCGTGGCCCTCGCCATAGCCGCCCACGCCCGTATGCGAGCCACCGCTAAGCTGCGACACTCCCAACTCCAACACCCTTGCACGCGAAGCAGGAGTTTCGCGAGTAGAGACAATCATACCCGTATAGGGCACAGCAATACGAATGATGGCCACCATCTTGAAGAAGACCTCGTCGGGCACAGCGTCCTTGAAGTCGGCCACATCTATATCGTCGGCAGGGCAGATGCGTGGAACGCTAATCGTGTGAGGGCCAACGCCAAAGGCTGCCTCCAAGTGTTCGGCGTGCATCAGCAGGCCCACAAAGTCGTAGTGGTAGGTTTCAAGGCCAAACAGCACTCCGATACCCACATCGTCGATACCGCCCTCCATTGCGCGATCCATAGCCTCGGTGTGGTAGGCATAATCACTCTTGGGGCCTCGGGGGTGGAGCCTCTGGTAGTTCTCCTTGTTGTAGGTCTCCTGAAAGAGTATATAAGTGCCGATACCCGCATCTTTCAGCCTTCGGTAGTTCTCTACCGTAGTGGCTGCAATGTTCACATTCACCCTGCGGATTGCGCCATTTTTGTGTTTAATCGAGTAGATAGTTTTGATACTCTCCAAGATATACTCAATGGGGTTATAGAGAGGGTGTTCGCCAGCTTCGAGTGCAAGGCGCTTGTGGCCCATATCTTGCAGAGCTACAACCTCTTGCTCAATCTCTTCCTGGGTGAGTTTCTTGCGTGGTATGGTCTTGTTGGCAATGTGGTAGGGGCAGTAGGTGCAGCTATTTACGCAGTAGTTCGACAAGTACAAGGGGGCAAACATCACAATCCTATTGCCATAGAACCGCTGCTTAATCTCCTTGGCCAGCTGATACATTCGCTCAATCAGGTCGGGCTCGTCGCACTCCAACAGCACAGCAGCCTCGCGGTGCGAAAGTCCGCCACATTCGGCCGCCTTGTCGATAATGCTCTCTATCAGCGGGCGGTTATTTTTGTTCTCCTGCGCCCAAGCTATCGTGGCCAAAATCTCGTCGTGCGAGATAAACTCCTCGGCTCGGAGCGATTTGGGATTATAGTTACTCATATATATCTACATATCAATTTTACATACTAAACTTGGGGTGGTCGCCACGCGAGAGGTCCACCCTACTGCCAATCTCGGAGAGTTCGCGGTCGAGCCTTTCGATGCCCGCCATGCACTCCGTGCCGCTACTCTTTTTGCCGTCGTAGATGGCGTATTTATCTCGGTAGCAGAGCGGTGTAATGTTGGGCATAACCACATTGGCACCCGCAAGCACACCCCTGATTGTACCACTACCCTCGGCCGTAGCCAGAGCCGTAGTGGCGGGCAGCAGCGCCTCGGGCAGCACCAATCGTACCATCGACAACAGCAGCAACGTCAGCTCCACACTTCCCCTCGGACGGTCGCCAAAGGGAGTGTCGGCCTGTGGGATAAATGGCCCAATACCAACCATTTCGGGGCGCAACTCTTCGAGCAGTTTCATCTCCTCGACCAACACATCGACGCTCTGGCCCGGTACTCCCACCATAAAGCCCGCGCCAATCTGGTAGCCCAGCCTTCTGAGTTCGGCCAAGCATTTGTGTCGCCCCTCGAAGCTCATCCCCGAAGGGTGAATCTGCTCGTAGTGCTCCTTCACGGCGCTTTCGTGGCGCAACAAGTAGCGGTCGGCACCAGCCTTGCGCCACAGTTCATAGACCTCCGTAGGCTGTTCGCCCAGCGAGAGGGTTACGGCATCGCCCTCGAACCGAGCCTTAATCTGTCGCACCACCTCGGCCACAAACTCCTCTCGGCCAGCCACTTGTCCCCCCTGCAACACAAACGTACGCAGTCCAGCCTCGTAGCCCTCGGCACAGCTCGTCAAAATCTCGTCGGCCGTCATCGAATATCGCTCAACATTCCTATTCTCGGCCCTTAGTCCGCAATAGTAGCAGCCACACGCACAGCGATTCGACACCTCGACCAACCCTCTCAGGTAGACTCCATTGCCAAACACGCCCTGCTTCACCTGGCGAGCCACGCCGCCAATATAGTCCAGCGTCGAGCCGTCGAAGCCCTCCAACAAGCGTCGGTACTCCTTCCTCGGGAGGCACCCCTCGGCCCTCAATCTATCGACTATATCTGCAAACTTAGGCATAACAACACCACCCCCACTCTACTTCAAGCGGGCAGGCACTACAAAGATACAAATTTTAGGCTGAATTTGCTACACGAAAAATAGCACAATACCCACAATAGCCACCGCCAAGCCAAGCCACTGCACCCCTCGCATCCTCTCGCCAAAGACCAGCGAGCTGACCAACACCACAATCGACACCGCGCTGACGTGGTAAATAGGGAAGAATACCGTACCAGGCAAGTAGTTGAGTCCGAGAATCATACAGTAGGTCGTGAAGTAGTTGGTAACGCCCAGCGCCACTCCGCCCACCATTGCTCTCCACTCGAAACGTGGTTTGCGCTTAACTGCAAAGTAGTAGCCCCAGCTGGCCAGCGAGCCAAACATAAAAATCGTGGCCGACAGCAGAGCCGTCTGCTCGGGAACTATCAGATTTCCCCTGCTCCAATCGAGAATAAAGTTGTTGGTACCATAGAGCAGGAATACAAATAGAGGATAGAGCACCGAGGCTGCCGAAAAGCCACCCTCGCCACCCTTTCGATCCTCCTTCGAGGGCCAAAAGAGCAGCAACAGCGAGGCCACAATGATACCAATCACGGCCCAACGAGGCTTTGGCTGGCCGGGGATAAAGAGGTAGCTCAACACCACGGGTATCACAAGGGCCACCCTTGCAGCAATGGTCGTAAGAGCAATGCCCGACCTCTCTGTCGAGCGGGCCATAAGCACAAATGCCGAGGTAAACATCGCTCCCAACAGAGCCGCAGCACCCCAAGCGCCACCGCCAAGTGGCACCATTTCGCCCGCACCGAAATTCATCACAACCCCCAGAAAGGTGGCCGTAACGTAGTTAAAACCAATCGCTTGTAAAGAGTCAATCCCTTTACAAGCGAACAGTTTAAAGATTATCGAATAACTCGATGCGCAAATTATTGCAAGGAGTAGGTATAACATCTGCGACGACGGTGATTACGGTGCTCAAAAGCCTTCCACTGGCTCTGCACCTCTACGTTAGTTTCAAGCTCGGGACCGGTCTCGGCATACTTCATACCATTCTTAATCGCACCGGCCAGACCCTCGCGCAACAAGATTGCATTAACACCCTTGTTCTGGTACTCGGGCTTAACACCAATGCTATAAAAATCGAGCACCTTACTCTGTTTCAAGTCCCTCATAATACGCAAGATACCGAAGGGGAACAGTTTGCCTTTCGACTCCCTCACAGCCTTGGTAATCGAAGGAGCCATAAAGCTGTAACCGATAATCTTGCCCTCTTTGTTCTGCACCACCGAAACATAGTCGGGGTTACCAACCAGCATAATCAGTTTCGAGAAGTCCAACAGCTGTTTATCGCTCAGCCAAACCACGCCAAAGAGTTTCTCGAAGGCCTCGTTGAGAATCTGCAACGCCTCGGTAATGTAGGGCTTAATGTCGCCAATCTTCTTAAACCTCAGCACCTTATAACCATACCTCTCGATAGCCATTTCGGCAATCCTGTCGAGCCTCTCGTTCATCTTCTCGGGGATGGTAATCTGATACTCCACCCAATCGACCTTCTTGGTCATACCGAGTCGCTCGATGTGTTTCACATAGTACTCGTAGTTGTAGGGAGTCAGATACATATCCTCCTCGTCGAAGCCCTCAATCAGAAGGCCCTGTTTGTCGAGGTCCGAGAAGCCGATGGGGCCGATAATTTCGTTCATACCCAGCTCTTTGGCATACTCCACAACCTTCTCGAAGAGTGCATCCACAACCTCTGCGTCATCTACAAAGTCGAACCTTGTGAAACGCAACTGCTTGGCACCAATCTTCTCGTTATAGGCCTTATTGAGCACACCCGCGGCCCTACCCACCACCTTGCCATCTCTCTCGGCAATCCACATACGGCACTCGGCATAGGCAAAAGCACCGTTCTGGTTGGGGTCAAATTCGCTCTCCTCGTCTACATAGAGCGAAGGGCAGTAGTTGGGGCAATCTTTATAGAGCTTTGTGGGAAAACCGAAGAATTTCCTTTTGTCCCTTTTGCTCTGTACTTCTTTAATTACTAGCATAACCTAATTGTCTATTATTCAGAAATCAGCGATTTAATGTTCTCAATCAGCATACCAACAGCCACCGAGTTGAAACCACCCTCGGGAATAATCACATCGGCAAACTTCTTCGAGGGCTCTACAAACTCCTCGTGCATGGGTTTAACGGTGGTGGTGTACTGGTCTATAACCGACTCCATCGAGCGACCGCGCTCCCTAACATCGCGCACAATACGGCGAGCCAACCTCAAATCGGCATCGGTATCCACAAAGACCTTAATGTCCATCAGGTCGCGCAACTCTTTGTTCTCGAAAATCAGAATACCATCGACAATAATCACCTTCGAGGGCAACACGGGCACCTTCTCGTCGGTACGATTGTGCTCCACAAACGAGTATACGGGCCTCTCGATGGCAACGCCACTTTTGAGAGCCTTGATATGCTCGACCATCATCTCGGTATCGAAAGCCTGAGGGTGGTCGTAGTTGAGTTTAGTACGCTCCTCGTAGGTCATATTGGGCCACGATTTGTAGTAGTAGTCGTGGCACAAAGTAGCCACCAAATCGCCCGCAAAGGCCTCCTGTAATCTCTTCACAAGGGTACTCTTGCCACTGCCGGTACCGCCTGCAACTCCAATAATGGTAACTTTCATATCTCTGATTGCTTTTTTGGTAATTCAACAATTAAGCATCCACTTTTGCATACTTGGCGTGCTTCTCGATAAACTCCCTACGGGGACCTACCTCGTCGCCCATCAGCATCGAGAAAATCCTATCTGCCTCGGCGGCGTTCTCGATAGTAACCTGTTTCAAGATACGGGTTTCGGGGTCCATAGTGGTCTCCCACAGCTGGTGCTCGTTCATCTCACCAAGACCTTTGTATCGCTGCACGGTAACACCCTTGGTACCCAACTCGGCAGTCAGCTGTGCCCTCTCCTCGTCGGTCCAGCAGTAGTGTTTGGCGTTGCCCTTCTTCACCAAGTACAAGGGGGGCATTGCGATATAAACGTGACCGTTCTCGATCAGAGCCTTCATCTTACGGAAGAAGAAGGTCAGCATCAGAGTTGCAATGTGGCTACCATCCACGTCGGCATCGGTCATAATGATAATCTTGTTGTAACGCAACTTATCCATATTCAGGGCGTTGCTATCCTCCTCGGTACCAATCGACACACCCAGAGCGGTAAAGATGTTCTTAATCTCCTGGTTCTCCCACATGCGGTGCTCCTGTACCTTCTCGATATTCAGAATCTTACCCCTCAGAGGCATAATAGCCTGGAACTCCCTATTACGGCCCATCTTTGCAGTACCACCTGCCGAATCACCCTCGACGAAGAAAATCTCGGCCTTCGAGCGGTCGCGAGTGGCACAGTCGGCCAACTTACCTGGCAGGCCCGAGCCCGACAACACAGTCTTGCGCTGAACCAACTCCCTTGCGTGGCGGGCAGCGTGGCGGGCAGTAGCAGCCAAGATAACCTTATCCACAATAGCCTTAGCATCTTTGGGGTGCTCCTCCAAGTAGTGGGTCAGAGCCTGCGAAATAGCCTGATCCACAGCAGCCGACACCTCGTCGTTACCGAGTTTGGTTTTGGTCTGGCCCTCGAACTGAGGCTCGGCAACCTTAACCGACACAACAGCGGTCAAACCCTCGCGGAAGTCGTCGCCCGAGATGTCGAACTTAATCTTCGACAACATACCGTTCTCCTCGGCATACTTCTTCATGGTACGAGTAAGCGCCCTACGGAAACCGGTCAGGTGGGTACCACCCTCGATGGTGTTGATGTTGTTCACATACGAGTGAACATTCTCCGAGAAGCTGTCGTTATACTGCATAGCCACCTCTACGGGTGTGCCATTGCGCTCGGTGTCGATATAGATAATCTCTTCGATAATCTTCTGGCCACGGCTCTCGTCGAGGTACTCCACAAAGCCTTTCAGACCATTGTCCGAGTAGAAGTGCTCGTGCAGATACTCGCCATTGTCGTCTTTCTCCCTGCGGTCGGTCAGATCCAAGTGAACGCCCTTGTTCAAGAAGGCCAACTCCCTAAGACGGGCAGCCAAAATCTCGTAGCGATATACGGTAGCGGTAAAAATCTCACCATCGGGCTTAAACTGCACGGTAGTACCGGTCTTGTCGGTCTCGCCAATAACCTTCAACTCCGAGGTGGCAGCACCACGGCTGAAAGTCATCTGGTGCACTTTACCATCGCGGCATACGGTAGCAATCAGCTCGGTCGAGAGTGCGTTCACACACGACACACCCACACCGTGCAGACCACCCGACACCTTGTAGGAGTCTTTGCTGAACTTACCACCAGCGTGGAGTACGGTCAGTACAACCTCCAAGGCCGATTTACCCTCCTGCTCGTGCATATCCACAGGAATACCACGACCATTATCCTCTACGGTAATCGAGTCATCCTCGTTGATAGTTACCTTGATGTCGGTACAGTAACCTGCCAACGCCTCGTCGATAGAGTTGTCCACTACCTCATACACAAGGTGGTGCAGACCCCTCTCGCCGATGTCGCCGATATACATTGCAGGCCTTTTGCGCACTGCTTCAAGACCTTCGAGCACCTGAATACTTGATGCCGAGTAGCCCTCCTGCTGAGGTGCTACATTCTGCTGTTCGATGTTTTCCATAATGTTTGTTTCTTTTTATTTCGTTTTCTTCATTTTCTCTTTTACCAATCTGTGCCCCGACTAACTCGCCAGCACCGCGTTTATATCCACCTCGGCCACTTTGCCTTTGTGGAATCGGTAGGTGCGCCCTGGGAATTGTTCAATGTTGGCGATATTGTGGGTACTCATCACCACCGAGCAACCTCCCTCAACAATCTTACGGAACAGAGCCATAATCTGGTCGGCCGCCTTGGGGTCCAAGTTGCCCGTAGGCTCGTCGGCAAGAATAATCTTGGGACTGTTAATCATAGCGCGGGCAATAACCAATCGCTGCTGCTCGCCGCCCGAAAGCTCGTGGGGCATCTTGTACTCCTTGTTGTGCAACCCCACAAGATCGAGCACCTCGCCTATGCGCTCGTCGATATCCGCCTCGCGCTTCCAACCCGTGGCTTTCATCACAAAACGGAGGTTTTCGTAAACATTGCGGTCGTGCAGAAGTCGGTAGTCCTGAAACACTATGCCCATTTTTCGGCGCAGCAGGTGAACATCCCTGCGACGCAGTGTGCGCAAATCGACACCCGCAATCTCGCCCTCGCCCTCCAAGAGAGGGAGTTCGGCATAGAGAGTTTTGAGCAGCGAACTTTTGCCACTACCCACACGGCCGATAAAGTAGACCATCTCGCCCTGGCCGACTTCGAGATTTACTCCCGCAAGTACCTGCTGGGCATTATCATACGACACCTTTCCGCCCTCATCTTCGGGCTGGAAAACTGCCACATCTTTAAGTCTTATTACTGCGCTCTTTGCCATAGGTTTTAGCACCATCTAAAAACAAACAAAAATAGCAACTTTTATCGAAAATTCAAAGTCTACGGGCCACATTTTTCACCAAAAATATCCCCCATAGGGGGATATCATCAAAAAAGTTGCCCACCCTATTGCTCAAAACGAATTCTTTGCACTATCTTTGCACCAACTTACGACTTGGGGTTGACCGGTTTTGACAGCAGGGCAAGCAGGTCGGTAAGCACGCCGAGCTTTGTGTGGGGGCTCGTAAATCTCAACGCTCAAACAATTAAATGGCAATAATAGCTACGCACTCGCTGCTTAATTAACCGAGTTAATTGGCTTAATCGTTGCGCCCAAGGCTGGTGCGACGACGAGTACTCCGCTTGGGACACCCGCTTCTTGTGGCCCTCGCATACGGAGTATCATCAATGAGGAGATAGTCGCTCGGAGTGTTCCGACCGAGTGGCGAAATTTTAGGAACTGGGGCCGAGGTTTGGTTGTCGTTCACCGGGCTTTGGCAGGAGGATTAAGCAGCGACTAAGCGTGTAGAAAGCCTTCAGGCTGACTGTTTGGACGGGGGTTCGACTCCCCCCAGCTCCACAAGAAAGGGGAACATCGAATGATGTTCCCCTTTCTTGTGGAGCAGTGTTCGACCACCCCTCCCGACCTCCCCTTTCGTAGGGGAGGAGCAGTGCGTGAAGAC
>JAZLDU010000032.1:0-67187 GCA_045614885.1 Tidjanibacter sp. | reverse complement strand
AGTGGTTTGTGGAGAAACCCACCGAGTGTGGCATCGACCGCATCGTACCTATCGAGTGCGCCCACTCCGAGAGGCGCATCATCAAGCTCGAAAGGCTCGAAAAAATCGCCGCCAGCGCAATGAAACAGTCGCTCAAAGCCTACCTGCCCGAGATCACTCCCCTCACCCCCATACGCAGCGTGTTGGAGGCCCCCTTCGAGGGCACAAAACTCATCGCTCACTGCGAGGAGGATGCCAAGCGAATCTTTATGGGCGAGCTGTTGAAGAAGGGCGATAAGGTGCTGATACTCATAGGCCCCGAGGGTGATTTCTCGCCCGAGGAGATTGCTCTGGCCCGCCAAAACGGCTTCCGCGAGGTGAGCCTTGGTGAGTGCCGCCTACGCACCGAGACCGCCGCTCTGGCCGCCACAATGTTCACCGCATTTGTAAACAACTTGTAAACCGCACGATGACACCTCTGAGGGAGATATTCTGGTCGTTCTTGAAGATTGGCGCCTTCACCTTTGGTGGCGGCTATGCCATGATACCCCTCATCGAGGCCGAGATGATACAAAAGCGTGGGTGGCTCACCCGCGAGGAGTTCATCAACCAACTCACCATAGCCCAGAGCATACCCGGCCCTATCGCACTCAACACGGCCGTATTTGTGGGCTACAAGACCCGAGGTGTGAAGGGAGCCTTGGCAGCCCTTGTGGGCGTGGTCATTCCCTCGTTTTTCATCATTCTGCTCATCGCCACCTGCTTCACCGACTTCAAAGACAACCACATAGTTGCCGCAGCCTTCAAAGGTATGCGCCCCGCAGTGGTGGCCCTCATTGCCGCTCCGCTTATAGGTATGGCCAAGGGGCTTAGTTGGTGGAAGATTGTTCTTGCCATCGGCGCCGCTGCCACAATTTGGTGGATGGGGCTCTCGCCCATACTATTTATATTTATAGGTGCACTTGTGGGCATCGCTTGGTCGTTCCGCCCTGAGGGAGCCGACAAAATCAGCGACAGAAAGGAGGAGGGTGAACGATGATATACCTGCAACTATTCCTCTCCTACTTGAAGATAGGCTTCTTCGGCTTTGGCGGTGGATATGCGATGATTTCGCTCATCTACAACGAGATAGTCGTGCAGAACAGCTGGCTCACCGCTACCGAGTTGGCCGACATTGCCGCCATCTCGCAGATGACCCCCGGCCCTATTGCCATCAACTGCGCAACCTATGTGGGCTACTCCGTCACGGGTAGCGTGTGGGGCTCGTTGGTGGCCACCGTGGCCGTGTGCCTACCCTCGCTTACGCTGATGATGCTCGCCACACGCTTCTACCTCAAACTGCGCAACAACCGCCACTTTGCGGGGGCAATGGAGGGTATGAAACCTATGATGATAGGCTTGATTTTGTCGTCGGCCCTGATGCTCTTCGGGCCCACGACCTTTATAGATTGGAAGAGTTGGGCCATCTTTGCTGGCTGCTTTGTGGCCTCGGTCAAGAAGGTAAACCCCATACTGCTCATTGCCCTCTCGGCAGTAGCAGGCATAGCGCTCTACGCATAGGCCGTCGACCGTCGACCGTCTACCGACTAACGACTAAGATTTATAGGAGTAATAAGAGTAATAGAACTCCTATAACTCCTATAACTCCTATAACTCCTATAACTCCTATATCTCTTATATCTCCTATCAAAATCATTAGGGAATTTAGGGATTCCTAACTTTCAATTTTTTTTTGCTGAGCAGCAAAAAAAGAGGGATGCTTCACAGCGTCCCTCTCTCAATCAAACTTCTCTAACACCTAATTCACTGTCGTGGGCGAAAAAACCTCGCGCAAAAATGTATCCAAATAGAGCAACTCGGCGTCGCCACAGATAACACTCTCATACATAAGCGCATCGTCTTCGCTAAGTGGACAGTTTATCTTCTGATTCTCGTTGTAATTGTCCAAATTTACCATAGGCTTGCGGTTTTTGTGTTTGCAGGGCGGCAACCTTTGCAGCCCTTGTGCTATACTAACGGCCTATGGCGGAGTTTTATTGCACAAAATTTTATTCGAGCGACAAATTATTCTCCTTAATCATCTTGCGCAGGTTTATGAGGGCATAGCGCATACGCCCCAGCGCGGTGTTGATACTCACCTCGGTCTGCTCGGCTATCTCCTTGAAACTCAGGTTGCCATAGTAGCGCATCTTGACCACCTCGCGTTGCTCGTCGGGCAGCTGCTCGATGAGTCGGCGCAGGTCGGCCTCGATTTGTTCGCCCACCATGCGCTCTTCGATGGAGCCTTCGCTGAGCTTGTGAGTGCCGAGGATGTCGTAGCCCGCCTCGCTCTCGTTGATGGTTTGGTCTTTGCGCTGCGAGCGGAAGTGGTCGATAACCTGGTTGTGGGCTATGCGCATAACCCACGAGAGGAAGCGCCCCTGATCGGTGTAGCGCCCTTCATCTATTACCCTTACGGCCTTGACAAAGGTGTCCTGAAACAGATCGTCGGCCAGGTCGGAGTCTTTGACTAACATACGGATATAGTCATAGACGCGCTGCGAGTGGCGCGAAATAAGCACAGATATTGCATCGGGATTGCCTGCACGATAAGCTTCGAGCAACTCGCGGTCGCTCAGGCTTACTTGATTCTTAATCATACTCTATTCTCTTTAACTTGTTGGTTTAGAGTAGATTTGTGTCGATAGGCAAAAGAGTGTTTAGTTATACTTAGTGATTAAAACTGTGCGCAAGATAGGACTTTTTCCCCTAATATCCAAATCAAACACGAGTTTTTTACTTTCAGCAAGCCCTATCTTTGGTGCGCACAGCGTTGCTCAATAGGGTGGCAAACTCTATGCCAAAAGGGCGTGGATAGTTGAATTGAAAGTTGAAAGTTGAAAGTTGAAAGTTAGGAATCCCTAAACTCTCTAATATCCTTAAACTCCTTAATAATTATAGTAGGAGATATAAGAGATATAGGAGTCATAAGATTCTCATTGCTCCTATAACTCCTATAACTCCTATAACTCCTATAACTCCTATTTCTCCTAAAAACCTCAGTCGGTCGACGGCCTTCGGCCTCCTACAAGCGTGCGAGGGTGGCGGTGAGGTGGTGCCAGAATTTCTCGACGGTGGCAATCTCCAAGCGTTCGTCGGGCGAGTGTACGCCACGGAGAGTGGGGCCGAACGAAATCATCTCCAAGTGGGGGTATTTTTCGAGGAAGAGTCCACACTCCAAGCCTGCGTGGATAGCCCTCACGACGGGTTGTTTGCCGAAGAGTTCTTTGTAGGTTTCTGCGGCCACTTCGAGCAGGTGGCTATTGGGGTTGGGGGCCCATCCTGGGTAGCCGTCGCCGTGCCACACTTCGGCACCTGCGAGTGAGAATACGGTATCTACGGTGCGTGCAGCGTAGAGTTTGGAGCTCTCCACCGAGGAACGCTGCGACGATACCACCTTAATCTGGCATCCTTCGGCAAATTTTACCGATGCGAGGTTGGTCGAAGTCTCCACCAATCCGGGCATTGCGTGGCTCATTGCCAACACGCCGTTGGGCACGCCCACGAGTGCGCGGAGCAGGTTGTATTGAGTCTGAGCGTCAATCACTTTCTCTGCGGGCTCGCACTCTTCGGCCCTCATCAGGAAGCCACTATCGGAGTATTGCAGCTCGGCAGCCACCTCGTCGGCAAAGGCCACATAGCGCTCCACAAACTCCATAAAGAGTTCGCCGTCGGGCAGACCTACAATGGCTTTGGCCTCGCGAGGGATGGCGTTGCGGAGGTTGCCGCCTTCGAGCAGAGCAATGCGGGCACCCCAACGCTCGGTAGCTTCGAGCAGCAGTCGGGCCAAAATCTTGTTGGAGTTACCCAGGCCGTCGTTGATGTTGTCGCCCGAGTGTCCACCTTTCAGACCACCCACCTCGATTGTGAGCCAGCGGTGGTCGGCAGGTGCGGCCTCCTCTTTATAATTAAAGGTAGCGATGGTGTCGATACCTCCTGCGCAGCCGATGAAGAGCTCCCCCTCGTCTTCGGAGTCGAGGTTGAGCAGATATTTGCCTGTGAGCATATCGGGGGCAAGCTCAAAAGCGCCCGTCAGACCGGTCTCCTCGTCTACGGTAAAGAGGGCCTCGATTGCGGGGTGGCAGAGCGAGTCGTCGATCAGCACAGCCAGCGCAGCAGCCATACCGATACCGCAGTCGGCACCGAGAGTTGTACCCTTGGCCTTCACCCACTCGCCGTCGATGTAGGCCTCGATGGGGTCGTTCATAAAGTCGTGCTCCACGTCGGAGTTCTTCTCGCACACCATATCGGTATGTGCTTGGAGCACAACGGTTTCGTGACTCTCGTAGCCGGCGGTTGCGGGCTTGCGGATAACCACATTAGAGGCAGCATCGACCTTGTATTCGAGGTTGTGTTTCTGGGCGAAATCTACCAGATAGGCGGTAATTTTTTCTTCGTGTTTCGAGGGGCGTGGCACGCGAGTAATCTCGTCGAAGATGCCCCACACGAGCGAGGGTTGAAGGTTTGCAATCATGGCAATTACTAAATTATTTTAATTATTTATTAAGATTTTTATTTATTTTCTAAATTATTTTACAAATTACCTCTGCCGAGCAAATTGCCCCTCCGAAAATTAGTCGGGGTTGTTGATAAAAATGTTGCTCCGAGATTGTAAAGGTAGCAAAAAGTTTTTTATTTTTGTGGTCGAAAAAGGGGCAATGCAAAATTTTGGCCCCGGGCGGAGAAAAAATCAGAGCCTGGGCGCAGAAAGAGCAGAGCCCGAACGAAGAAAAAAGTAGAGCTATGAGGATTGGATTTGGATACGACGTGCACGCTTTGGCCAAGGGTTTGGACCTTGTGCTGGGCGGTGTGAAGATACCCTCCGAGGTGGGCTGCGTGGCTCATTCGGACGGCGATGTGGCCATCCACGCCTTGTGCGATGCTCTGCTGGGTGCCGTGGCGCTGGGCGACATTGGCAAACTCTTTCCCGATACCGATATGGCCTACAAAGGTATCGACAGCACAATTCTTCTGAGCCGCACCATCGAGGCTGTTCGCCAAGAGGGTTACGAGGTTGGTAATGTGGATATTACCATTGCGCTCCAAAGGCCCAAGTTACGCCCCTATATCGACCAGATGCGAGAGCGCTTGGCCGAGGTTATGGGCGTAGAGGTTGGGGCCGTTTCGGTCAAAGCCACCACCACCGAGAAGCTCGGTTTCGAGGGGCGTGGCGAGGGTGTATCGGCCTATGCTGTGGTGCTTCTGAACGGCAACATTTAGGAGAAAACTCTCTTCTCTTAGCCCCATTTCTTTTCAACCTTTCCGATTGTTAATAACTTTTTGACGTTTTTGTTGGAAGTATGCCAACAAAAGCCGTACCTTTACAAAGTATTTTATACTTTGTAAAAAGATGGCAGACGTATACCACATTCCCGCACTCGCCGACGAGTCTATCGAAGGGCTGAATATCAACCCCGACGGCACCTATATCGACCTCACCTTTGGCGGAGGCGGACACTCACGACTCATACTCTCGCACCTGTCGCCCAAGGGCAGGCTCTTTTCGTTCGACCAAGATGCCGACGCGAAGGTAAACCTTATCGACGACGAGCGATTCTGTTTTGTGGAGAGCAACTTCCGCTTTCTGCGTAGCCAGCTACGCCTAAGGGGCGTGGAGGATGGCGAGGTGGATGGCGTGTTGGCCGACCTGGGCGTGTCGTCGCACCACTTCGACACCGCCGAGAGGGGTTTTTCATTCAAGGCCGACTGCGACGCTCCGCTCGATATGCGTATGAACCGCAGCGCAGCCTTCTCGGCCAAAGAGTTGGTGAACACCTACGATGCCGAGGCTCTGGCCAAGGTGCTCAAAGAGTATGGCGAGCTGGACACCACCTACAAGATTGCCTCGTGCATTGTTCGCGCCCGCGAGCAGGCCGAGCTGAAAACCGTAGGCGACCTGGTGAGTGCCGTTGCGCCCTGCACCCCCAAGAAGGATGGGGCCAAATTCCTCACCAAGCTGTTTCAGGCCCTGCGCATCGAGGTCAATGGCGAGATGGAGGCCTTGAAGATGGCGCTCGAACAGGCGCTCAAAGTATTGAAGCCCGAGGGTAGGCTGGCTGTGATTTCGTACCACTCGTTGGAGGATAGGCTTGTGAAGAACTTCATCAAGTGTGGCAACTTCGAGGGCAAGGTCGAGAAGGATTTCTATGGCAACATCTCGTCGCCCATGACAGCTGTGTCGCGCAAGGCCATCGTTCCTACCCCCGAGGAGGTGGAGCGCAATCCCCGCAGCCGCAGCGCCAAACTAAGAGTAGCGGAAAAGAATTGAGAATTGAGAATTGAGAATTGAGAGTTGAGAGTTGAAAAATCAAACTCCCTAAACTCCCTAAATTCCCTAGATTCCCTAAACTCCCTAGACTTCTCAAGAGTCGGTCGACGGTTGACGGTCGACGGTCGACAAAAAAAAGGAAGAAATGAAACTATTTAGACGACATAAGAGGGCCGAGAGGCAGGCCGAGAGCCCACTGCCACGCGACGAGAAACCTCGTGGCGAGGTGGCACCAAGCCCCGACCACAAAGAGGAGAAGCCCAAGGGTGCCGTAAGGAAGGTGCTCTCGGGCGATGTGCTCTACAACCCTCGCACCGCACGCTACTACCCCTTTCTGCTCTACTGCACCCTGCTCATTCTGCTCTACATGGGCTTTGTGTTTCAGGGCCAGAGGGTCCAGAGGGAGGAGATTGAGTGTCGCATAGAGTTGCAGCGCATCAGGGCCCGTTCGCTCATCTACTCCTCCGAGCGCATAGAGGCAACACGCCACAGCAACATTCAGAACGAGATAACCAAACGAGGCATAAAGATAAAAGAGTGGCCCACCCCACCCCACATTATAACCAATGAGCAAAAAAAGCAGACCAAATAGCCCCTCAGGCAACCCCGACCCACACCTTATCAAGCGCAGCATCAGGCGCAGGGTTAGGGTGCTCTATATCATACTGTTGCTACTGTCGCTGCTCATCGTAGGGCAGTTGGCACTCACAATGGTAGGCCCCAATGCCACCCCTCTGCGCAACCTTTCGGAGGCCAGGTGCTACACCTATCGCCCCGTGGAGGGTAGCAGGGGCAACATCTACGACCGCAATGGCGAGGTGCTCTCGACCGACTCGCGCACCTATACGCTCTACCTCGACTTGGCGGCCGAGCCACTGAGCGACACACTCTTCCAGCGCCACTTGCCCGCCCTGAGCGACTCGTTGGGCAAGATGCTCGGCAAGGGGAGCAAATACTACCGCGACTTTCTGAGCCACACCCGCAAGGTGGCAACCGACAAGAGCGACTCGACCAAGGGCAAGCGCTATGTGTTACTCACCCGCCACCTCAACCAGAAGGAGTATGACCGCCTGCGCACCTTCCCGCTTATGGAGCGTCGCTATGGCCTCATAAGCCAGACCGAGCGCACCCGCTACAAGGTCTACGGCTCGCTGGCAGCCTACACCATATCGCAGGGCATCGAGAAGGCCTACGACTCGATAATCCGCTCGACCGACGGCCGCAACAAATATGTAAAGCTCGACGCTCTAAACCGCAACGCTGTGCCCATCGTAGACAAGGATAACACCCCCGCACAGCACGGTTGCGACATCATCACCACCATCGACATCAACCTCCAAGATGTGGTGGAGGGCGCTCTGCGCGACCAGCTGGCCCGCAACAACGACCGCAGCGGTACGGCTGTGGTGGTGGAGTGTGCCACGGGCGAGATTAGGGCTATGGCCAACCTCACCCGCAGGAACGACGGCGAGATGGGCGACGACTTCAACTACGCCATACGCTGGCACGGAGCCCCCGGCTCGACCTTCAAGGGCATATCGCTGATGGCGCTGATAGACGAGGCGGGCGTGTCGACCGGCAAGTGGATAGACTGCGGCCGCACCAAGAGGGCCGTAATAAACAAGATGCCCGTAAACGACACCCACATTGTGGGCAAAGACGAGTGTGGCAAAACCACGCTCAAAGGTGTCTTCGAGGAGTCGTCGAACATCGGCTTTGCCAAGATTGTAAACGAGGTGTACCAAGACGAGCCCGCAAGGTGGGTAGACTACATCAACGGCATAGGTCTGGACAAGGTGTCGGACATTCAGCGCATCAAGGGCCTCGGCTTCAAGATGAAACACCCCGACTCCTACAAGCGCAAGGGCGGTTGGAGCCACACTACACTCACCCAGACGGCCTATGGCTATGAGGTGAATATGACCCCTATGCAGACGCTTATGTTCTACAACGCTGTGGCCAACGGCGGAGAGTTGGTGGCCCCAATGCTTGTGAAACAGATTGTCAAAGAGGGCGAGGTGGTAGAGGAGTTCCAGACCGAGGTGGTCAATCCCCAGATATGCTCGCCCGAGTCGCTGGCCGAGTTGCGCAAATGTATGGAGGCCGTAGTTCAGGCCGAGCGAGGCACGGGTAAGGCACTCAAAACCCTGCCATTTGGCGTTGCGGGCAAGACAGGTACGGCCCAGATATACCAAACTGCGGGCAACCGAGGCAGCAACGCCTACGAAACCAAGAGCGGTGGCAGGGAGTATCTGGCAACCTTTGTGGGCTACTTCCCCGCCGACAACCCCAAGTACACCTGCATCGTGTCTATCAAGACCGAGCGCAAGAGGGGCGAAGTGAAGTACTACACCGGTGCAGGCGTGTCGCTGCCTGTGTTCCGCGAGATTGCCGAGTATATCTACACCCACGAGCAGGGGTGGATGCCCCAGGCCGAGAGGGTTGCGAGCAAGACCACAAGCAAGCTAAGCCGCCAGGGGGAGCCCTCGTCGCGTCGCAGGGGCCGCCACACCACAAGTGGCACGGAGGGCGAGCCTCAGACCGCTACCAAGATGCCCTCGGTGATAGGTATGGGCCTTAGGGATGCTCTCTACACGTTGGAGAAGTGTGGCTTGGATGTGTCGTTTAGGGGTGCTGGCAGCGTGGTGGAGCAATCCATTCCTGCGGGCCACGACATAGCCCAAGGCGACCAAGTGGAGATAGAATTGAGAATTGAGAATTGAGAATTACGAAATGACGATTGACGGTCGACGGTCGACGAAATAAAAAAATATATGAAACTTAGCAAGTTACTCGAAAGAGTTGAAGTAATAGAGATTGTAGGTAGCGGGGAGTGCGAGATTAGCACCCTCACGATGGACTCGCGCAAGGCGTGCTCGGGGGCACTCTTTACAGCCATCGAGGGCACAGCTGTGGATGGCCACGCCTACATAGGCAAAGCTGTCGAGGCGGGTGCCTCGGCCGTATTGTGCAACCACCTGCCCGCAGTGGTGGCCGAGGGTTGCACCTACATTGTTGTAGCCGACAGCAGCAGGGCCATAGGTCTGGTGGCAGCAAACTTCTACGACCGCCCAAGCGAAAAGCTCGCCCTTGTGGGCGTTACGGGCACCAACGGCAAGACCACAACCGCCACCCTGCTCTACCAGATGACCGAGAAGCTGGGCTACAAGGCAGGCCTAATCTCTACGGTCATCTACAAGATTGGCGACCAAGAGGAGCCTTCGACCCACACCACCCCCGACGCCATAAACCTCAACCGTCTGTTGGCACGAATGGTCGAGGCGGGGTGTGGTTACTGCTTTATGGAGGTGTCGTCGCACAGCCTTGTGCAGCACCGCACCGAGGGTTTGAAGTTCGAGGGCGCGGTGTTCAGCAACCTCACCCACGACCACCTCGACTACCACAAGACCTTTGCCGAGTATATCAAGGCCAAGAAACTGCTCTTCGACGGATTGAGCAAGAGTGCGTGGGCGCTGGTCAATGCCGACGACAAGAATGGCCGAGTGATGCTCCAAAACTGCAAGGCCACACGCCAACAGAGCTACTCTCTGCGCGGCGTGGGCACGCTCAACAGCAAGATACTCGAAACCACCCTCGAAGGTATGTTGGTCGAGCTGAATGGTCAGCAGATGTGGTCGCGACTGCTGGGCAGGTTTAACGCCTACAACCTCACGGCCGTATATGGCGCTGCGGTACTCTTGGGCCACAAAGAGGAGGAGGTGCTGGCTGCGCTGAGCTCGTTGGAGCCCGTGAATGGTCGCTTCCAGACGCTCCGCTCGCCCGAGGGCGTGGTGGCCGTCATCGACTATGCCCACACCCCCGACGCATTGGAGAATGTGCTCGACACCATCGGCTCGCTGGGCGTTGCTCGTAGGATTATAACCATTTGTGGCTGCGGTGGCGACAGGGATCGCACCAAACGCCCCGAGATGGCTGCCATTGCGGTAGAGAAGTCACACACGGCCATCTTCACCTCCGACAACCCCCGCACCGAGAACCCCGAGGCCATCTTGGAGGATATGATTGCGGGCACCGAGGGGCACAACAACTTCTTGGCCATTACGGATCGTAGGCAGGCCATTCGTGCGGCTCTGCGTATGGCGGAGGCGGGCGATGTGGTGTTGATTGCGGGCAAGGGCCACGAGGACTACCAGATTATCGGCACCGAGAAACACCACTTCTCCGACCAAGAGGAGGTCAGGAAGTGTTGGGAGAATTGAGAATGGAGAATTGAAAGTTATTAAGGCCCTTAATGTCCTTAATGTCCTTAATGCTCCCATAACTCCTATAACTCTTATAACTCTTATAACTCTTAGAGCCCAAAAGAAAAGATTTATTTAATTATTTTATAAACACACACCGCAAAACAAACATTTTTACAAAACTACAATAGAATTACAACAAATAATTAAAATATGCTTAATTGGTTAGTTAATTTTCTTAGCAAAAGCTTCGACATCCCCGGAATGGGTATGTTCCAATACCTCTCGTTCCGCTCGATTGGTGCTATCATTCTCGCACTGCTCATCGGCTCGATCTTCGGCAACCGAATGATTAAGTATCTGCGCCGCAAGCAGATAGGCGAAACAGTGCGCGAACTCGGCCTGAGCGGACAGAGCGAAAAAGCCGGCACTCCCACCATGGGCGGCATCATCATCCTCATCTCGATACTCATACCCGTATTGCTGCTGGGCGACCTGTCGAACGTCTACACCTGGCTGATGATTATCAGCACCATCTGGCTCGGACTGCTGGGCTTTGCCGACGACTACATAAAGGTCTTCCGCAAGCACAAAGAGGGACTCAAAGGCAAATTCAAAATCGTGGGCCAAGTGGGCCTCGGTATCATTGTCGGTACGGTGATGTGTCTGAGCGAACAGGTGGTGGTGGTAGACAAGAATACTGCCGAGAAGCATACCGAAGTGGTAGAGGTAACCAAGGACGACGGCTCGGTGGTGTACAAAACCAACGAGTACTACATCGGCGAGAAGAGCACCAAGACCACCATCCCCTTTGTGAAGAACAACGAGTTCGACTACCATTGGTTTGTGCCCTCCCACACCACTACGGGCGATGCGCTCACCTGGGTACTCTATATATTGGTGGCAATCTTTGTCATCACGGCCGTATCGAATGGCTCCAACCTGACCGACGGACTTGATGGTCTGAATACGGGTGTGAGTGCCATTGTAGCGGTGGTACTCTCGGTGCTGGCCTATCTGTCGGGCCACGTCATCTATGCCGATTACCTGAACATTATGTACATCCCCGGAGCTGGTGAGTTGGCCGTATTCGGAGCAGCCTTTGTGGGTGCGCTGATTGGTTTTCTGTGGTACAACTGCTTCCCTGCGCAGGTCTTTATGGGCGACACCGGCTCGCTGGCCATCGGTGGCATCATTGCCGTATTTGCGCTGGCTATCCGCAAGGAGTTGCTGCTGCCCATTTTGTGTGGCATCTATCTGGTCGAGGTTATCTCGGTAATGGTCCAGACCGGCTACTTCAAATACACCAAGAAGAGGTATGGCGAGGGTCGCAGGATTCTGAAAATGGCCCCTATGCACCACCACTACCAGAAGATGGGTTTCCACGAGAACAAAATCGTAATCCGCTTCTGGATTGTGCAGATTTTGCTGGCAGCCTTCTCGCTGGCAACACTCAAAATCAGGTAGGCCACAAATCATTGTAGACAAGAGCAAAAAACAGACAACGTATGAAAAACTTCGACAACATAAAACGAGTAGTGATACTTGGCGGCGGCGAGAGCGGCTATGGCTCGGCGGTGCTGGCCAAGAGCAAGGGTTTCGACACCTTTCTGAGCGATGCAGGCAAGATTGCCGACCGCTATGCCTCGGCTTTGACGGCCGAGGGTATTGCCTTTGAGCAGGGCGGACACACCGAGGAGTTGATTCTCTCGGCCGACCTGGTGGTCAAGAGCCCCGGCATCCCCGACAAGGCCCCAATGGTGGTGGCTCTGAGGGAGAAGGGTGTGCCCATCATTAGCGAGATTGAGTTTGCCCAGCCTTTCAGCAAGGGCAAGACGCTCTGCATCACCGGCTCGAATGGCAAGACCACAACCACCACCCTCACCCACCGAATTCTCTCGGAGGCGGGCTTCGACGTGGCCGTAGGCGGAAACATCGGCCAGAGCTATGCGCTCAGCGTGGCCAAGGAGGACAAGGAGTGGTATGTGTTGGAGCTGAGCAGCTTTCAGCTCGACGGGTGCTACGACTTCCGCTGCGACATTGCGGTATTGATGAACATCACCCCCGACCACCTCGACCGCTACAACTACCTCTTCCAGAACTATATCGACAGCAAGATGAGGATTATCCGCAACCAGAGGAGCGAGGATAGTTTCATCTGGTGTGGCGACGATGGCACCATTGCCAAAGAGGTGGAGCGCCTCTGCCCCACTGCGGCCCAATCGCCCTTTGGCAAGGCCAACATCTCGGATGGTGTGGCAACCGTTGAGCTGGGTGGCAAGCGAGTGGCCATAGAGCTGGACAAGCTCCAAATCAAGGGCCTCCACAACGCCTACAACGCCATGGCAGCCACTCTGGCGGCCCTTTCTGCGGGTGTGGAGCCCGAGCAGATTTTGGCCTCGCTCTACCGCTTCGAGGGCGTGGAGCACAGGCTCGAAAAGGTGGCCATAATCGACGGCGTGGAATGGATAAACGACTCGAAGGCCACCAACGTAGACTCGGTGTGGTATGCCTTGGAGAGTATGACCAGGCCCACGGTGTGGATTGCGGGCGGCACCGACAAGGGCAACGACTACGACCCGCTGAAAGAGTTTGTGGGCAAGAAGGTCAAGACGCTCGTGTGTATGGGTGTGAACAACTCCAAACTGATAGACAATTTCAGCGGCATAGTGCCCGTCTACAACACCTCGTCGCTCGATGAGGCTGTGCAGGTATGCCGTCAGGTGGCCCAGAGTGGCGACGCGGTGCTGCTTTCGCCTGCGTGTGCGAGCTTCGACCTCTTCAAGAACTACGAGCAGAGGGGCAAACTCTTCAAAGAGAAGGTGCTCGAATTGCAGAAAAAGTAACAAACCGAGGGGGAATAAAACACCAAATCCGAATGAACAAGGGGGATAAACATAGCGAGATTATAGGCAAAGGGGCTCACCAAGCTCCGCCTAAGAGCATCTGGGAGCGCATTTTCAGGGGCGACAAGGTTATGTGGGTGGTAATCATACTGCTGCTCATCTACTCGCTCTTTGTGGTCTACTCGACCACCGCCTACGACCTGCGTCTCGATGCCAATCAGGAGCTGACCAAACAGTTGCTCTTCATCTGTATCGGCATGGCGGGATTCTTCCTTATGCAGTCGCTCCACTGGCGCAGGTATCGCAAGTGGATAAAGATTATCTATTGGGCCTCGATAATGCTTACGGTGTGTATGCTTATGGTCCACACGGGAAGCAATGCGGCTCGTTCGCTCAACATTATGGGCTTCGAGTTCCAGCCCTTCGAGTTGCTGAAAATATCGGTAATCCTGTTGCTGGCCGACCAGCTGGCCAAGAGGCAGAAGAATATCGACAAGATAGACATCGTGCCTCCGTTTACGAAGGAGGTGTGGTTTGGCGATCGAATGAAGCTGTGGGAGATGTTGCTCAAAGACACCATTCCCGTACTCGGCCCCATTGTGCTGGCCTGCTGCGTAACGCTGCTTACGAGCAACTCTACGACCTTCATTATTGCCATTTCGTGCCTTGCGATGTTGTTCATCGGCAGGGTTAAGATGGCCGACATCAGGCGCATTATCACGCTGGGATTGTGCATAGGCATACCCGCCCTGCTCATCTTTGGCGGCCGTGTAGACACGCTCGAAGGCCGTGTCAGCGGATATAGCCCCAATATGATTGCCAAGACGGCCGAGGTGGCAAGCGACGGACTCGAATACTACAAACGCCCCGCCCACGAAACCGACCAGACGATGTATGCCAAGATGTCGATTGCCTCGGGCGGAATTACCGGCAAAGGCCCCGGCCAAAGCACCAACCGCTATCTGCAAGAGGCCGACAAGGATATGGCCTACGCCTTTCTGATTGAGGAGTATGGCTTGATTTTCGGTGCGCTGGTGATACTGCTGGCCTACTTGATTATGTTCTACCGCACCACGGTAATTTTCCGCAAGTGTGGTACGGCCTTTCCGGGCTTGGCGGTGCTGGGTGTGGGTACGGCCATAGTGTTGCAGGCTTTTCTGCACATGCTGGTATCGGTATCGCTGCTGCCCGTCACCGGCCAACAGTTGCCCATTGTGAGCAAGGGTGGCTCGTCGTTGGTATTTATACTTGCAGCCCTGGGCCTGATTATGGGCATCAGCGCACAGGCCGACGAGGGATTGCTCGATATGCCCAAGGAGGATAAAAAGATTGCAGACCTAACAAGAAAGGATTGAAAGTTGAAAGTTGAAAATTGAAAATTGAAAATTATTGGTATGCCTTCGGCACAAGTGTTTTATTTAGTTTTTCCCCTCTAAGTCCTCCTCCCCTACGAAAGGGGAGGTTGGGAGGGGTGGTCGAAATTGCGTGCGAGTCCTCTCGCACATTCCCCCTCTAAGTTAGAGGGGGTGCCTGAAAGGAGGGGGCGTGTGTCAATTCTCAATTCTCAATTCTCAATTCACTTACATAGAGCGTATGAAGAAACTAAAAGTTATACTTAGCGGTGGTGGTACGGGTGGCCACATCTACCCCGCCGTAGCAACAGCCGAGGCCCTTGTGAGAAGGCTCGGAGCCGAGGGCGTAGAGCTGCTCTTTGTGGGCGCCAACGGCAAGATGGAGATGGAGAAGATTCCCGCCCTGGGCTATAAGATTGTGGGGCTCCCCGTGGCGGGCCTGCAACGCCGCCTTGCGCTGAGCAATCTGGCTCTGCCCTTCAAACTTGTGGGAAGTATGGTGAAGGCTCGCCGAACACTCCGCACCTTCCGCCCCGATGTGGTGGTTGGCTTTGGTGGCTATGCAAGCGGGCCCATACTCAAAGCGGCCCAAAAGATGGGCATACCCACCCTGTTGCAGGAGCAGAACTCCTTTGCGGGGGTTACCAACAAGCTCTTGGCCAAGAAGGCCAAGCGTATCTGTGTGGCCTACGACGGTATGGAGCGATTCTTCCCCGAGGATAAAATCACCCTCACGGGCAACCCTCTGAGGGGTAGCTTTGGTCAGGCGGTAGACCACGCCGAGGCACTCGCCCACTTTGGCCTTGCAGCCGACAAACCTGTGGTGTTGATAGTTGGCGGTTCGCTCGGCAGCCGCACGCTGAACGATGCCGTAAAGGCCCACTTGGAGCGCATCGTGGCCGAAGGAAAGATTCAACTCATCTGGCAGAATGGCAAGTACTACGATGCCGAGATGGAGGCCTTCTGTGCGGGCAAAGATATGACGGGTGTGTGGAGGGGTGCCTTCATCAACCGTATGGACTACGCCTACGAGGCAGCCTCGCTGGTCATCTCGCGCAGTGGTGCCTGCTCGGTGAGCGAGCTCTGCCTGGTGGGTAAACCCACGCTCTTTGTCCCCTCGCCCAACGTGGCCGAGGATCACCAAACCCACAACGCTATGGCTCTGGTGCGCAAGGGTGCTGCCGAGATTGTGGCCGACAAGGAGGCCGTAGAGCGAGTATTTGCGGTGGCCGAGGAGCTTGTGGCCAGCCCCGATAAGTTGGCCGAACTGAGCCACAACATCCGCACTCTGGCCATCGACGACTCGGCCGACAGAGTGGCACGATTTGCAATAGAGATAGTTAAGTAAACCGATAAATAAACGAGCAATTGAGCGAGAATCAAACATAATGCTCAATTCTCAATTCTCAATTCGATGAAGAACATTTACTTTGTAGGCATAGGCGGAATAGGAATGAGCGCCATTGCGCGCTACTTTATGCACGAAGGACACCGTGTGGCCGGCTACGACCGCACCCCCTCGCCCCTAACCCGCGAGCTCGAAGCCGAGGGTGCAGCCATTCACTATACCGATGACGTAGAACTCATTGGCGAGGAGTTCCGCAACCCCAAGGATACACTTGTGGTCTACACCCCCGCCATTCCGGCCGACCACAGCGAGTTGGGCTACTTCCGCGCGGGAGGTTTCGAGGTCATCAAGCGCTCGCAGGTGCTGGGCCACCTGACCGAGGGCAAGTTTGTAACGGCCATTGCAGGCACTCACGGCAAGACCTCAACGACCACTATGACTGCGTGGTTTACGCAGGGAGCAACTGGAGAGGGTAACGCTTTTCTGGGCGGTATATCCAAGAATTTCGGTAGCAATCTGGTGCTGGGTGGCGGCGAGAGAATTGCAGTGGAGGCCGACGAGTTCGACCGCTCGTTCCTCACTCTTAGGCCCAATGTGGCGGTGGTAACATCGACCGATGCCGACCACCTCGACATCTACGGCACCCACGAAGAGATGCGCCGAGCCTTTGGGCAGTTTGTCGAGCGCATCAAGGCGGGCGGAACGCTGGTGGCCAAACTCGGATTGGAGATTGAGCACACCAATAGCGACATTCGCACCCTCACATATTCGGTAGACAACCCCGAGGCCGACTTCTATGCCACCGACATCACTCCGCTGGGCGATGGAACCTTTCGCTTTGGCATCCACTGCCCCGACCGCACAATAGAGAATCTCCACTTGGGCATTGGCGGCAGGGTGAATATCGAAAATGCCGTAGCAGCCACCGCTGCCATTTGGTCGGCGGGCGAGATTGACGAGGAGGGACTGCGCAGGGCTATGGATAGCTTCTGTGGCGTAAAGCGCAGGTTTGAGTGCTACATCAACACCCCCACGGCAGTCTACATCGACGACTACGCCCACCACCCCGAGGAGCTGAGGGCCGCCATTGTGTCGATAAAGGGTATGTATCCCGGCCGAAGGCTCACCATTGCATTTCAGCCCCACCTCTACACTCGCACGAGGGATTTCTACGAGGAGTTTGCCGAGGCTCTGTCGCTGGCCGACGAGGTGTTGCTGCTGCCCATCTATCCCGCAAGGGAGCTGCCCATCGAGGGAGTTGAGAGCCAGATGATTGGCAGGCTTATGACGGCACCTTGGAGGATTGTGGAGAAGTCCCGCTTGGCCGACGAAATTGGGGCTATGAGTACCGATGTGGTTGTAACCTTTGGTGCGGGCGACATTGACCGCGAGTGCGACAAGGTGGCAGAGGCGGTGAAATTGAAAGTTGAAAGTTGAAAATTGAAAATTGACGGTTGACGGTCGACGGTTGACAAAAAAATATGAAGAGAGTTTGGAACATAGTGGGCCGAGTGGTGGTCTGGGTGGCAATCGTGGCCTTTTTGGTTGCGGCGGCTCTGCTACGCAGGCAGAACGAAGCCCAGCGCAAGGTCGAAGAGTTCAGAGTGGTGGTGGCCGACAGCGCCCGCCTGAGTATGATTAGTGCGGCAGAACTCGCAGGGCTCATAGAGCAGGGGGGGGTCAACCCCGTAGGTCGCAGTATCGACAGCATAGGTCTGCTGGCCATAAACAATCTGGCCGAGGAGCAAGCCCTGGTGGCTACGGCACGCACCTTTGTAGACTACGACAACGTGGTGACACTCGAAGTTACTCAGCGCGAGCCCGTTGTGCGCTTTGCCCTTGCCAGCGGAGAGAACTTCTACGCCACCGCCAAGCAGCACATCCTGCCCACCCGCAACCAAGCCCCCATAGACGTTCCGATCGTTACGGGCGACTTCGATGTTCCCTTCCCGAAGGGTTTTACGGGCGACCTGAGGGCGTGGGCCAGAGCAAATGAAAAAAATAGCGATAAAAATTATATATTTCTATGCAAACTCACTAACTTTGTGAGATACACAGAGCAGTCACCCGCACTGAGGGGCAAGATAGTACAAATAGTCCTCAGCCAGAGGGGTTTAGGCCCCCACGCTACCACCACCCTTTCGCTCATACCGCGCGAGGGTAACTATGTGGTGCGACTCGGCGAGTTGGAGAACGTGGCCGACAAGCTCGACAGGTGGCAGCGATTTGTGGATGCCGGAGTGGCAAGCCTCGATGGAGGCACACTCTCGCTCGAATATGACGGACAGGCCGTATGGCAGCCCGCACAACCCAAAGATAACAAGAACAAAAAGAAAAAATAACACACATAAAAACCGTAAGCGCAGTGGGAAAGAATAATTATGTCGTAGCAATAGACTTGGGCTTCAACAAGGTGGTTGCAGCTCTGGGAACTCTTGCGGCCGATGGTTCGACCGTGGCCAAAGAGATTGTGGCAAAGCCTTTGGAGGGGGGCTTTGTGAGGGGCGAAATCACCAATATCGACTCGGTGAGCACCGCCCTGAATAGTGCCATCGAGGAACTCGAACAGAGAGCCGGCATCAAGATAGACGATGCCGTAGTGGGCGTGTCGGGACAGCAGATTGTCTTCGCCACCAACTCGGGCTTTGTCTATGTTGGTTCCGACGGCGAGATTCACCAAGAAGACGAGCAAAAGTTGTGCGAAAATATGAACAACGTGCAGGCTCCAAGCGGCAAGGTTATACTCTCGCGCCTGCCCTTGTTCTACAAAATCGACGCTCGCGAAATCAAAGGTAGCCCCGTAGGCGGTTTTGGCCGCCACTTGGAGGCCACCTATGGCTACGTCATGGCCGACAAGGCAATCCTCGAACGCCTCGACAAGACCTTCGACCGCGTGGGCATCAAGGGGCGCACCTATCTGCCCGCCGCCAGCGCCAGCGCCATTGCAGCCTCCACCGATGTGGAGCGCGAAGATGGTGTGGCCGTTGTAGACCTCGGTGGCAACACTACCGATGTGGCTGTCTACTTCGACAAAAAACTGCGCTATGTAGCCTCCATTCCCCTCGGCTCGGACAACATCAACAGCGACATCCTCACCACCGCAGTACCCAAACACGCCATCGAGAAACTCAAAACCAAATACGGCTATGCCACTGCCAGCACCGTACCCTTCGAGGTTCTCAATAGCGTAATCCGCATTCCCGGCCGCTCGGCACACGAGAAGAAGAGAGAGATTTCGTACCGCGACCTTACGGCCATCATCGAGTGCCGACTGATCGACATCATCAACTTCGTTGGCGACGAGTTGAAGGAGTCGGGCTACCACAACCGCATCGAGACCATCGTACTGACCGGTGGCGGTGCGCAGCTGAAAGGTATCGAGGTGCTCTTCAAGGAGCGCACAGGTATCTTCACAAGGGTTGGCGGTGCTGCCACCCTGGGTGAAGGCTCGACCGAGGATAGCTCCGCACCCGCCAACGCTACTGTTGTGGGACTACTCTCGCTTGGCTTGGCCGAGGCTGGCGTAGCACCCACCGCAGAGGAGCACCAAGAGGATAGCTACTTCGACGAAGAAGACGACAACAACACTTCGGCCGATGGCAAAAAAGAGAGCAAGAAGAAACCTCGCAACGAGAAAAACGGTGGCCTCTGGAATCGCATCAAGAAAGGCTTCATCACATTGGGCGACAGCATCTTGGGCCAAGACTTCATCGACGACGAGGATATGTAGTGTGGCTCCGAGGTGAAGTGAGCAGAGAGAGAGAAATGTAATTCGGACAACAGAGAAAAGAGAAGATACACAATGAATACAACAATAGATAGCAACGATTTTTTGGGCACCATTGTAGCACCCGTCAAGAGCGAGTCGCTGATAATGGTACTTGGCGTAGGCGGTGCTGGTGGCAACGCAGTGAACCATATGTACGACCTCGGCATTCAGGGCGTGAGCTTTATGGTCTGCAACACCGATAAGCAGGCTCTGAGCAACAGCCCCATCGAGAATCAGATTGTTCTGGGCGAGGGCTTGGGCGCAGGCAACAACCCCGCAAGGGGCCGTCAGGCAGCCATCGAGACCATCGACGACATAATGATTCACTTGGAGAACAGCGGCGCAAGGATGATCTTCATCACCGCAGGTATGGGTGGTGGCACAGGTACGGGTGCTGCTCCTGTGATTGCCAAGGCTGCCAAGGCCAAAGGCTTCCTGACGGTGGGTATCGTAACCCTGCCCTTCTATGCCGAGGGTAAGGTGCGTATGACTCAGGCGCTGAAAGGTCTGGAAGAGTTGAAGGACAACACCGACGCCATTGTGGTTATCCACAACGACAACATCACCAAGATATACGGTTCGTTGCCTTTTAGGGATGCGCTGCACAAGTCGGACGACGTGTTGGCCACCGCAGCCAAGGGCATTGCCGAGATGATTACCCGTAGCGACTTCATCAACGTCGACTTTGCCGATGTGAGTACCGTGATGTCGGCCAGCGGTGTGGCCCTTATGGGCTCGGCCAAGGCCAAGGGTGAGCGCAAAATTGCCGACGCAGTGGAGAACGCTCTTGCCTCGCCTCTGCTCAACCGTCAGGATATCAAGGGTGCCAAAAACATCCTCTTCAACCTCTCGTACAACGACAACTGCCCCCTTACCCTCGACGAGGTGGATCAGGCATTGAAGATGATTCAGTCGAAAGCCAGCCGCAACTATGGCGGCAACGAGGCCAACATCATTTGGGGCTCTGGTCCTGCCGATTTGGAGGAGGGCGAGATCGAGCTGACCATCATTGCCACCGGTTTCGACAGCCACGACAGCCGCATCGAGCCTCAGCCCACAACCTTCGACGAGAACACCCTGCTAAAAGAGGTAAGCCAAGAGGAGAGCACCAAAGAGGAGGACAAAATGCCCCCTGCGCCCGTTGTGGCAACCAAGTGGAACATCAAGGAGCGTTACAAAAACATCGACACCCTGCTGATGCAGCCTGCCTTCTTCCGTATGGGTGTAAAACTTACCGGTGCTTCGGGTGCGGCCAAGGGTGGTGCAAAGGTACAGGTGGAGAGCGCTGCCGAGGAGGCCGCCAGCGAGCAGACCAGCGCACCCAAAGCAGCCGAACAAAGCCTTTTCTAAACGATGGGAGTTACACTTCTGACATCTACGCTGGCAGCGATAATGACCTTCAAACCGTTTGATGCGGGGTTGGTGGTCAATATCGTTGTTATTGCCTTGTTGTTGGTGTGCTCGGCTCTGGCTTCGAGTAGCGAGACGGCCCTCTTTTCGCTTTCGCCCTCGCAGCTCGACCACATACGCAAGCACAAAACGCCCGTCAATCAGGCCATCGTGCGCCTGCTCTCGGGGCAAGACCAACTGCTGGCCACGATACTGATTTTCAACAACCTGATAAACATCCTCATTATCTCGCTGTGCAACAACCTGATAGACGACCTGGTGGTATTCCACAGCGGCGGTTGGGAGTTTGCCATAAAGACCATAGCCGTAACCTTTGTGCTGCTGCTCTTTGGCGAGATTATGCCCAAGGTTTATGCGAGCTACAACCCCACGGGTATATCGACCATTGTAGCTCTGCCGCTGAACTTTTTGAATAAGCTCTTCAAACCCCTCTCATTCTTGTTGGTTAAGTACTCCAACGGAATTCAGAATCGCGGCATCATTCAGCCCGAAAATATCTCGATGGAGGAGATTGAAGATGCGCTCGAAATTACCGAAAGCCCCAGCGCAACCGAGAAAGATATGCTTAGTGGCATTGTTCAGTTTGCCTCGACCGAGGTAGCCGAGATTATGCACCCCCGAATGGATATCGTGGCGCTGGACAAAGAGGTCGATTTCGACCAGGTGAGGGCGGTGATTATGGAGAGTGGCTTTTCGCGCATTCCGGTCTACGACGAGAGTATCGACCACATTGTGGGCATGCTCTATGTGAAAGATATGGTTGCCCACGCCTGCAAAGAGGCCGACTTCGAGTGGCAGCGCTACCTGAGGCCCGCCTACTACACCACCGAGCACAAGAAGATTAACGAGCTGCTCGAAGAGTTCCAAACCCAGAAGGTACACATAGCCATTGTGGTAGACGAGTATGGCTCGACGCTGGGCTTGGTGTCGTTGGAGGATATTTTGGAGGAGATTGTGGGCGAGATTAGCGACGAGAGCGACACCCCAGAGGAGGCCACCTATAAGCGTCTGCCCGACGGAGCCTACCTGTTCGACGGCAAGGCCCACATTGGCGAGGTGGAGGAGGTATTGGGCTTGGCCGAGGGTACCTTCGATGACTCTCGTGGCGAGGCCGAGACTATTGCGGGTATGTTGCTCGAAATCAAGCGCGACTTTCCCCGCAAGGGCGACAAGATAAAGATTCACAACATCAAGTTCACGGTGCTGAGTGTCAGCGGCCACCACGCCGAGGAGATACGCATCGAGAATAATTGAAAATTGAAAGTTGAAAGTTGAAAGTTGAAAGTTATAGGAGATATAGGAGTTATAGGAGTTATAGGAGCTATACTTCCTAAACTCCCTAAACTCCCTAAACTCCCTAAACTCCCTAAATTCCTTAAAGACGGTTGACGGTCGACGGTTGACGGTCGACAAACAAAAGAATGAAAGTTGAGCTAAATAGCGGCTATATCATAGTGGAGGATGTTGCCCCCGAGGCCGAGAACTCCCCCCTGCTGACCGACGACGACCAGCAGCACCTGGCCACGCTCAACTCGCCCGCACGACGCTCGCAATGGGCCACTTGGCGTACCATTGTGCGTCGCCACCTCGGCCCCACAGCCACTCTGCGCTACAACTCGGCCGGAGCACCCATTTTGGTAGCCCCCGTGGGCAACATTACCCATCTGAGCGTGTCGCACTCAGCCCAGAAGGTGGCCGTAATTTTTGCCGAAGGTCGCTGTGGTGTGGATGTCGAAGCCCTTGGGCGCAACTTTGGGCGCATAGCGGCCCGCTACATCTCGCCCGCCGAGCGCGAGACTTTGGCCCAGAGTGCCGGGCCCCACTTCGAGGCCATAATGTGGAGCGCCAAAGAGGCCCTCTACAAGTATGCCCAAGCCACAGGGGTTGATTTCACGGAGGAGATGGTGGCCACCGCTCTCGATGCCGAGGCCCGAACCATAGGCATAGAACTCTATGGTGTGCCCCAGCCCCCACTCCACTACACCTTCGTAGACGACCAGGTGGTGGCCTACGTCACGGAGAACAAATAGCGCCAATCATACACCTATTATATTATTACCCACCCATGAATGTACGCATTGCCCCCGAGTGGGCCGAGCTTATCGGCCACGAGTTCGACAAGCCCTACTTTGCCGGTTTGGTAGAGTTCGTCAGGAGCGAATATGCCACCCATCAGGTTTTCCCTGCGGGGGGCAACATTTTTCGCGCTTTGGACAAGTGCCACCCCGACCAAGTGAAGGTCGTAATCATAGGCCAAGACCCCTATCACGGCGAGGGCCAAGCCAATGGGTTGTGTTTTTCGGTCAATGATGGGGTGCAATTTCCCCCCTCGCTGCGCAACATCTTCAAGGAGTTGCAGGCCGACTTGGGCATCGCCCCTCCCACCTCGGGCAACCTCGACAGGTGGGCCGAGCAGGGTGTGTTGTTGCTCAACTCCACCCTTACGGTGAGGGCCCACGAGGCTGCCTCACACGCAGGCAAAGGTTGGGAGCAGTTTACGGATGCGGTGGTGGCCACGCTGTCGGAGTTGAAGAGTGGTGTGGTTTATATGTTGTGGGGGGCTTATGCCCAGCGCAAGGGTGCGGCCATCGACACCGAGCGCAACTTGGTTTTGAAGTGTGCTCACCCCTCGCCCCTTTCGGCCCACAATGGTTTCTTCGGCTCGCGCCACTTCTCCAAGGCCAACGACTACCTAATCGCCCAAGGCAAAGAGCCGATAAAGTGGTAAATTGAAAATTGAAAGTTGAAAGTTGAGAATTAAATTCCTTAAATTCCCTAAACTCCCCCGAACCGCTCCCCTAAGTTAGGGGAGCTGGCGCAAAGCGCCTAAGGGGTTTGTTAGACGTTAGACCTCCGTCGGTCGACGGTCGACAAAACAAAAAGAGCAACCTTGTGAAGGTTGCTCTTTTTGTTTTATTCCATATTCGACGTAAGCTCCCGCACCAAGCGCAGGTTATACAAAAACTCCTTGGCCAAAATCCTCAACACCGTATAGGCCGGAATTGCTACCAACATTCCCACAATGCCAGAACAGCTACCCGCAACAAGCGTAACGATAAAAATTTCGAGCGGATGGGCATTCATCTGGCGCGAGAAGATGTTGGGCGACACAAAGTAGTTGTCCACAAACTGGGCTACCAAAATTGTGCCCGCAATAATCAGCAACACTACTCCTATGTTCATACCCGCAGGCACCACAAAAGTCAAGCCCGCAAGTCCGCTCAGCACAAATCCCAACCAAGGGCCAACATAGGGGATAATGTTGAAAACACCCTCGATGACACCCACAAAGAATGCATCCTGGGGGCGGAAGCCGAAGCACATCAACACCACCGATATTATGAGCATCATAATCGTCGATTGGCCCAAGACACCCAAGAAGTAGCGCGAGAGCATCTTGGTAATTTTGTCCACTGCACGGGTTACGTTGTCGGCATACCTTGCAGGGGCCACCGCAAGCAGAATCTTCAAGAAGAGCCCCTCCTCCTTCATAAAATAGAAGGCAATGAAGCTAATCGACACGGCCGCCACAGCCACCGAGCCTGCCACCGAAAAGACCGACGAAAAGACGCTGTTCAGTGCGCCCACATTGAGCATCTTCTGCACCTGCTCCGAGAGCATAGCCGTCAGCGAGGCCTCCGAGATGTCTACCTTGAAGTATTTGTCGAGGAAGTGTCCGATGTTGGCCATAGGCTCCCTGAGTGCTGCAAGCATACTCTGGTAGTCGAGGTGTGCCAGGTCGGCCACCTTGCCCGAAATCAGTGGGATGAAAAGCACAAAGAATACCGCAATCACCAGCCACATAGTCACCACGCCCACAACCGCAGCCATCCAGCGAGGAATCTTCACCTTGCCCACACGAAGGCTTGCCACCTTCTCCACGAGGGGTTGGCACATGATGGCCAGCACACCCGCTACAAGAATGTAGGCCACGATGTTGCCAAAGTACCAAAATATCGCAATCGTTGCTGCCAGAGCCAACGCTCCGAGCAGATATCTGTGCCAACTTGTACTATTCATACTCATTTTCTATGGGTTTCTCTATCTATTTTGGGGCAGTCGTGCAAGCATTGTCTGCGAGCCTACGACCTTCTGGCCCAACTCGACCAACACCTCGCTACCGAGGGGCAGAAATACATCCACCCTCGATCCGAACTTGATGAAGCCGAACTTGCTGTTCTGGGCCAACTTGTCGCCCACCTGTGGGTAGGCCACAATGCGTCGAGCAATCCATCCGGCAATCTGGCGGAACATCACCACATCGCCCCTCTCGGTACGCACGCCAATAGTAGTGTGCTCGTTCAGGTGCGACGACTTGGGCCTCCACGCCAACACAAACTCGCCGTTGTAGTGATCTTTGTAGGTAACCTCGCCACCCACGGGAGCCCAATTGACGTGTACGTTGTAAAAGTTCATATATACCGACAACTGTATGCACCTGCCGCCCATAACCTCGGGCTCGTCGACCTCCTCAATAACCACCACCTTACCATCGGCGGGCGAAAATACCCCCTCGGCATCGGTCAGTTGTGGCCTCTCGGGATCGCGGAAAAACCTAATGACAAAGGCAATGCGCCAGAGCAGAAATCCGTCTACCAGCGCCAGCACCCACCAAGCCCAATCATACACCAGACCCGTGGTCGTAACCACTGCAATTATAAGCAGAAATATGAGGGTGTTGATCTTTATGCCCTCAATGCCCTCTTTGTGTATTCTCATAGTCCCAGAATTATCATATATAGGTATGCCACGGGAGCAGCCACCAGCAGTGCGTCAAACCTGTCGAGCATACCGCCGTGGCCGGGGATAAGGTTGCCCGAATCCTTCACGCCACACTCTCGCTTAATCTTCGACTCCAACAGGTCGCCCACAACACCCGCCAGAGCCACCACAGCACCCAAGCCACCCCAAAGGTAGATGTTGCCCTCCATCATATAGCCTGCGGCCATAGCAAAGCCCACCGCAAAGAGTACTCCGCCAAAGAAGCCCTCCCACGACTTTTTGGGCGAAATCGAGGGTGCCATCTTGTGCTTGCCTATCGAGCATCCCACCAGGTAGGCAAAGATGTCGTTCACCCACACGATAAAGATTATCATGAGCACTCGTGCGGGCTCCCACTTGCCACCCTCGGTGCCTATGAGCAGTAGCAGCGCCAGAGGCAGAGCCACATAAAGCAGCGACAACGAAGCCAGAGCGCCATTCTCGATGGTGCTGCCACTCTTGCGGAACACCTCGGCAATAAACAGCAGAGGTACAAAGAGCAGTCCCACCATCAGCATCAGTGGCGAGGGGTTGAGTGCCACGCCCGTAATCCAAGCCATACCCAAACCGAGTGTCAAATGGTAGGCTATATTCAACTCCGGAATACGTTTGGCGGCCATTCTCAGCAGTTCGGACATAGCCCCTGCATAGATTAGTGCCACCACCACTGCCGTAGCCCACTTGCCCAGCAGCACAGCGCCCACCACAACGATACCCAACACTGCACCACTCAGGGTGCGCAGGCCCAGATTTTTACCTTTCAAACTCATATCTTTCTTTGTCGACCGTCAACCGTCGACCGTCAATTTTGAATTTTGAATCTTGAATTTTGAATTCCTAAGGGCGGGGGCCAAAGATGCGCTCCACATCCTCTGTGAAGACCACCTCGCGCTCCAACAACAACTCGGCCAACTCAACCAATCCCGCACGGTGGGTGGTCAGCACCTCAACCGCCATCCTGTAAGCCTCGTCCAACAGCGCCTTGGCCTCGGTGTCGATCATCTCGGCCGTGTGCTCGCTATAAGGTTTCGAGAACGAATAGTCGCTTGCACCCGTCGAGTCGTAGTAGCTGCGATTGCCCACCTTGTCGCTCATACCGTAGTACGAAACCATTGCATAGGTCATCTTGGTTGCCCTCTCCAAATCGTTCAGCGCACCCGTCGAAATCTTGTCGAAGGTGAGCTGCTCCGAAGCCCTGCCGCCCAGCAGGGCTGCAACCTCGTGCATCAACTGCTCGGTGGTGGTAATCTGTCGCTCCTCGGGCAGGTACCAAGCAGCACCCAGAGCCCTTCCGCGAGGTATGATTGTAACCTTCACCAGAGGATTGGCGTGGTGGAGCATCCAACTTACGGTTGCGTGGCCCGCCTCGTGATAGGCGATGGTGCGTTTCTCGGCGGGGGTGATAACTTTGCTCTTCTTCTCCAAGCCACCAATGATGCGGTCTACGGCTGCGAGGAAGTCCTCCTTGTCCACCGCTTTTTTGTCGTGGCGTGCGGCAATAAGCGCAGCCTCGTTGCAGACGTTGGCAATGTCGGCACCCGAAAATCCGGGGGTCTGCTTGGCCAGGAACTCTACATTCACATCGTCGGCGAGTTTGAGCCTCTTCATGTGTACGCCAAAGATAGCCTCGCGCTCTTTCAGCTCGGGCAGGCCCACGTCTATCTGCCTATCGAACCTACCGGCCCTCATCAGAGCCTTGTCCAAAATATCTACACGGTTGGTGGCGGCCAGAACGATTACGCCCGCATTGGTGGCAAAGCCGTCCATCTCGGTAAGCAGCTGGTTGAGAGTATTCTCCCTCTCGTCGTTGCCCGAGAAGCCTGCATTTTTGCCCCTTGCGCGACCGATAGCGTCGATCTCGTCGATGAAGACAATACAGGGGGCCTTCTCTTTGGCCTGCTGGAACAGATCCCTCACACGCGAAGCACCCACACCCACAAACATCTCCACGAAGTCGCTACCGCTAATCGAGAAGAAGGGCACATTGGCTTCGCCTGCTACTGCCTTGGCCAACAGAGTCTTACCCGTTCCGGGAGGGCCTACAAGCAGTGCGCCTTTGGGGATTTTACCACCCAGCTCTTTGTATTTTTCGGGCTTGCGGAGGAAGTCCACAATCTCCATAATCTCCACTTTGGCCTCCTCCAAGCCTGCAACATCCTTGAATGTTACACGATTGGCGCTATTCTTGTCGAATACCTGAGCCTTGGCCTTGCCCACGTTCATCACACCGCCCTGAGCACCGGGGCCCCTGGCTGCCGAACGGAACATCCAGAACATAAAGAAGATAAGCAACAAATAGGGCAAGAACGAGAGCACCTCGCCCCACACGTTGGTTGGATACTCATAGCCAGGCACGGGTACCTCTACGCCATATTTGTCGGCCACCCTTTGGAGGTCGGCACGCAGAATATCGGGGTTGCCCACATTGTAGGTAAATTGGTAGCCCACAGCGGGGATGTTTTTCAACCCCTGCTGAGTGCGGTAGCCATCCACAGCCCCCTCTTTGAGGGTTATCTGAGCGGTTTTGTCGTTTATGACCACAATTTTCTCCACGTCGCCGGCCACGAGCATCTGCTCGATTTTGGCCCAATCGGTCTTGACGGGAGCCTCGCCCAGGCTGGTGAACTGCATTACCATCAGGCCCACCAAAAAGAGGCCCCAAAGGTAAAACAACCAACGGAAGCCCTTTACCATGCCATTTCCGGGGCGCTGAGGTCCTCGCGGATTACCACCACCCTGTCTTGGTTGCTGGGGGTTTGGATTACCCCCATTAGGATTTTGATTTGTACTCATTATTTTTTTGTGTTTTGTTTTTCTTTCTTTTGCACCTTTTTGTAAAAAGCTGCACCAAAAACTTTTCTGAGATACTCACCTGCGGCTCGTATCTCTTACGGCCTATTCTCCACCCTAAGGGCCTTAATGGCCTTAAAGTCCTTAATGATTTTATATGAGTTATAAGAGTTATAGGAGAAATAGGAGTTGCCCCCTCAATTCTCAATTCCATCCTACTCCTCCGACTCGTAGCGGGTGGCAGGAGCGTCGGCCCAGAGAGCTTCGAGCTGGTAGTACTCCCTCAGGGGGGTGAGGAAGATGTGGACCATCACATCCACATAGTCCACAGCAATCCACGCAGCGTTGGTCTTACCCTCCACACGGCGGGGTTTCTCGCCCAACTTCTCCTCCAACTCCTCCACAATGCCGTCGGCAATGGCATCGACCTGGGTGGTCGAGTCGGCATTGCAAATCACAAATGCGTCGCAAATGGTTCCTTCCAATTCGCTCAAATCGAGCGATACGATGTTGTGGCCTTTTTTGTCCTGAATGGCCCCAACAATAGCGTTAATCAGTTTCTGCATAAATCTTCTTTATCTCTATATATGTATTATTCGTCTTCTTCTCTACAATCTTTTTGCCACTTATCCCCCCTGTGGGCTACCAACCGCGCCCCGAAGTGGCCTTGCGGGTGGTCATCGACTCGATAATCGACTCCCTGAGGGCGTTGATAATGGTCTCCTTGGCATAGGTGCGCCTTACGGCAATAACGATTTTGCGGCTTGCAGCACCTCGGGCCAGAGTCTTAATCCTCGACTTGTTCTCCGTAGGGATATAGGGGAGTGTCATTTCGGGAACGATAGTTAGCATCGAAGTATTGTCCACGAGCCTCATAATAGTTTCGAGCGAGCCGCTCTGGAACGAGTAGGACAATCCGCTGGCGTGGTCGGCACCACAGAGCTCCACCACCTGATCGCGCAAGCAGTGCCCCTCCGAGAGGAGTATCAGTTCGCGGGGCGAGATGTCCTCGATGCGCAGATTGGTGCGTGCCGAGAGGTGGTTTTCGGGCGAGACGTAGGCGTAGAACCTGTCGTCGAAGAGTTCCAACTCGTTTATGCGCTCGGGGCAGGTGCCTCCTGCCACAATGGCGGCATCTATCTCGTCATTGTCCATAGCGCGAACAATGTCGGCGGTTATCATCTCTCTGATTTCGAGCTCCACCCTGGGATACTTCTCGCCAAATTGGTGCACAAAGCGGGGCAACAAATAGGGAGCAATGGTGGGAATCACGCCCAGACGGATTCGCCCTGCCACGCTACCTTTCAGCTCGGCCACACACTCTTTGATGTTGTTGTAGGCCAGCAGTGCTTCGCGGGCCTTCTCCACAACTATTGCACCCACCTGGGTAGGAACGACGGGCTTCTTGGACCTGTCGAGCAACACCACGCCCAACTCCTCTTCGAGGTTTTTGATCTGCATACTCAGCGAGGGCTGCGTAACAAAGCAGAGCTCGCTCGCCTTGGAGAAACTGCCGCAGTTGGCAATAGCCAACAGATATTCGAGTTGGATAATGGTCATCTTCGGGGTGCTTTATATTGGGTTAATTATTCGCTCTCTTCTACTGTTTCAGCTTCCACTCGCCGCCCACCTTCACGAGGTCGTACTTCTGGGTGATCTGCTGACCGCTGTGGAGCGTCACGGTGGCCTCCACTACGGCCTCACCTTCGCCCTCCGAGCTGCTTACCACCTCGAAGTCATCCATACCACCTGCCACCTTCAACGAGCGGCACACATCGGCATAGAGCGTGCGGTAGGTTGCCACCTCGTCTTGTGCCACGTCAATCATCTCTATGGCCTTGTCGATGTTGCCCTTCGAGAGCTGCTTCCAACACTTTTCGACCACCTTTTCGGGGCTACTTGCCGAGCCACACGCTGCGACCATTACCATTATGGCCACCACAGCCAATACCTTTACAATTCTTTTCATAGTATATCTTGAATTCTCAATTCTCAATTCAATATCACGTAGTCGCCCCAGGTGCTTGCATAGCCGCACTGCTGGCCAATAGTCACGGGAGCGTAGCCGTCTACAAAACCTCCCACCGAGTCGAACATAGGCTCCACAACCACCTCGCCCGAGGCGTTCACAAAGCCCCACTTGCCACCTCGGCACACCATCGCCAGGCCCGAGCCAAAGTGGCCCACCGAGTCGTAAACACACTCGATGCTCTCTCTGCCGTCGGAGCCCACAAAGCCCCACTTGCCGTCGAACATCACGGGTGTCATACCGCTATTATAGGCCCCAACTTGGTCGTACAGACAGGGGATCAACTCTTTGCCGGTGCTGTCGATGAGGCCCTTGCGCCCCTCGTGTTCCACCACTGCCACACCGCCCGCAAAGTCGCCCACGCTGTCGTAGCGGCTCATAAATGCCACCTTGCCGGTAGTGTCGATAACCGCCTTGCCACCACGCATGCCCACCTCGGCCATTCCGCCCGCAAAGGGCTCGGCGCTCTCATACTTGCACGCCACAACCTCCACACCTTTGGTGTTGATGTAGCCCCAGCTGCCACCCTTGCGCACCGGAGCGAGTCCGTCTACAAAGCGGCCAATCTGTTCGTAACGGCAGGCTGCCAACTCGGCACCCGTGGTGGAATCCACCAGACCATAGCGTCCCTTGTAGCCCACGATTGTGCAACCATAGGCCTGACTGTGGGCCACGTCGCAGAAGTCGTAGAGGCAGTTGCCCTTGTGGTCGATGTAGTAGGCCACACCATTGAGTCGTGCCGAGGCCAATCCGGCCTTAAACTCCGTAGCGGTGTCGAAACGTGGCGAGATGACCATCTTGCCACTCAGGTCGATGTAGCCCCACTTGCCGCCATCGGTCTTCACGGCCGAGAGCTGCTCGCTGAACGAGCTCACATCGGGATAGGCTGGGGCGATAATCTGGTGGCCATCGCGACGCACAAAGCCCCACTTGCCACGCTGTTTCACAGCACCCAGACCGCCCGAGAAGGGTTTGGCCTCCTCGTATTTGCACACCACCACTTCGTTGCCCACCTCGTCGATGTAACCATAGCGGCCATTGTTCACCACCACAGCCATACCATCGGCAAAGGCACCTATGTAGTCATACTTGCAGGCGACAACCTCGCTGCCGCCACTATCTATCACGCCCCACTTGCCTGCGGCTCTCACCTTGGCCACCTCGCCAACAAAAGGCTCGGCGCTCTCATAGCGACACTCCACAACCAAGCGGCCCGTATCGTCAACATAACCCCATTTGCCCCACTTCTTTGCGGGGTGCATCACTCGGCCTGCGTCGTAGTGGAGTTCTTCCCACTCGGGGGCGATAATCATCGAGCCTTCGTGGTCCATCACACCCTTGCGACCTTCGGCCGTTACGACATAGTGCGACACGAGGCCTTCGACCTCCACAGGCTCAACCGACGAGTAGGTGGTAACCTTGTTGGTGGCCACATCTATCACACTGCCACCTGCTACCAGCACCACATTACCCTTCTGCGAGGCAAGCGGACGCAGAGCCAGGCGGTAGCCCTCGCGAGCCATCACACCCCAACGGTCGCCTGCGCACACCCACGCAAAGTCGCCCTCCTCGAAGTTGGGCTTTTGGTTATATATAGGCTCCACGAGCACCTTGCCCACGCGGGACAAAGCACCCCAGCCGCCATTCCACTCGAACCATCCCTCGCCCGAAGCGTCAAATTTGGGATTGGCCGCCAACTGAGCGTCGAAGAGTATCTCGCCATCTTGGCACAACACTCCCCAGCGGTCGTTCCACTTACACCAAGCCGTGCGACTTGTGTCGAACATTGGTCGGTATGTGAGCAGTGGCTCCAACACCACCTCGCCATTGAACTTCACCACACCCCAGAGCCCTTTCCACTCGGCCCATCCGTAGCCATACTTGTCGAACTCGGGTTTGGTGTCGAGCATAGGTGCCAGGGCCACCGTTCCGTCCCTGCGGATGATGCCCCACTTGCCGCCCCAGAGTGCCCAAGCGATATTCTCGTTTCCGAACACAGGGCGGGTGTCGAGCATAGCCTCCAAGAGCACCGCTCCACCATCGCTCACCAAGCCCCACTTGCCACCCCATTGGGCCCAAGCGGTGGTTGCACCCTCGGGGAATACGGGCCTCTGGTCTACCATAGCGTCGAGCACCACTCGGCCGTCTTCGGCAATCACGCCCCACTTGTCGTTCCACTTGGCCCAAGCCGTAGGCCCTTCGGAGAAGGAGGGCTTGTTGGCGATAACTGCGTCGAAGAGCACCTGGCCATCCGTGCTGACTACGCCCCAAGCCGAATTCCAGCTCACCCAAGCGTACTCCTTGTCGCCAAACAGAGGTTTGTAATCGACCAGAGCGTCGAGTACCACCTCGGCCGAACTATTCACTGCGCCCCAGCGACCATTCCAGCTCACCCAGGCCACCTCGTGGCCGTCGAACACAGGGCGGTCGTCGAGCGTGGGGTTCATCACCACCTCGCCACCGCTGCGCACAGCCCCCCAATGGGAGTTCCAATAGGCCCACGCAATGCCGTTGTCGCCAAAGATAGGTCGCGATTCTATCACTGCATCAAAAACCACCGTTCCATCCCTGCGCACCGCGCCCCAGCGACCATTCCAGCGAGTCCACGCCAGGTCGCCATACTCAAACATTGGCCTTTGTTCTATCACAAAGTCAAATACCACCTCTCCGCTCTTGCGCACCGCACCCCAGAAGCCACCACTACGACCCCAGGCCACAATGCCATCCTCAAAGAGTGGTTGCTGGTCGAGTGCGGCCTCAAATGCCACACTTCCATCCCTGCGCAGGGCACCCCAGCGGCCGTTCCACTGGGCCCACGCCGTTGTATCGTCAAACCTGGGAGCCTCGCTCAGCACGGGTTGGAATACCACCGTTCCGTCGTAGCGCACAGCGCCCCAGCCGTCGTTCCACTTCGACCACGACACACCCTCCTCGAAGAGGGGCATCTCGTCGATGAGTGGCTCGAACACAACTCTTCCGTCGGTGGTCACTGCACCCCAACCTTCGTTCCACCTCTGCCAGCTTATGCCATTGAAGAAGTCGGGCTTGCGGTCGAGCAGAGCGTCGAACAGCACCACGCCATCGTTGCGCACCAAGCCCCACTTGCCGTCCCAGCAGGCCCAGCAGCGGCCATCCTCGAACTGAGGCTCGCCCTCGACCACAAAGTCGAACAACACCACGCCCTCGCGGTCGATAAGTCCCCACTTACCCTCGCGGGCCACCCAAGCAGAGTCGTCGGTCTGCCACTCTACGGGGGCATCGAACTGTGGCTCGAAGGCCACCACACCGGCTCTATTGACCACACCCCACTTCTCGGCGCTCTTCACCCAGGCACTACCCTTCACAAAGGGGGCTATGGTGTCGTAGCGAGGCTCGATGAGGTAGGTGGCATCGCGGCGCAACACACCCCAGCGTCCCTCGAAGTCCACACGGGCCAGAGAGTCGACAAAGGGGGTTACGGATTGGAAGATATTTTTGATTACTATGCGACCTCGGTCGTCGGCAAAGCCCCACTTGCCACGCTTTTCGGTGGGGGTGAGTTCGCCTTCGAGGTATTTGCCTTTGAGTTGTCGTAGTTCCCACTCCTGGGCCGAGGCCGAGAAGACCGAAAGGAGCACACATAGCGCCACCACCCCTTTGCGAAGGGTGTTAGTTGCTCGTTTAGAAAAGATTGGCTGCTTCATTTCTCCTTTAATCTGTCGTCGGGGTACTACATACGCACGCACATACGCGCACAAAAACAGACAAAGATACGAAAAGAATTGAAAATGGAAAATGGAAAATTGAAAATTATAGGTCGGTTGACGGTCGACGGTCTACGTCTACAACAGCGGCAGCACTCTTTCAAGGCCGATGCCGCGCGAGCCCTTGACCAAAACAAAGGCTCCGCGAAGCGGCTCTTGGGCCAGCACCTCGGCCAGCGAGGCGGTTTCGGCATAGCGCTCGATGCGGGTGTCGCTCTGGGGTGTTTGGCCAAAGTTGGCACCCACGAGGAGTATTCTGCGGACGTCGGTTTCGAGGGCTTTATCGACGATATTTTTGTGCTCCTCGGCACTCCACTCGCCAAGCTCCAACATATCGCCCAAAATCATCACCTTTGCAGCATATTTTTCGGGGCAAAGTTTTGCGTGATTTCCAATGGCCGCAGCCATACTCGAAGGGTTGGCATTATAGCAGTCTACCGTGAGCATATTTCGCTCAGTTTCGGTCTGTTGCGAACGATTGTTCGAGGGCTCATAAGCGGCCACAGCCTCGGCCCTATCGCGCTCCGAAATGCCATAAAAACGCCCCACCGCAACCGCTGCTGCAATGTTGAATTTATTGTACTCTCCAACAAGTTTGGATTCGATATTTTCGGCCAGCGACGTACCATAAAAAACGCACTTCAACTGCTCCCTTTCGGAGGCCATTTCGGAGAGCACTTCGTCGTCGCTGCGCACAAACGCAAGCCCCCCATTTTGGGCCAGGTAGTCGTACAATTCGCCCTTGCCACGACGTATGCCCTCCACCCCTCCGAAGCCTTCGAGGTGGGCACGACCGATGTTGGTAATAAGGCCACACGTTGGGGCTGCAATGCGGGCCAGCAGAGCAATCTCGCCCTGTGCCGAAGCACCCATCTCTACGATGGCAAAGGTGTGTTCGGGGCGTAGGCGCAGCAGCGTCAGTGGCACGCCTATATGGTTATTCAGATTACCCTCGGTGCGGAGCAAACGAAAGCCCTTGGCGATAACTGCCGAGGTGAGTTCTTTGGTGGTGGTTTTGCCGTTGGTGCCCGTAATGGCCAGCACCGGAATAGAGAACTGCATGCGGTGGTGGTGGGCCAGCCTCTGCAAAGCCCCAAGCACATCATCTACAAGCAGATAGCGGTCGTCGGTAGCCACTTCGGGATTATCTACCACAGCCGCCAAAGCACCCTTTTCGAGGGCCGAAGAGGCGTAGCGATTGCCGTCGAAATTCTCGCCCCTGAGGGCAAAAAACAGCTCACCCGAGCGCACCTTTCGGCTATCGGTCTGCACACCCTCCGACCTCAAAAACAGGTCGTATAATTGTTCTATGCTTGTCATCATCTGGTCGGTCGACGGTCGACGGTCGACGGTCGACATTAAATGTGTTCTTCGCCTTTGGTAAACTTGACGGTTTCGATGTAGCGTTTGATGTTTTGCTCGGCGCTCTTGGGGCAGACCATCAACACATCGGGGGTGTCGACCACGATGTAGTCTTTCAGGCCCTCGATTACGGCCACTTTGCCCTCGGGAGTCTTAATCACGCAATTCTCCGTATCGAAGGTAAAGGTATCTGAGCTATAAGTATTTCCACATTCGTCTTTCGAGGCGTACTGATAGAGCGAGCCCCAGGTGCCGATGTCGCTCCACCCGAGGTCGCTGCAACGCACCCACACATTGTCCGAGCGCTCCATAATGCCGTAGTCGACCGAAATGCCACGGCACTCGGGATATACGCGGTCGATAGCCTCCTGCTCGGTGGGGGTGCCATAGTGCTCGCTAATCGAGTCGAGCAGCTGGTATGTTTCGGGCTGCAACTCCTCAAAGGCCTTCAAAATTGTGGGCACACGCCATACGAAGATGCCCGAATTCCAGAAGTACTCGCCACTTGCCACAAACACCTGAGCCAGCTCGCGATTGGGCTTCTCGGTGAAGGTTTTGGCCTGGTTGAATTTACCCTCGGCAACGTGTTTGTTCACCTGAATATAACCGTAGCCCGTAGCGGGGCGTGTGGGTTGCAGACCGATGGTCAGCAGCGACTCCTTCTCGCTCACAAAGTCGAGGCACTGCTGAATAACCTCGCAGAAGTGTATCTCGTTGGATATGAAGTGGTCCGAAGGGGTTGCCACCATCACGGCATCGGGGTTAATGCTGCGGATACGCATTGCGGCATAGGCGATGCAGGGAGCGGTATTGCGGCCCAGAGGCTCGCAGAGCACCTGATCGGCCCTCAGTTCGGGAATCTCGGCCAAGACCATATCGCGGTAGGCGGTATTGGTGGCCACAAAGATATTCTCCACGGGGATAATGTGGGCGAAGCGCTCGAAGGTTGTGCGGATAAAACTCTTGCCCGTACCGAGCACATCGAGGAACTGTTTAGGTTTGTTGTGGCGGCTGATGGGCCAGAATCGACTGCCCACGCCACCGGCCATAATGACACAATAGTGGTTATTATTCATTATAAAACGAATGTTTTAGGGTTTACTTTGGGCAAAAGTACGAAATTTTACTACCTTTGCCAATTATTTAGTTGTTTTATTTAACGCCAAAGATGAAAGTTAAGTATTTTACACTACCAAATATCATCACTCTGTGCAACCTTTTGTGTGGCACAATCGCTGTCGTATGCACCGCCAGCCACATTTGGGCACCCGACCAGGTGAGCCTGAAAATTCCCCTGCTGCTGATTTTGGCCTCGGCACTGTTCGACTTCCTCGACGGCTTGGCCGCACGACTCACGGGACAATACTCGGCTCTCGGCGTGCAGCTCGACTCGCTGGCCGATATGGTCAGCTTCGGACTCTCGCCCACGGTGATCCTCGTGGCTATGTACAACGACGCCGGTGGAACGGGTTGGTGGTGGCTTGTCTGCCTTGCTGTGGTGGCCTGCTCGGCCCTCAGGCTCGCAAGGTTCAACATCGACGAAGAGCAGCACGAGAGTTTCATTGGTCTGCCCACCCCCGCTTGCGCCATTGCCGTAGGCTCGCTCGCTTGGGCCTCTGCCGAGGGCAGCATCGCGCTCGGCAACATCCACATTATGGTCATCGCCTTGGTGTGCGGCTGGCTGCTCATCAGCCCTATCCGTATGTTCTCGCTCAAATTCAAGGGGCTGAGCCTGAAAGACCACACCAACCGCTTGCGCTACATCTTCCTCACCGCTGCGCTGGTGATGCTCTGCATCGGAGGCCTCGGTTCGCTGTGGTACATAATAATTCTCTACATTCTTACGTCTATCATTAGCACTCTGGCCTACAAAAGCCAAACCAAAGAGCAGTAAACAATGAGTTTGAAGGCAAAACATATCTTCGTTCGTGTAGCCGTTGTGGTGTGGGCACTGCTGGCGGGTAGTATGGCTACCTCCAAGGCCCAGAGCTTCGACGCAATCGACGTGCGCGACCCCATAGCCCAAGCTCAGGCTATGCAAAATATGCTCAACAACCCCTACGAAGAGGTGGAGTATGACGAAAACGGCAACCCTATCGTCAAAGAGGAGCAGGCCGACTCGGTGAAGGTGAAAGAGATTATGCCCTTGGAGTCTTACTTCTTTGGCGACTCCATTCGCCGTCGCAAACACTTTGTGTGGGTGGCCAACACCTATGCCAACCACGTCGAAATGAAGGAGATCGACACCCTGCTGGGCGAGTTCAACCTCGACTATCCCTTTATGCGTGAGGATGTGGGCGACGCCAATGTGGGCATCCTCGGTGGCGTTTCTACCCCGCTGAGCTACTTCCGCAGGCCCAACGGCAACGACTTCACCTTCGTAGACGGCTACTACGCCTACCTGATTACCCCTCAGAACGCACGCCACTACAACAACAAGCGCCCCTACACCATCTTCGCCTACCAGACCGCAGGACAGAAGAGGTATGCCGAGGAGAGCCTGAAAGTGATGCACGCACAAAATATCACCCCCTCGACGGGCTTCAATCTGACCTACAACACCTACCACTCGCGAGGTATCTACAACTGGCAGAGGGGCAAGGTTACCGACTTTTCGGCCGCCATCTACCACACCGGCAAGCGCTACTCGATGCACGCAGGAGTGGTAAACAACACCATTTCGCAAAGGGAGAATGGTGGCTTGGTGGAGCCTTGGCACCTGACCGACACCCTCTATGAGTCGGCCGCAGGTATGCCTATGAAGATGACCGACGCTCTAAACAAAGCCAACAACTTCGGTTTCTATGCCGTGCAGAGCTATGGTGTGCCCCTTGTTCCGCTCACCGACAGCGTCTTTACGATGGCCGACCGCACAGCCTTCTATGTGGGCCACTCGATCACCTACAACAAGTGGAGCCGCAACTACACCGACACCTACCGAGGCACCACCTACAACATCACCGACCGACAAGGCAAGGTGGTCGAAACACACAACTTCTACGACAATTGGTACATAAGCCCCACCGAGAGTAACGACTCGCTCTCGGAGTCGCTGCTCACCAACCGCTTGTTTGTGCAGCTACAACCCTACAACCGCGAGGGCGTGGTGGGCACCATCGACGGCGGTATCGGCTGGGACCACTATACCTATATGCAGTTCCGCCTGAAAGACTACCTGAGCGGCTACCAGACCAACAAGTTCAATAGCTACTACGCCTATGCCGACGCACAGGGCAAGGTGGGCAAATACCTCGATTGGCACGGCTTTATGCGCTACAATCTGGCAGGCTACCGCGCAAGCGACCTGAGCGTAGATGCCGATGCCAATATGTACCTCTATTGGAAAGACAAGCCCATTATTCTTTCGGGCCGCTTTGGGTTCGAGTTGCAGGAGGCATCGTATTGGGCCCAAAATTATTTCTCGAACCACTTTGCATGGGAGAATAACTTCAAAAAGCAGAATCGTACCGATTTGGAGGTTTCGCTAAGGATTCCCCAGTTCGGCACCCACATAGGTTTCCTACAAACCGTTCTTGGCAACAACGTCTACTATGGCTCCGACGGCACCCCCTCACAAATGGCTGCCGCTGTGAGCATTACGGGCCTCTACATCCGTGAGGATTTGACCTTTGGCGGCCTGCACCTGAACCACCGACTGCTGTTGCAGTACAGCTCGGATCAGAACGTAGCCCCTGTGCCCACCGTTGCGGCCAATCTGTCGTATTTCTACCAATTCCAGCCCGTCAAGGATGTGCTTACCATCAAAGCCGGCCTCGACGTGTGGTACAACACCCCCTATTACGCTCAGGGCTACAACCCTGCGACTATGATGTTTTATAACCAGCGCGAGGCCACCGTTGGCGACTACCCCTACGCAAACGTATTCTTGGTTGCCAAGTGGAAGACTATGCGCATATTTGTTCAGTATCAGCACGCAAGCGAAAATCTTTTCGAAAACTTCAAAGCATCCTACTCACTACCCTACTACCCCTACAACCGCGCTTTGCTGAAATACGGTTTTTCGTGGTATTTCGATGATTAGAAGAAAACTTTTCCGAGGACATATCCTCCTCTGCATTGGAGCAGTGTGCGCACTCGTCTTGGCCGACGGATGCGCCGAAAACTATGTCGAACGTGGCGGCACACTCAGGTTGGCACTCAGCCGTCAGGTTGCCGGCTACTTTGTTGTGGGCGGCGAGCACTACGGCTTTGCGGCCGACCTGCTCGACACCATGGCCCGCCGATATGACAAAACCCTCACCCTCACCGCCGGACACTCGGTGGGCGAGATTAAGGCAGGGCTCGATAGCGGCCACATCGACGTAGCAACCATTATGACCGCCAACCGAGTGGAGCTCCACCGCTACCCCTCCGAAAAACTCTACACCACCCGCTATGTGGTGATGGTACCCTCGTGGCAGAGTGTCGACGAGTCGCTCTCGGCTGCCGAGCTGTGTCGTGGCCGCAGGATTGCCACCGACTTGGGCTTCCGCCACACGGCTTCGTATGAAACCCTCATCAGCGATGGGCAGACCAAAGTGGACACCACCCTCTACGATGGCGACAGCATGGCTCGCAAGTTGCTCCGAGGAGGGTGCGACGCTATTGTGTGCGAGCAGAGCGAGGCCGAGTTGGTAGAGGTGCTCTACCGAGGAGTGCGCCAAGTGGCTCTGTTCGACGAGAGTGTCGATGTGAGCCTGATTTTCAGGGATATGAGATTGAAGAGGTCGTTTGGTGCGGTGCTGCGCGACTTTGCCACCACCGACGACTACGCCTCGCTGGCCGAACTCTACTTTGGCCCCACATCTATCGACGAACGCTTCACCCAGCTGCGATATAGACCCACCCGTGTTGTGGGCGGAATCTCGGTGTGGGACGACCAGATTCGCACCATCAGCGAGAAGGTGGGCGTCGATTGGCGACTGCTGTCGGCAATGGCCTGCTACGAGTCGAACTTCCGCAACGACCTGGTGTCGGAGGCGGGCGCAGTGGGACTTATGCAGGTAACGCCCGTGGTGGCCGAGGAGTTCGATATGGTGGGACACGACCTGACCGACCCCCACACCAACATTCTGCTGGCAGCCAAGCTGGTACGCAAATACTCGCGTGCCTTGGGCTTTGGCAATCAACCCTGCAACTTTGACCAGGCGGCCATTGTGGTTGCGAGCTACCACTGCGGCATTACCCGCACCATGGAGGCCCAGAGATTGGTCGAGGCCGAGGGGGGCGACAAGGGCTCGTGGGCCGATGTGAGCGGTATGATGCGCAATATGGGCGACAACGAGTGGCTGGCCACGAGCGACTGCCGCTTTGGTCGCTTCCGCGATTGGGCCATCACGCTGGCCTACACCAACAGAGTGGTCGAAAAGTACGAACAGTACTGCCAGGCGGTTGCTATGTAAAAAATTAGCACCCCGAAGTGCACTTTTTTCGGATAAAATACGTTATCTTTGCGGGATATGGGCGAGGTGTGTCCGTAGGACACCCTCGAAGCCCCCAAAAGAGAGCAAAAAAAACAGACAAAAACAGGATATACGAAAGAGCATGAAACGACTCAGTTTAATACTTGCACTCGCAGGAGTGTTGGCCGCAGCAGTGGGTTGCAACCCCGAGCCTAAGGAGGCCTCCGTAGAGTTTGCATCGAAAACCTACGGCTATGCCGAAAACCAAGTCTACGGCTACATAGGCCTGATGGAGCTCAACTCGCCCGAGCAGTTCCCCGTGGTGGTAGACGTCAAAGCCACCTTCAAGGCCGGCAAAGACGACAAGGGCAACCTGCTCACACTTAAACAGCTCATCGCCTTCGACCGTGGCGACGAGGAGAGCTACACCGTGGAGTATCCCGACGACAATACCGCCATCATCAGCGGCATTGAGGTTACCTACAAGGAGTACAACAAGAAGCTATATTTCAGCATCATCAACAACGATTTCCTCCAAAGCGAGACCGCCGAAATCAAGTTCGAGATGATTGCCGCCAAAGGTGCACCCATTGGCGACTACAAAGAGAGCATCCTCACCATCGTAGACGATGAGTACGCTCCCCGCATCAAGACCCCCTACTACAAAACTGAGTATACCCCCATTGCAGGTGCTACCCGCGAGGGGCGTGGCGAGTTCTACCTCCGCCTCGACAAGGTGGGCAAGTATCAGTACGTTGCCAGCAACTGGTTTGGTCTGCCCAGGCCCCGACTGCTGGGCCGTTTCGACCCCGAGGCTCAAACCCTCTCGTTCAGCGGTAGCGACTACGACCACCAGGATATGGAGGCCGAGGATAGGGTAAACGCCTTCCGCAACGACACCCTCTGGTACTACAACGCCGAGCGCACACAGATTCTGCGCCTGATTGCCGGCACCAACGGCGAGGGCCCTCTGGTTATCACCACCGAGAAAATCGACGAGAACGCCAGCGGAGTGCTCGTGAAGGTTGCCACAATGTGTGCTTGGGCCATCTTCGACTTCGACGGTGTCCGTGCCACCAACTTTGTAGGCTACTGGGACGGTATGAACACCAGCAGCAAGATGACCTACTTCGAGCACAACTACGACGAGAGCACCTTCGACCAAGCAGGCACCCGCGCTGCCTCGTCGGGCCCTATTCCTTTTAGCAATTGGCGCCTCGAAGAGTAACCCCACAACCCAAAGAGAGAAACGAGATACCACACACCTATTTATATATTAGATAGCGATGAAAAAGATTCTTATCACCATATTGGCTCTGTTGGCCGTAGCCTCGTCGGCCGTAGCTCAGAACTACGAGAAGGCTCGCGAGGAGCGCAAACAGTACTTCGTATTCGGCCCCAAAGCAGGCCTTTCGATGCCCTATCAGAACGTCGTAACCAACACCACCGACATCAAGTCGCTCTTGTGGGCTCCCAACGTGGGCATACAGCTGGGTGGCTACCTTAGAGGCGTGTTGCCCATCAAGCGTACCCCCGTGGTGCTCTATATGCAGCTCGATGCTCTGTGGGCTATGGACATCTATGCCGGCAGTGGCCAGAGTGCCTTTTCGGGCGTTGTGAACCTCCCACTGCTCATTGGTGGCGGTTATAAACTGAACAAAGATATCACCCTGCGTGGTGCTTGGGGCCCCAGCTACACCATCAACTGCGTGGAGAAGGCCAACACAAACTTCAAAGGTGCCGACAACGGCTACCAGAGCGAGGTTGCCGACCTTATCCGCCGCGACCCTTGGGGCTGGACAGGCGACATTGGTGCCGACATTAAGAACTGGTCGGTTGACCTGAGGTACCAGAATCAGTTCCGCTCGCGTGAGTATAACCGCATTGCCGACGAGACACGCTTTATCTCCTACGGCATCACGGTTGGATACCGATTCTAATGCTAAAAACACAAAGGCTCCGAAACATTCGGAGCCTTTGTGTTTTTTGTCTAACGTCTAACGAATAAGAGTTATAGGAGAACTAAGAGTAATAAGATTCTTATAACTCCTATAATTTTCAATTTTCAACTTTCAACTCTAACTAATCTCTGTCTACGGCGATTCGGTTGTGGAGTGCGTGGGCAATGGTCAGCTCGTTGGCGTACTCAATCTCGTCGCCCACACCAATACCTCGGGCTATCTTGGTGATTTTCAGGTCGGGGAACTGCGCCAAGCGACGCATAATATAGAACAAGGTCGTTTCTCCCTCCACGGTTGCGCCAATGGCCAAAATCACCTCCTTAATCTCGCCACGAGCGATATTCTCGACCAGCATATCTATCTTCAAGTCGCTGGGGCCAATGCCCTGCATGGGCGAAATAATGCCGCCCAAGACGTGGTAGAGGCCGTTATATTGTTGAGTCTTCTCGATGGAGAGCACATCGCCCACCTGCTCGACAACGCAGATGGTTGTGCGGTCGCGACGGGGGTCTTGACAGATGGGGCACACATCCTCATCGGAGAGGTTGTTGCAACGCGAGCAGAACTTCACATCGCGGCGAAAGCGCACAAGTGCGTCGGCCAGGGCTGCCACCTCCGAGGGCTCTTCGTGTAGCAGATGGAGCGCCAGGCGGAGTGCTGTGCGTCGCCCCACCGAGGGTAGTTTGGAGAGTTCTCCTACTGCATCATTCAATAACTTAGACATTGGATAGAATTGAAAATTGAGAATTGAGAATTGAGAGTTGAGAGTTATAGGAGTTATAAGAATCTTATTACTCTTAGTTCTCCTATAACTCTTATTCGTTAGACGGTCGACGGTCGACGGTCGACTTATATAACCTCTATGGCCGAGCTCTGGATCCACCCTTTGTTGCCGTCGGCAATGCGGATCTCGCGCCACGAGCCAAACTCGTCGAGCACCTCGACCTTCGTACCCTCGTGGAGTATGAAGAGGTCTTTGCTGCTGCGCTCGGGCGAACTCTTGACGGCTGCTGCAGACGATAGCACCACAGCCTCATCGGCCGCAAGCAGGTCGCCTCGCTCGGCTGCGCCATAGGCCACCGACACCAGCGTCAGGGCCGCAAATACCACAGCGCACACAAACGACGCCTTACGGGCCGAACGACGCACCAACAGCAGATACAATGCTCCGCACACCAGCGCAAGGCCCAGCAATACAAGCGACACTACGCCCCACGCATCTGCCCCCATAAGGTTGCCCACGCCACCCACCACACGGGCCACACCCGAGGTGGGAACGCTCTCGATTTTGTCCTTAATGAAGCTCTGGGCATAGGCCAGATTGTAGGCCACATCGTCGTCGTTGGGCGAGAGTTTTGCTGCCTTGTTGTAGTAGAGTATGGCCTCGCCCAGCTTGCCCGACTTAAAGTAGGCATTGGCGAGGTTGTAGTATAGTCGGGTGCTCACCAGACCCTCGTTGACGATAGAGTCGTAGGTGGCCACAGCACCATTATAGTCGCCTGCGGTGTAGAGCGTATTGGCCCTACTCCACTGCTCGTGGGCTTGCTCGGTGGGGGCTGCGGTGGTGCTACCGACCACTGCCACAAGGGCCACCACGAGTGCCACAAATTTTCGTATGAAATTATATCTCTGCATACACACCTCTCTGTTTACTTGTTAATAACCGCCTCCAACTTGGAGATAATCTCTACGCCCACAAGGTAGGCATCCTTCATGTGTCCGCTACCCGAGGGAGCATACTGAGCATACTCGCAGTCGCTTATGACGGCCACATACTGCTCTATATCCTCGGCCCCTACACCCTTGCGGGCCAGACGTTCTCGCACGCTCTCTTTCGTGAGGTCGGCCACGGGGATATTGAGTTTGTCGCTCATATAGCCCCACAGCGCACGCAGCATCTCCTCATAGAAACCACGAGTGTTCTGCTCATTCATATATCGCTCGGCCGCACGCAGGCGTTGCAGAGCCACCTTATTGGCCCTCTTGCCTTTGAGCGTTGCCTGGTTGCGCATCTCTTTGAGGTAGCCGCGCAGATATATGGTAAGGCCCACCACAAGGCCTATCATCAAAACTACCACAAGCCACCACAAGCCGCTGAACATAAACACTTTGCCCTGGGGTACAAGCTGAGGCTCACCAAGTTTGATGAAGCGGATGTCGCGGCCCAAGAATTTGATATCCTCCTTGGAGATTCCGCTCACAAGGCCTGCATTGGGGCCCGCCGAGGCTGCCTTATCGTCGGGGCTGACGTGAATCATATACTCGGCCGACGAGAGGGTTACATACTTGGCCAACTTGGGGTTGAAGTAGGTAAACTCCAATGCGGGAATCAGGAAGTCGCCATCGGCCCTTGCAATCATCGGGTACTCGAACTGTCGGTAGCCACTCACACCACTCGAAGTGGCCTGAATACTCTCCGAACTCTTAACGCTGTACTGCTCAAACGAGGTGGGCAGCTCCACCTGAGGAGCCTGAATCATAGAGAGGTTGCCACGGCCCGAAATCTTAACGGTATAAGTAACGGCACTATTGGCCACAATATCGTCGGCAGGAGGCGTTACGGCCATCTCATACTCGCCCACCGCCCCGCTGAAACTTGCAGGAGCGCCCTCGGGCAGAGCCTTCACATTTACGACTACGGGCTTCGACTTAACGGGCACCCTGACCTCCTCGATCTGTGGGCCGAAGAAGTCGGCAAAGGGGTTGTTGCTCATAGCTCCGCCACGCACCTGCCTATGCACCACAGCCGAGAGTTCCAGAGGGTCGATGGTGAGCTGACCACTCTGCTGAGGGAAGAGCAGATACTCGCCCAGCGGACAAGCATCGTAGATTTTACCCCCCACCTCTTCGCGCTCCCAACGGTTGGCGTCGATGTTGAGCCTCTGGGTCCAGAAGCCCGCAAACGAAGGCATCTTCTGACCGTCGATACCGGCCAGACCTACACGGGTGTAGATTTTGTAAACCACCCTCACGGGCTCGCCCTTGTAGACATTCGTGCGGCTCACAATGGCACGAATCATCACATCGTCGGCAGCCACCTGTGCAGTCTGTTGCTGCTGCGAGCCTCCCGACTGATGCTGAGGTCGGCCACCACCGCCACCCTGCGAGCCTCCGCCCTGCTGGCTTGTGCTCTCCACAATGGCCTTGACGGTCACGGGCTTGGTCTTATACTCCTTACCATCGACCTCCACGTTTGCGCTGCCAATGGTAAACTCGCCCTCGGCAGAGCACACCACAACGTAGGAGTAGGAGTAGACCTCCGACTTGGTCATCTGGCCGTTAATAAACTGCACACTGCTGCTTGTGCCTCTCGAAGGGCCCGCCAAAACATCGAAGCCCTCAAACGAGGGGGCGGTGAAATCTTTGGCCTTGGCGTTGATGGAGAACTCCACCGAGAAGTGCCTACCCACGGCCACAACCCTGGGCACACTCACCTCGAACGAGACCTCGTCGGCCAACACCCCCACCACAAAACTGAGCAGCGCTGCAAGGAGCAAGAAAAATTTTCTCATAGAGATTCTTTTCGGTTTTACAAAATCACAACAACGTGGTTGCTCCCCTCACCCGAGGGGGCAACCACGTTATTCTAAACGTATGTTTAGCACATTTTAGTGCTGGAACTCGGCAAAAAAGTCGTTGCCCTTATCATCAACGATGATAAATGCGGGGAAGTTCTCGACATAGATCTTCCTCACGGCCTCCATACCCAACTCGGGGAAGTCTACCACCTCAACGCTCTTGATGCTCTGCTTAGCAAGGATTGCAGCAGGGCCACCAATCGAGCCGAGGTAGAACCCACCGTGTTTCTGGCAAGCGTCGGTTACGGCCTGCGAGCGGTTGCCCTTAGCCACCATAACCATCGAGCCACCCACGCTCTGGAAGAGGTCTACATACGAGTCCATACGACCTGCGGTGGTGGGACCAAAGCTACCCGAAGCCATACCTGCGGGAGTCTTGGCAGGACCGGCGTAGTATACGGGGTGTTTCTTGAAGTAGTCGGGCATAGGTTTACCCTCGTCGAGCATCTGTTTGATGCGTGCGTGGGCAATATCACGAGCCACAATCAGGGTACCTTTCAGGTTCAAGCGAGTCTTGATGGGGTATTTCGACAGAGTCTCGCGCACCTTGTCCATACCCTCGTCGAGGTCGATCTCCACTGCGGGAGCCATTGCAGGAGCAGTTGCGGGCAAGAATCGTGCGGGATTCTTCTCCAACTTCTCGATCCAGAGGCCCTGCTCGTTGATTTTGGCCTTGATGTTACGGTCGGCCGAGCAGCTAACACCAATACCTACGGGGCACGATGCAGCGTGGCGAGGCATACGGATAACCCTCACGTCGTGTACAAAATACTTGCCACCGAACTGAGCACCGATACCACTCTCGCGGCAGATTTTCAACACTTTCTCCTCCCACTCCAAATCGCGGAAAGCACGACCACCGTCGTTGCCGCTGGTGGGCAGATTATCGAAGTAGCCTGCCGAAGCCTTCTTAACGGCGGTCAGGTTGGCCTCTGCCGAAGTGCCACCCACAACGAGTGCCAAGTGGTAGGGAGGACAAGCCGAAGTACCGAGGTCTTTGATGTGTTCGGTGATGAAAGCGGTGAGCGACTTCTCGTTCAACAGAGCTTTGGTCTGCTGGTAGAGGAAGGTCTTGTTGGCCGAGCCGCCACCCTTGGTGATAAAGAGGAATTTGTACTCGTTACCCTCCTCGGCATAGAGGTCGATCTGTGCGGGAAGGTTGTTACCGCTGTTGTGCTCGTCGGTCATGGTGATAGGCACCACCTGCGAGTAGCGAAGGTTGCGCTCGGCATAGGTCTGATAAACACCTTTCGAGATATACTCGGCATCGTCGGCGCCGGTCCACACGCCCTCGCCCTTCTTACCGATGGCAATGGCGGTACCGGTATCCTGGCAGGTGGGCAGCTCGCCTGCTGCAGCCACTACCTGGTTCATCAGCATAGTGTGAGCCACGAATTTATCGTTGTCGGTAGCCTCGGGATCCTCCAAGATGTTGGCAAGTTTTTGGAGGTGCGAAGCGCGCAGATAGAACGACACATCCTCGAAAGCCCTCTTGGCCAAAACGGTGAGGCCCTCGGGGTCTACTTTCAGAATTTTGCGACCGTCGCACTCGATGGTTTTAACATAGTCGCTTGTTACGAGTTCGTACTCGGTGTTATCTACACCGTGCTCGAACATGGGCTGATACTTAAATTCGCTCATAGTTGTTACTCTTTGTCTGTGAAGTTTATATGTTTTTTGTTGTTTCTTTGCTTAGTTGCGTGGCCCCAAATACTAACCTACCGGTTAGAGCCACACAAAGGTAACTCTTTTTTGCGAAAAAAATAACCCCTCCATAGCCATTATTCCCGAAAAAATCCGTATATTTGTAAAAATTTTTAATAACTGACAATTCAAACACTTCTAAATAATTGTACAACATGGTATCTTACAAAGAGTTAGGCCTCGTGAACACCAAAGAGATGTTTGCAGGCGCAATCGAGGGCGGCTATGCAATTCCCGCCTACAACTTCAACAATATGGAGCAGCTCCAGGCCATCATCGCAGCTTGCGTTGAGACCTCGTCGCCCGTAATCTTGCAGGTATCGGCTGGCGCACGCAAATACGCCAACCAGACTCTGCTCCGCTACATGGCACAGGGTGCTGTTGAGTATGCAAAAGAGCTCGGCAAAAACATTCCTATCGCTCTGCACCTCGACCACGGCAACAGCTTCGAGCTTTGCAAATCGTGTATCGACATGGGCTTTTCGAGCGTTATGATCGACGGTAGCCACCTCCCCTACGACGAGAACGTGGCTCTGACCAAACAGGTTGTTGAGTATGCACACCAGCACGACGTAACCGTAGAGGGCGAGCTGGGCGTTTTGGCAGGCATCGAGGACGATGTTGTTGCTGAGCACCACACCTACACCGACCCCAACGATGTTATCGACTTCGTACAGAAAACCGGTGTAGACTCGTTGGCTATCTCGATTGGTACTTCGCACGGTGCTAACAAGTTCAAACCCGAGCAGTGCACCCGCAACGAGAACGGTATCCTCGTTCCTCCCCCATTGCGTTTCGACATCCTCAAAGAGATCGAGGAGCGTATCCCCGGCTTCCCCATCGTACTCCACGGCTCGAGCTCGGTACCCCAGGACAAAGTTGCTATCATCAACGCCAACGGTGGCGCACTGAAAGATGCAGTGGGTATTCCCGAGGAGCAGTTGCGCGAGGCTTCGAAGAGCGCTGTTTGCAAAATCAACATCGACTCGGACGGCCGTTTGGCTATGACCGCTGCTGTACGCGAGGTGTTCGCCAAGAACCCCGCAGAGTTCGATCCTCGTAAATACTTGGGTCCTGCTCGCGACAGCCTCAAAGAGCTCTATATGCACAAGAACATCAACGTTCTTGGTAGCGCAGGCCGCGTAAAATAATCTCGGCAGAGCTTCTAAATAGAAAAGCCCGACCTACATCAGGTCGGGCTTTTTGTTGCTTGGGGAGATTGTAGCCACTACACCTACTCCCACACAATCGCTAAGGCCATTAAAGAGTTTAGGGAGTTTAGGGAATAATAGGAGCAATAGGGGTATAGCTCTTATAGCTCTTATAGCTCTTATAACTCCTAGTAATTTTCAACTTTCAATTTTCAATTACATAAAGCCTCTCCGTGAAGCGGCTCATAACCTTGGCGTAGAACCAGGGCAGGTAGAGGCCAAAGGTAACAATCAGCAGCAGCGTCTGCACCCACAGATAGCCCCAATCGCTCCACATTCGCAGACTCATACCAAAGCGTTTGGGCTTTTGCTCCTCGCCCTCGACGTAGGTGCGACGGGCCACATAGCGCATCGTGCGCAGTTCGGCTGCGGGGGCGTAGAGTCCGAGGGTGAGAGCCGTAACAACCATCTGGCCAATAATATAGAGCGATGCGCCCCAGAGTGGCAGGTCGGTCTTTACGACCTTGTCGCCATAGGTCAGATCCAAGCACCAGCGGTAGATCATCACCACATAGAGAGCCGTGAAGAAGAGCGTGCCCACAACCAGCACAAGTGCCACAAGCGGAGCAAACGACATCATATCGACCTCGGCTACGGTATTGACACTCGCAGCAAGCAGGCCAAGCAGCATAAAGGGCACAATCAGCAGCAGTACCGTGAAGGCCAGCAGTCGCATACCCTTGCCACGGAACGACACAAGGTTGAACTTGTGGCTCACGCCCTCGGCAAAGAAGCGCATCACTCGTGCCACAAACCAAGGGGTATAAATTCCACAGGTGATGACCGACAGAGCCATTCCGCCGGCCACCATACGCAGGTAGTCGCCACGATTGTACTCCACCTCGAAGGGTGCGCCATCATAGCTGAGTGCCTCGAAGGTCTTGGTCGTGATGGGCAGCAGGGCCCACATCTGCACAAATCCGAAGGCGAAGTAGAGCACTCCACACAGCAGCAGATAGAGCAACCAGCCGCCATCGGCCACCATAGCACCGCCTTCGGTATAGTTCACCACTCCGCCCGCCAGTACCAATCCCTCGCAGAGAACAACCACCGAGAGCAGCACAGCAGCCACAGGGGCCCAAAAGTCGCGGCCACGAAGCCTCAACTGAAAGTACTTTTTCATATAGAAAAACAGCTTATTTAGACACTTTGGGGCCGAGGTTGACCACCTATCGACCAAGTGTTTTATTCTACATATTTAACCTTCTCGGCCTTGCGAGGTTTGGCCTCGGGCTGCTCGTCGGCATAGCCCATACCGATACAGATGCAGAGCTCGTAGCCCTCGCTGAAATTGAGCCTCTCGATGTAGGGTTTGCAGATCTCGTTGTCGGTCAGGAAGTGCACGGGGCTACCCAAGCACACCGAGCCAACACCCAGCGACCAAGCCGAAAGCATCATATTCTCGGCCAGCAGACCGCAATCGACAGTTCCGAAGGGGTACTTGGTGTCGCGAGCGATAAAGACCATAACGGGAGCACCTCGGAAGGCACCTTTGGCCATTGCGGGGTCCATCTTGGGGTGTGCGGCAGCCATAGCCTCGGCCATCTCGGCCAGCAGGTCGGGATTATCGACGATGCGTACCTCCCACGACTGCTTGTTCTGTCCATTGGGGGCGTTGATACCGCACTCGGCAATCTTGTCCAAAATCTCGCGGCTCACGGGCTCAGCTTTATATTTACGGATGCTGCGACGAGCCATAATGTTCTCGATGACGGCATTGCTACCCTCCTCGCACTTATTGCACTTACAATCGCACGAGGTTGCCACAAACATCAACACTCCTGCCAAAAAGATATTCACAAGTTTCATAGTCGTAAAAGTATTTGTTGTTAGTCTGTTTTCTACTGCTGCTCCTCCTCGTCGAGCTCGTCTTCGTAGAAGAAGGGGGTGGGAAGTTCCTCAACGTCCTCAAACGAGGGCATAACATCTTCGAGCTCCAACTCCTCGCCCGCGGGGTGTTTCTTCTCGCTGAATAGGAAGATTTTTTTTGGTATGTAGCCCCAGAGAGTTGCCAGGAAGTTGGTCACCACATTGGACACCACATAGTGCCAATGGAGTCCCTCGGTAAAGACCCACATCGACACGAGGTTCATACACATTGCAAAGATGGTGATGAGGGTAAAGGCCACAAACTCCTTCTTGCGCGAAGATATCTTGCGCTCGGTGAATACCCACGCAACGCTGAAAATGTAGGACGTGATAACGATAGATGCGTAGCCCGCCACACTCGAAATCAGGTAGTGAACATCGAGCAAGTCGGTCATCACCACCACGATAGCGACGTTGATCAGATAAGAGATGGTGCTCGCCAGGCCGTATCGCCAGAGGGTTGCAATCTCTTTTTTTGTTTTTGTTTTGGTTGTAGTCATTCTTTTAGGCGGTTGTTGTTAGCAAAGTTAAGAAAAAATTTGTATTTTTGGTGCAATTTAGAGAGATATTTTATGGGAGTGAGAATAGACAAGTGGTTGTGGGCTGTGAGGGTGTTCAAAACCCGCAGCGATGCAGCCGAGGCGTGCCGCACAGGCAAGGTTACCGTAAATGGTGCAGAGGCCAAGCCCTCCAAGGAGCTCAAAGAGGGCGACCTGCTGACAGTAAAAAAGGTACCCATAATGCGCTATTCGTACAAGGTGCTGGGGCTGGTGGAGCGACGACTGCCCGCCAAAGATGTGCCCCAATACTGCCTCGACATCACCCCACAGGAGGAGTTGGACAAGCTGAACGCTCCGCGCGAAACAATCTTCGTGGTGCGCGACCGAGGTGCCGGCCGCCCCACCAAAAAAGAGCGACGCGACCTCGACGCAATGTGGGAAAGCTTTGAGAATTGAGAATTATTTTCCTATAACTCTTATAGCTCCTATAACTCCTATAACTCCTATAAATCATTAAAGCCCTTAAAGCCCTTAATGGCCTTAAAAAAAACCAGAACTAAAACACAAAAAACACTAATAACTAAAACACTTAAAAACAATGGAAATCGAACAGAAAGTAGCAGGTTTTACCCCCGAGGGTGAGGCAGTAGTAATCTACACCCTGCGCAACTCGAAAGGTTGCGAGGTGGAGTTGTGCAACATCGGCGCCGGCATCGCAGCAGTGCGCGTACCCGACCGCAACGGCAAGCTCGACAATGTGGCCCTGAGTTACCAGAACCCTCTGGACTACATCGGCGACGGCCCCTGCATGGGTAAAGTCCCCGGCCGCTATGCCAACCGTATCGCCAAAGGTCGCTTCGAGATCGACGGCAAAGAGTACCGCCTGGCTATCAACAACGGCCCCAACGCTCTGCACGGTGGTCCTACCGGCTTTGCAAACCAGCTTTGGGAGGGTCGCGTAGAGGAGAACCGCGTAGTATTCTCGCTCGATAGCGCCGACGGCCACGAGGGCTACCCCGGTGCTCTCTATGTAGAGGCTGTCTACGATTGGGACGACGCGGATCGCTTGGAGCTCACCCTGCTGGCTCAGACCGACAGCGCCACCATCCTCAACCTCACCAACCACGCCTACTTCAACCTTGCAGGCGAGGGCAGCGGCAGCGTTCTGGACCACACCTTGAAGCTGAACGCTTCGTACTATCTGCCCACCGACCAGTCGCTCGTTCCCACCGGCGAGCTGGCTCCCGTAGAGGGTACTCCTATGGACTTCCGCACCGCCAAGGTTATCGGCAAGGACATCAAAGAGGAGTTTGAGGCTCTTATCTTCGGCAAGGGATACGACAACTGCTGGCCTATCGACGGCTGGGAGAAGGGCAAAGTTCAGGAGGCAGCCGTGCTCCACAGCGAGGTTAGCGGCCGTACTATGAGGGTGCTGACCGACCAGCCCGCAGCTCAGGTCTACACCGGCAACTGGTTGGATGGTTGCCCCGTGGGTCGCTGCGGCCGCTCGTACAACGACTACGACGGCGTGGCTATCGAGTGCCAGGGCTACCCCGACGCTCCCAACAAGGAGAACTTCCCCGTTCAGCTGCTCCGCAAGGGCGAGCGCTACGAGCGCCACATCATCTTCGAGTTCAGCGCTGAGTAGGGAGTCGAACGTCGAACGTCTAACGTCTAAACGACCTAAGTCACATAAGAACATTGAAAAGAGAATTGAAAATTGAAAGTTGAAAATTAAAAAAATGAAAATTAAGGTGCGCCCCATTTCGGGGCGCATTTTTTTATATGAATTAGACCTCCTCTGCTCCCCTATTAGAGAAGAATACAAACCACAGTTCCCCTAAGTTAGGGGAGGAGAAACTCACGCCCCCACATACTCGGGTATTAAAAATAATACCTGAGTATCAAGGGCATGTGTGTTTTTTGTAGAGGAGTGTTCCCCAATCTTCTCGGGTATTAAAAATAATACCTGCGTTTCAAAAGGGGCTTGGATAATGATTGTGGAATGCCCCAAACATCTCAGGTATCTTTTTAAATACCCGAGAACAATGAGGGAGAGATATATACTATTTTTTAATATGTAATGCTATGCCCTATTGAGTGTTGCTCGTTTTGCGAAAATATTATATATTTGTGGTGTCGCTACGGCGGCAGACATATTTTTAATGAAAGTGTTTTCGCACTGTCCTTAATCGAAAATGTGGAAGTTTTCAAGGAAGAAGGGGCTAACGAATGACACTCATATCTTGTGTAGTCTTGTGGCTATGCACGCTTTGTGCATATACCTCATACTATTCAAGTGTGGGGTATTGCATCGTTTGTTTTCTTCTGGTTCTTCCACAACCTTCGATTAGATAAACGAAATCAACTCCACACTTTCTTTTTGAATAAAACCTACCGCATAGGAGTTGCTACGGTACACAACAAGCAAATCTTACTACCATGAAAAAACTACTCTACATCGCTCCTATTCTGCTGGGTACAGCTCTCTCCTCGTGCTACGATGAGGATATTGAGACTATTGAATTACCTGTCATCAACACCATCACCTACACATCTTCAAACAATGAAAAAGTATACCCGAACTATGATGCATTTGATGCCAGTCTCATTTCGAATACATATGATGACAAGAATGGTAATGGTATACTTATTTTCAGTAACCCAGTTACATCTATTGGATATCAAGCATTCAATAATTGTTCGAACCTTAAAAGCATTACCATACCAGCAAGGGTTACTTCAATTGGAGAATCTGCATTTTATGGTTGCTCGAGCCTTGAGAGTATTACCATACCCGAAAGTGTCTCTAAAATTGGAGAATCTGCATTTTATAATTGCTCGAGCCTTAAGAGCATCACCATACCCAACAGTGTCTCTGAAATTGGAGATGATGCATTTAAAGAGTGTACATCTTTACCAATTAAAAATAACATAAGATATGCAGACACATATTTGATAGAGTGTGTTAATTCCCAATCTACCTACACCATCAAAAAGGGTACTAGATTTATTGGAAATTGGGCATTTAAGGGATGCAAAAAACTTACTAGCATAGACATTCCTAATAGTGTTATAAAAATTGGATTGGGCGCATTCCATTTTTGCCCAAGCCTTTCTAGTGTAACTATCGGCAACGGCGTTTCTTTAATTGGTGATTATGCGTTTTGGGGCTGTTCAAACCTTACTGTAATATACTGCAAACCCACCACACCTCCAGCCATATATTATGAACATGTCGGTGATGGTATCGCAAATGGAAGTTTTCCATTAAATAACAATAACCTTGTCATATATGTACAACAAAATTCGTACGATGACTACATTCAATATTCTTCGCCTTCAAACAACAAATCATCACAAACGAATTGGTGTAAATACAAAAATAACATCAAACCATATAATTTTTAATCACGACAACTTGTAGGTTTCAAAGCAAATAATTTGAAAAATAATTTACCACAAATTAGGTTTATCCGTCAAAAAATCCTGCGACCGCATTGCATGCGGAATAAGGTGTGGGGTGTTGGGGGCGTGAAGAAACAAAGAAGTGCCGTAGGCACCGCCCTTTGTGGTGCGTTTGTTTTAGCACACAACACCCCACACCCCGCCGAAATGCATCGCAGTGGCTTTTGGGTACCTTTTGCCACCAAAAGGTACAAAGAATTGAAAATGGAAAGTTGAAAATTGAAAATTGACAGCCCCCTCAGGCGCATGCGCCAGCTCCCCTAATAGGGGAGCGGTGTGCGCGGGGACGCGCACGCAATTTCGATCACCCCTCCCAGCCTCCCCTTTCGTAGGGGAGGAGAAACACACGCCCCCGCCTTTCAGGCACCCCCTCTACCTTAGAGGGGGAATGTTTTTAGGGAATTTAGGGAGTTTAATGAGTTTTGGGGAGTTTGGGGAGTTGGCTTTCTATAACTTTCAACTTTCAACTTTCAACTTTCAACTCAAAAAAATCTCCATTTTTTTTGCTGTTTTAATTATAATAGGTATCTTTGCGCGCTTCTTTCCCGTAGGTTAGACCGAGGGGAAGTCTATAAATAAAGTCTAACTTTTTAATTAACAAACATTTAACTAACACATGGAAAACATGAAAAACATTGCCAACGAGAACTTCGATTGGAATGCTTATGAGACCGATGCAGATCTCTATGGTCAGCTTGGTAAAGAGGGCGCTGCCGCTGAGTACGACAAATCGCTGTTGAACATCCAGAACGGCGAGGTTGTTGAGGGTACCGTTATCTCGATCAACAAACGTGAGGTAGTCGTTAACATCGGCTACAAGTCGGACGGCGTTATCGCTGTTACCGAGTTTCGCTACAACCCCGAGCTCGCTATCGGTGAGAAAGTAGAGGTGTATGTAGAGAACGCAGAGGACAAAAAAGGTCAGCTTATTCTTTCGCACAAAAAAGCTCGTCAGCTCAAAAGCTGGGACCGCGTTAACCAGGCTTTGGAGAACGACGAGATCATCAAAGGCTTTATCAAATGCCGTACTAAGGGCGGTATGATCGTTGACGTATTCGGCATCGAGGCATTCTTGCCCGGTAGCCAGATCGACGTTAAGCCTATCCGCGATTACGATATCTACGTAGAGAAAACTATGGAGTTCAAGGTTGTTAAAATCAACCAGGAGTTCCGCAATGTTGTTGTTTCGCACAAGGCTCTCATCGAGGCCGAGCTCGAGCAGCAGAAACAGGAGATTATGTCGCGCTTGGAGAAAGGTCAGATTCTCGAAGGTACCGTTAAGAACATCACTTCGTACGGTGTATTCGTTGACCTCGGTGGCGTAGACGGTCTGATCCACATCACCGACCTCAGCTGGGGCCGCGTAAACCACCCCGAGGAGATCGTTGCTCTCGACCAGAAGATCAACGTTGTTATCCTCGACTTCGACGATCAGAAGAAACGCATCGCTTTGGGCCTGAAACAGCTCACCGCTCACCCCTGGGAGGCTCTGAACGCAGACCTGAAAGTAGGCGACAAAGTTACCGGTAAGGTTGTTATGATGTACGACTACGGTGCATTCGTAGAGGTTGCTCCCGGTGTTGAGGGCTTGATCCACGTTTCGGAGATGTCGTGGAACCAGCACCTCCGCTCGGCTCAGGACTTCATGAAGGTTGGCGACGAGATCGAGGCTGTTGTTTTGACCCTCGACCGCGAGGAGCGCAAAATGTCGCTCGGTATCAAACAGCTCACCAGCGATCCTTGGGAGTCGATCGAGGAGCGTTACCCCATCGGTAGCCGCCACACTGCAAAAGTTCGCAACTTCACCAACTTCGGTATCTTCGTAGAGATCGCTGACGGTATCGACGGTTTGGTTCACATCAGCGACCTTAGCTGGACCAAGAAGATCAAACACCCCGCAGAGCTCACTCAGCTTGGTGCAGACATCGACGTTATCGTTTTGGGTATCGACAAAGAGAACCGTCGTTTGAGCCTTGGCCACAAACAGTTGGAGGAGAACCCCTGGAACGAGTTCGAGGCTAAATATGCAGTTGATTCGGTTCACGAGGGTAAAGTAACCGAGGTTAACGAGAAGGGTGCTGTTGTTGCTTTGGCAGAGAACGTAGAGGGCTTTGCTCCTGCAAAACAGATCGTTAAAGAGGACGGTACCACCGCTAAGGTAGGTGAGGTTCTTCCCTTCAAGGTTGTTGAGTTCTCGAAAGTAACCAAACACATCAGCTTGTCGCACAGCCGCATCTTCGAGGAGGCTAAACGCGCTGAGGAGAACGCAGCAAAAGCAGAGAAACGTGCTGCTGCTGAGGCTACCAAATCGACCATCAAGAAAGTGAACGCTTCGGTTGAGAAGACCACCCTTGGTGACATCGCAGGTTTGGCTGAGCTGAAAGCTAAATTGGAGGCTAGCGAGAAATAGTTCTCGTAACGCATAATTCCGGAGGGGCTTGCACTAACGAGTGCGAGCCTCTCTTTTTTTGTCGACCGTCGACCGTCAACCGTCAACCGAAATAGGTATGACAGAACCACAACCAAATACACTCGGAGTGCCCGACGGCACCGTCTAACGTCAATCAACGACTACTAATTTTGAATTTTGAATTCTGAATTTTGAATTCTCTTTGTATCTTTGTCGTATGACTTTCAGCGTTACCATACTTGGGGCGGCAAGTGCCAAGCCCTCCACCACACGACACCAAAGCTCGCAGCTTATAAATCACTGCGGGCAGTACTACTTGGTCGATGCGGGCGAGGGAGTGCAGAGCAGGCTTATGAGGGTGGGGGTGAATCCTATGAGGCTCACCGCCATATTCATCTCCCACCTGCACGGCGACCACGTCTTTGGACTCTTTCCGATGATATCCACGCTGGGGCTTATGGGGCGCAAGAGGCCCTTGCACATCTACGCTCCGCACCCGTTTGGCGAAATTTTGGAGTACCACACCCGCTATTTCGACTCGGAGTTACCCTACGAGGTGGTGTGGCACGAGGTCGACACCCGCAAGCACCAACTGCTGATGGAGAGTGGTGGCTTGGAGGTGTGGAGCATACCTCTGCGCCATCGTGTGCCCTGTGCGGGCTTTCACTTCAAGGAGAAGCCTGCGGGGCTGAATGTCCACAAGGAGGCCATAGAGCGCTACGGCCTCGGCATTGCTCAGATAACCTCGGCCAAGAGGGGCGAAGATGTGGTGCTCGACGGTGGCGAGGTGGTGCCCAATGGCGAACTGACCTACACCCCCTACGAGCCACGCTCGTATGCCTACCTGAGCGACACCAACTACTCGGCCAAGGCTGTGGGCCTTGTTAAGGGTGTAGATCTGCTCTACCACGAGGCCACCTACGGCGCAGCACTCCACCGCGAGGCCAAAGAGAGGGGCCACTCCTCGACGCTCGATGCTGCCAAGGCTGCTGTGCAAAGCGGTGCTCAGAGGCTCCTTATAGGCCACTTCTCGTCGCGCTACAAGGATGGCTCGGAACTGCTCGAAGAGTGCCGCGAGGTGTTCCCCGAGAGCTACGTTGCCGAGGAGTACGAATGTTTTGATATACCACTCAAAAAGTGTAAACAATGAAGACCAGAAATATAATGCTGCTGATTGTGGCCCTCGCTGTGGCCACTCTTGCACAGGCTCAAACCCGCCAAGAGATAAGCCGCCACGACCGCGCACGTTACGACCAGATGAACTCCGAGGGCGTGTGGAGTGTGGGGCTCGACATACTGCCCGTGGTGCCCATTTCGCACCCCCTCTCGCCCGCCTATGGCGGAGGCCGCCATGGTGGCGTGGGCTCCTTCGGCTTTGGTATCGAGGTCGGATATTTTGTGGTAGACAATATGCGCCTGTCGGCCGAATTCGACTACGGCACCACCTCGTCGGGATTGGCGATGATGCTCTGGAACGGCCTCGATGCCCGCGTAGAACAGTCGGTTGCCAACTTTACCCTCGGCGCTCATTGGCATATGGGACGCTGGGATGTGGGCGGCGGCATCGTGTGGGGAAGCTCCAAACTGAACTATACTGCCCCCAATGTGGCCGAAGGTGGCAAACCTGTCGGAGGCCTCGGCCTTGTGGACTTCACCGACCGACGCAAGGCCTTTGGACTCTCCTACGAGGGCAACTATATGCTCTCGCCCTTTATGAAGGTGGGTGCCTTCGTTCGCCCAATGATTACCACCTCCGGCCCCCGTGCTGCGATGGTCCACTACGGCATTAAAGCCACCATCTACCTCCCCTTCATCAACGCCGTTGTGTGCCGATGACGTCAACCGTCGACCGTCGACCGTCGACCGACGGAGGTCTAACGTCTAAGATTTTTAGGAGTAATAGGAGTAATAGGAGTAATAGGAGTAATAGGAGTAATAGGAGTAATAAGAGTAATAAGAGTAATAAGAGTAATAAGACTAATAAGACTAATAAGAGTAATAAGACCTCTATAAATCCTATTAGTCTTATATCTCCTATATCTCCTATAAAATCATTAAAGTCCCTAACCTCCCTAAATTCCCTAACCTCCCTAAGCTCCCAACAAAAAAAGAAGGAGTTCATTTCTGAACTCCTTCTCTTGGGGTGACTGATGGGGTTCGAACCCACGACCCTTGGAACCACAATCCAATGCTCTGCCAACTGAGCTACAGTCACCATACGGGGCTTATTGTCGGCCGGCCTTAATCACCAGCCCTTCACTCGCCCCTTGTTCCCGTACTACAAACCGTTAACGTGAACCTGCAAGCCACTCTTCAAGTTGGCTGCTTTGTTCTTGTGAATTACGTTTTTCTTTGCCAGTTTGTCCAACATAGCGGCTACTTTGGGAAGCAGAGCCTCTGCGGCAGCCTTGTCGGTGGTACCGCGCAATGCTTTCACTGCATTACGGGTAGTCCTGTGATAGTACTTATTCTCCAAACGACGGGTCTCGGTTTGGCGAATACGCTTTTTAGACGACTTGTGATTTGCCATAGTTATATATTTTTTAAATTTTTTTAATTTTTGTAGCCCGTACGAGAGTCGAACTCGTCTTTCAAGAATGAAAATCTTGCGTCCTAACCGATAGACGAACGGGCCCCGACTACTCCATGTAGGTAGCTTTTTAGCGGTGCAAAGGTAACTAAAAAAGCTAACTTTGCAAACTTTATCGCAAAAAAAATCTATTTTTTTAGTCTGACGTTGCGTCCATCGCTATCCAACTCTATCTGAGTGTGGTCGAAGAGCCTTTGTAGCTCGCCACTTTCGGTCAGCATTTGGGCCGTGCCGCAGTGGAATTTGCCACCCTCGATCATCGCTATCGTGTCGCATATTTCGATGGCAATAGCCAGGTCGTGGGTCGAGAAAAGTATGCATTTACCCTCCGAGTGGGCCAGCTTGCGTAGCAGCAGGCATATCTCGTACTTGTTGGGCAGATCCAAAAAGGCCGTAGGCTCGTCGAGCAGAATGATGGGGGTGTCTTGTGCCAGAGCTCGGGCAATCATCACCCTCTGTCGTTCGCCATCGCTGAGGCTCTCCATAGAGGCTTCGGCAAAGGCCTCCATACCCACCAGGCGGAGCGATTCGGCCACCTTGGCCTTGTCGGCCTCGGTCAGTCGGCCCACCCAATTGGTGTAGGGTGCTCGGCCGAGCGACACCACATCCCAGACGTGCAAATTTTGTACCCTCACATCGTCAGTCGAAACAAAGGCAATCTGGCCGGCAATCTGTTTCATGGTCATATCGGCCGTGTCGATGCCGTTGATGGTGATTTTGCCTGCCTGTGGGCGCGAGAGTGAGGCTATGGTGCGCAGCAGCGTGCTCTTGCCCGTACCGTTGCGACCAATCAGCGCCGTAAGCTCGCCCCAGCCAAAGCCCACCGATGCGCCCTCCACGAGTTTGCGCTCGCCATAGCCGAGGGTTACGCCGTGAAGTTCGATGGTGTATATGTGTTTGAACTCTGCCATAGGGTGCGGTTTTTTTTGGGGGGTTATGAGAGCATTTTGCGGTTGCGGGCTATTACTACGACAATGATGGGTATGCCCACCAGAGCCGAGATGGTGTTGATGGGGAGGGTTATATCTCCGCCGGGCAGGGCTGTGGCGATGTCGCACAGCAGCATCATGGCCGAGCCTATGAGCATCGAGGCGGGCACGAGGACTCGGTGGTCGGCCTCGCGGAACAACATTCGGGCAATGTGGGGCACGGCCAAGCCCACAAAACCAATGGGGCCGCAGTAGGCCGTGATGGTGCCCGCAAGAACGACGGTGGTGGCCGTTACACCCAGCCTTATGGCCTTAATGTTCAGGCCCATAGTGCGGGCGTAGTTCTCGCCAAGCAGAAGTATGTTCAGTGGCTTGATGAGCAACACCGACAGGGCCAGGCCGAGGAGTATTATTGGCACAATAATCCATAGTTGGTCGAGCGTCACACCGCCGAGCGAGCCCATAGTCCACACAACGAACGATTTGAGTGCACCCTCGGGCGAGAGATACTGCATAACCTCCACGAGAGCCGTAGCAGCGCTACCGAACATCATACCCAGAATGAGCACGGTCATAATGTTCTTTATGCGGGCCGTAACCGACATGACGATTGCCATAACCACTGCCGAGCCTATCCATGCGGCACCGGCAATGCCAATGTTGTGCAGTGCGGGCGAAGAGGTTGATACTCCGAGCAGTGGAAGGCCCAATAGCAGCAGGGCCACGCCCAGGCTTGCGCCCGAACTTACGCCCAAGACGTATGGGCCTGCCAAGGGGTTGCGGAACAGTGTCTGCATCTGCAAACCGACCGTCGAGAGTGCCGCACCCGCCAACACCGCCATAACCATCTTGGGCAGGCGGAAGTTGAGCACAATGGTCTGGTAGGTACCACCCTCGGTCGAGCCGAACAGCGCACCCCACACCTCGGCGAGGGGTATATCCACACTTCCGACCATAAGGTCGATGACCATAAAGGCCACCACCGCTATGGTCAGCAGTGCAAACATCAGGCTATGTTTTGCTCGGTTGCTCATTGTATCTTGTTGTCTTCTATTTCAGTTGCTCGAAGTAGTGGAGCGTGTGGTTTCCAAACATTTCGGGGTGGAGTATGGTCAGCATATCGGCCAGTGCCACATCGGCCCTGAGTGCTCCGCTCTCCCAGAAGTCGCTACCTCCGCTTGGGGTGCTCAGTGCGGTGCAGTTGTAAACCTTGCCTTTCTTTACCACATTTGTATTGGCAAACTTGGGGTTTTCGGCCACCAGCGCGGCCAGCGTGCGTGCAGCATTAGGGTTGAGCCAATAGTCGGCCTCCGAGAGGTATACATAGGCGCTCTCGCCACTTATGGGCCTCGAAAGGTCGCCCTCGCCACCGCAGATGTACTCGCCACCCGCATCCTCAATCATGCTTACGATGTAGCTCTCCTTCGAGGGCACAAACCACACATCCTTATAGGGCGAGTTGAGCATAACTCGTGGCTTCGAGGTTGCTGCCAGCGCCATTATGCGCAGGTTTTCGTACCTTTCGCCAATGCCGCCAAAAATCTCTTCGGCCTCCTCGCGGCAGTCGAACACCTCGCCAAAAGCCACCACCCACTCGCTCTTGCCCAGAGGGGTGTTTTCGGTGTGGTCGGCAACGTAGATGTAGGGTATGCGGAGTTCTTCGAGCTTCTGGCTCAGTGCGCCATTCTCGCCCGTGGTGCCGTAGATGAAGACCACATCGGGCCTGAGTGCCGCCACAAGCTCGTAGTTTATGTTGGCATCGTAGCCAATCTCTCTGACGCTACCTTCGGCCAGGCCCTTCGCCACATGGTGATTGCTCACATACTCGCCACCGCTTACGGCCACAATGGTCTGGGTTGCCCCCAGGGCGTCGATGTATGCCAAGTGGCTCGACGAAAGGCACACAACCCTCTTGGGTGATGCCTTGACGGTCTGCCCTCTGAACCCCTCGGGTGCGCTCTCGCCCTCGCGCGAGATGAATACCTCCTTGACAACCCCTTTGGCTGCGGGCCAGGGGGTGAGTATGCGCAGTACGGTCGAAGCGCCCTCGGTGGCCACAATCTCGAAGCCCTCGGCCGAGTGGGGGGTGTAGATTGCCTCACCCCAGACCACCTCGCTCTGCCCCGCAGGACAGCCGCTAAGCCCGAGCCACATCATCACCAATGCCAAGTATGCACAAATCCTTTTCATAACCCACAAAAGTAAGAAAAAGAATTGAGAGTTGAAAGTTGAAAGTTGAAAGTTGAAAGTTGAGAATTCCCTAAATTCCTTAAACTCCCTAAATTCCCTAAAAGCCTTAGACGGTTGACGGTCGACGGTCGTCGGCCTTCGTCTAAAAATTAAAGTGCTTGGCCAAGCCACCCTCCGAGGTCTCCTTATAGAGCGAGGGGAGGTCGTGGCCCGTCTTTTTCATCACCTTCACCACGTTGTCGAACGACACGCGGTGTTTGCCGTCGGTGTAGAACGAGTAGATCTGAGCATCCAGCGCACGAGCAGCAGCGTAGGCATTGCGCTCGATGCAGGGAATCTGCACCAGACCACACACAGGGTCGCAAGTCATACCCAAGTGGTGCTCCAAGGCCATCTCGGCAGCATACTCAATCTGGGCAGGCGAGCCTCCCAACAACTGACTTGCCGCAGCCGCAGCCATGGCACACGCCACACCAACCTCGCCCTGGCAACCCACCTCGGCACCCGACACCGAAGCGTTGTGTTTCACCACAGCACCAATCAGTCCCGCGGTGGCCAAAGCTCTGATTATCTGAACGTCGCTAAAATCGTAGGTCTTTTGGAGGTGGTAGAGCACCGAGGGCACAACACCGCTCGAACCACACGTTGGGGCGGTTACGATGGTGCCACCCGAGGCGTTCTCCTCGCTCACGGCCAGCGCATAGGCAAACACTAATCCGCGGGTGCGCAGATTGTCCATATAGCTCTGCGCGCGCACAAAGTAGCTTGCTGCCTTGCGGGGCAGGTTCAAGGGGCCGGGCAGTACGCCTTCGTTCGAGAGGCCGTTCTCCACCGAGCCACGCATATTGTGCCACACGTTGCGCAGGTACTCCTTAATGTCGGTATCCTCGTGGGCAAAGACATACTCCCAATAGGTGCGGCCGTGGCGGTTGCACCACTCCATAATCTCCGTGAGGGTGTTCATCTCGTAGATCTCGGCGTGCTGATCGGCCTGCTCGCCCTCACACACAATCGAGCCGCCACCGATGCTGTAAATCAGCTGACTTGCGGTGGTTGCGCCCTCGCTGTCGAGGGCCTCGAAACGCATAGCGTTGGGGTGGTAGGTCAGAAACTCCTGTGGACGCCACACTATTTCCAGCGGTGCTACGGGGGCCAAAACCTCCTCGATAGCCACGTCGGTCAAGTGGCCTTTGCCGGTTGCGGCAAGCGAGCCGTAGAGTGTTACGCGGAAAGCGGCTGCCTCGGGATTGGCGGCCAAAAAGTGGAGCGAAGCCTTGCGAGGGCCCATGGTGTGGCTGCTCGAAGGGCCTTTGCCTATGGCAAATATCTCTTTGATTGTCTTCATGTTGTGTCTAAACCTAACTTGCAGCACCCTTTGGGGTGCCTTCTAACCGGCCGCAAAGGTAGTAAAAAAGCACATATAGACAATAAAAAAAGAGGATTTAGCCTATCGCTAAATCCTCTCTCGTTTTGGTAGCGAGACCCGGGATTGAACCGGGGACCTCATGATTATGAATCATGCGCTCTAACCAGCTGAGCTATCTCGCCGTGCTTATCAAAAGCGGTGCAAAGGTAAGAGATTTTTTTTCTCTGCCAAAATAAGTGGGGTATTTTTTTTGCACATTGGCCAAAAAAAGATTCTTTGCTATGAAAAAACAGCCTCTAACAACCCTCGCAAGGGTGCTCGATTGGGTGGCCATCGCCGCCGCAGTGGTCATTTTGCTCTCCCTTTCGCTCGACATCGTACACCGACACACCTATCTGCTCTCCGATGCGATGGTGCATCTGCAATTTGTGGTCTGCTTGGTCTTTGTGCTCGACTATCTGGTGCGCTCGCTTGCAGCACCTAACCCACAGCGCTACTTTTGGCGCAACATTGTGGTACTGCTGGTCTCTATCCCTTGGCTCAACTTTATGTATTGGGGTGGGGTGGAGCTCGGCAAGGGTATGTATATCTTTCTGAAAGCGCTCCCCTTGGTGCGAAGTATGCTCGGTATCTATACACTCATACGCCTGGCCTCGCCCTCGCGTGTGAGCGCCATTATGTGGAGCTACATCGCCATTATCGTACTGCTCACCTACCTCGCAGCCCTCGTGTTTTACTCCTACGAACAGGGGCTCAACCCCCACGTTACGGGCTTTGGCGAGGCCCTCTGGTGGTCGGGGCTGAATGTAACCACCGTGGGTGCCAACATCTTTGCCGTAACGCCTATGGGCAAGGTGCTCACGGTCATCTTGCCCGGCTTGGGAATGGTGCTATTTCCGCTCCTTACGGTCTACGTCACCCATATAGTAGAAAACGACAACTCCCATTAGGGAATTGTCGTTTTCTTTATCTTGTCGACCGTCAACCGTCGACCGTCTAAGGTCTAACGTCTAACGACTAAGATTTATAGGACTTATGAGAGTGATAAGAGTGCTAAGAATTCTATAACTCCTATAAGTCCTATATCTCCTATAACTCCTATTTTCATTAGGGAGTTTAAGGAATTTAGGGTATTTTCAATTTTGAATTTTGAATTTTGAATTTTGAATTCTCTCCCCCTATTCTTCTTCTTCGGCGCGGAGGCGGTTGAAGCAGTGGCGGCAGATGGGCTCGTAGGTGTCCTTCTCGCCCAAAACCACCAGCTTGTCGTTCTTGGTCAGGCGGTACGAGTGCTGGGCAATGTTGCCGCAACGAACGCAGATGGCGTGTACCTTATCAACGTGCTCGGCACGGGCCATCAGCGCAGGCATAGGGCCAAAAGGCTTGCCCAGATAGTCCATATCGAGGCCCGCAACAATAACCCTTATGCCCCTGTCGGCCAAGGTCATACACACATCCACGATGCCCTCGTCGAAGAATTGAGCCTCGTCGATACCCACCACATCCACGTTGGTAGCCATCAGCAGTATCTGTGCCGAACTCTCTACGGGAGTCGAGGGGATGCTGTTGGAGTTGTGCGACACCACCTCGTCTACCGAGTAGCGCACATCTATTTGTGGTTTGAAAATCTCTACGCGCTGATTGGCAAATACTGCACGGCGCATACGACGAATCAACTCTTCGGTTTTGCCCGAGAACATCGAGCCGCAAATAACCTCTATCCAGCCGGGTTTGTTGGCACTTTCGAGATACATATTATATAATGGTATGATTTGGGTTTTTGTTGTTTGGTTTTCTTGTGCAAAAGTAAGCCATCCGCCTGGAAACTCCAAGCGGATGGCAAAAAATAGTTATTAACAATCCGTCAATCGTCGACCGACGGATGTCTAACGTCTAACGTCCAACGTCTAACGTCAACAGACCCCTCCGCCCTTTGGGCACCTCCCCTAACTTAGGGGAGGAGTTCCCCTCAATTCCCCCTCTAAGTTAGAGGGGGTGGCCGAAGGCCGGGGGCGTGTGTTAATTTTCCATTTTCAACTTCCAACTTTCAACTTTTTGTACCTTTTGGTGGCAAAAGGTACCCAAAAGCCACTGCGATGCATTTCGGCGGG